>NZ_JBMKIF010000005.1:0-240313 GCF_049238025.1 Enterobacter cloacae complex sp. IR5458
AGCCTATCTCTTATCTGGAGATACAGCTACTGTCTGGTGTTTCAGGGGGCTACATCAGGCGTTGTATTTTTTGAAGTCGCTAAGAGGGATGACGGTAGAGTAATCATTGAGCGCAATGACGTTAACGTTAGTACCCTTTGCCCCCACATAATCCATGAGTTTTCTCATAGGGACACCCTCAAACTTTGTACGTCCGTTATACCAGGGCGATGTCGTCTCGAAACTCACCATCCCTAGTTTTTCAAGGCTGGCGAGATCAAACACTGCTTTTCCCTCTTCGTTGGTATTTTCTATATTACCGTAAATCGTCAAAATAGGTTTTCCAACAGGTTTTGGCAGTTCACCTGCCCAGGCTAAAGTTGGCACCAGACAGCACAACAGCATTAAGGTTAATCTCATTTTGACCCCCACTTTTTTAACGAAGTATATGAATTATAATTTAGTTATCACAGTAGTTTACATATTTTGTTGAGTAGCGGTTGTTACTGCACGTTTAGTTTAGTAAAAACCATTAAAAACAATGGGTTGGGTGGTTTTGGGGTAGGGTGTTTGATTTGTGGATGGTGCTACTGAAATTTTGAGACAAACTAACGTTACTTGAATAAGCTCTTTTGCGTTTAAAAAATAATCGTTTTAAATGAGCATTATTTTCTCACGACACAGATTTTACCTGCCCATCACAGCTAAAAAAGCGCCACCCATGGGGTGGCGCAGCCATATTAGCGAGTGTTCATCGGCGGGTTCGTGTCCTGTCGCAAGCGCCACAGATCGTACCGTTCATGGCCTGGTTTGACCATTCCAGCGAAGTGGTCATTAAGGCTACTTGATGTGAAGATCAGGTCACCGTCCGGGCGAATAGCCGGTGTGTCTGGCCACTTTATGGCTTCATTTGCAGCAATAAGTAACATTTTACGGGTCTTCGGATCATATCTGACAATGCCGTTATGGGTGACATCTGTAATATAGAGGTAGCCTTTTGCATCGGTCACCAAACCGTCAGTATTACCTCCCACCGTGCCCAGATTCTGAATTTGAGCGGCAATCTGCGCATCAGTTGAATCATGTTGCTTCAGCACGGCAGTGGGCACCGCGTATGCATGTGTTCCCGTCGTCACCGTCCAGTACAATGTTTCTGCATCGGGAGACAGCGCAATGCCGTTGATACCAATCAATAGCGGTTTACCTGGCCATACCTCCGCGCCATGGGAAATGACGTTTACCCCCGGTTCAATCTGCAGGGCAGGGTGACTATTCAGCACGCGTCGGGCTGTGCCTGTGGCGAAATCCACGACGATCAGGCCGACACGGTTTTCAGGCGCACTGCGCGACCCGCTGTCGGAAATGTATGCGATACGATGATTCTCATCGACAACGACATCATTAAGGAAACTTGCCTTACGGTCGGCCACGCCGTCCAGGGGGATACGTTTAACCGTTCGGCCCGAGTCGAGATCCAGTACGACCAATTTCTGCGAGCCTGAAGGGGATTCCGTTTCTCCCGCGATGAACCCCATATCCAGCGCCCATAACCAGCCGTTTTTACGATCAACATAAAAGCCGAGCACGTTGCGCAGGTTCTGATCGGGAGCGGAATCAACCGCATTACGCTCGCGGGACGGAAATGCTGTCAGGCGCGCGGGTCCGGACTGAGGATCGGTGTCGAGAATATTCAACGTGGCGGGGGCGCTGGCTGAAATCAGTCGGGGCGTACTGACAAAGGCCCGGCCCTTTGCATCAAAGTGAATGCCTGCTAAGGGGGCATTCACCGACCCGGAAAACACGGCTGGCATTTGCATGTTTTCAGGTTTATCCCAGCTTACGCCTGAGTAGCTGCGCCAGTGCTCAAGAGGCATCTGATCCGCCGCGCTGGCGCAGCTTGCGAAAGAGAACAATGCCGCCATTGCAATGGCGGGGAAAGTACCGATACGGTAGGACATACATGCTCCGGTGATGTGAGTAAGACGCGGTTTCTTAATGCGGTATCAAAGAATGGAGCGGAACGTTCCGCCTTCGACGCGTACCGCAGCCCCGTTTGATGCCGCGCCGAGTGGGCTTACCAGTAGCGCGACCATAGCGGCTATCTCGTCAGCCTCGATCATTCGCGCGATCAGGGAACTGGGGCGGTAGGTCTGGAAGAAATGCGCTTCAATCTGCTGGTCTGTCATGCCAGGTTCAGGCGCTGTCTGGCGCAGGTAATCAATGATTCCGTCAGAGCGGGTTGCCGATGGCAGTACGCTGTTGACCGTTACGCCGGTACCCTTCGTCAGCTCTGCCATTCCTCGCGATACGGCGAGTTGAGCTGATTTACTGACGCCGTAATGCACCATGTCTGGCGGAGTGAAAGCGCCAACTTCGCTGGACATAAAAATCACCCGGCCCCAGTTGCGTGCTAGCATGCGTGGGAAGTAATGCCGTGAAAGACGAACGCCTGACATCACGTTAATGTTGAACATGCGTAGCCATTCCTCGTCGGTGATATCAGCGAAAGGGGTGGCTTCATAAAAACCCAGGTTATTGATAAGAATATCGGTATCCGTACAGGCCTTAATCAGCGCTTCTGCATCTTCAGCGTTAGCCAGATCGGCGACAATGGCTGATACCCGGGCCTGGGGAGCTGCCTGAGCAATTTTCGCTACCGCATTGTGCAGTTTTTCCCGATCGCGTCCGGTAATCGTGACGGCAACACCTTCGCGCGCAAGGGTACTGGCGATAGCAAGCCCAATGCCTGCGGTGGCCCCTGTAACAAGTGCTGTCTTACCGTTGAGTTGAAGATCCATCGTTTTTGCCTTTTGGTAACAAGTGCGGCTACTTTACTCATCGCTCAAACGGAGATAAATTAGCGAAAATGAAAAACATTTGTTCCTGAAAGAGCAAAATGAGCAGAAAATTCGATTATCTCGGCGATGTTGAGGTCTTCATTACTGTTGTTGAACATGGCTCCTTTACCGCTGCAGCGGTCGCCCTTTCAACCACGCCCTCAGTGTTGAGTCGTGCGGTCTCCCGTCTTGAAGTGCGTCTTGGACGACAGCTATTGCAACGCACCACACGTCGTGTGGGGCTAACGGAAGCCGGACGGATTTATCTTGAGCAGGCGCGTTCTGCTTTTTCCCTGCTTGATGACGCCGAACGCGATGGCCGGGGGCAGGAGGGGGATCTGACTGGCCGGGTACGGATCAGCGTCCCGACCACCTATGGGCATTATTGTCTGCCGCCCTTGCTGGCCCGCTTTTCCCAACAGTTTCCGCGCGTTCAGGTGGAGCTGAACATTACCAATCGCAATGTCGACCTGATCGCTGAGGGATTCGACCTGGCTATTCGCCTGGGTCAAATGCCTGACAGTGGATTCGTCGCGCGTAAATTGCAGGATGCGGCACTGCTGTTGGTTGCTTCACCCGCTTACCTTCATCGCATGGGAATGCCGCAGACGCTCGATGAACTGCGGCAGCATATGTGCCTGCCTTTTATTATGCCGCGTACCGGCCGTATTGCGCCCTGGGTATTTCGCGTGGATGAGCGGGATGTTGACTGGCAGCCAGATTCAACCATCGAGATTTCAGATGATGTCCTTGGCGTGGTTTCGCTGGCTGAACATGGAATAGGGGTCTGTCAGAGCTACGAATTCATTGTCCGCGAGAAGATACAGCGCGGCCAGTTAGTTGAGATACTTCCGCAACTTCGTGGACGATCGCGACCTTTCTCGCTCATCTACGCGCCCCATCGACGCCAGTCAGCAGCCACACGGGCCATGATTGATCTTCTGGCGTCAGAACAATGACATGAACATCATGCGTCATGAATAAGAGTCTAACCTTAACCCGCTTCCAGCATTCCAAAACTCACAATCCGCGCCCGGCCCAGCTCTTTCGCCCGGTATAAGGCGACATCCGCGGCGCGCAGCAGGTTGTCGCTCTGGGCATGCTCTGGATAGCTGGCAATACCAATCGAGACATCCACCGGCCCAATCTCTGAGAGGCCGTAACGAAGCGACAGCTCACGCACACCGTCATAAATTTTCTGCGCACAGGCATGCGCTTCTGCTTCTCCGGCGCCGGGAAGCAGTACCAGAAATTCCTCCCCCCCGAAGCGAAAGGCCAGCCCGCTGTCATGCCCGGCCCGCTGAACAATCAGCGCCACGCTTTTAATGACCAGGTCTCCGGCCTCATGGCCGAAACGGTCATTAATGCTCTTGAAGTGATCGATGTCGATCATCAGGCAGCTAACCGGTTCATCGTTACGCATGGCTTGTGCCATCTGGGTGTGCAGGGTGTCTTCCAGATGATGGCGATTACGCAGGCCGGTGAGCGGGTCAAACAGGGCTTTTTCCAGTAACGCGTCGCGCAGGCGTTGGTTCGCCAGCGCCAGTCCTAGCGCCTCAGCCATCAGTTCAAGATACGGGCGGGAAGGGGCATTGTCCGCGTTGATGTTCTGGAAAGAGAGCAAGCCAATGGCCTCCCCCTGGGCGATAAGCGGCACGCACAGCGCGCTGTTCGTCGTCTCTTCCTGCAGGTGATAGCAGGCGATATCCGGCTCACCGTTGACCGGCGGATGGCTCTGACCACGACGCACGGCCCAGCACTCGTCAGGGTGGAACGTCGTCTCGTCACCCACCGGCGCAAGCCATTGCGCGACGCAGCGCATCTGCCACGGATCCCGGTCGAGAACGTAGAGTCGGCCAGGGATCCCCGGTGCAATATTGGGCGCAAACAACTCCGCAACGTTAATCACATCGTTTACGTTCTCACATCCCTGCAGCCTCTGGGTCATGCGCGCCAGCAGCTCGCGGATGGCCCAGTCGGCATCGCGCTCTTTTTCCAGACGCTGGCGCGCAAGGCCGTTTTCACGGAAGATGCGGATGGCCTGCGCCATATCGCCGATCTCATCAATCTGGTTGAAGTTGGGCGTTTCCACCGCGTAGTCCTGTGATGCCAGGCGGTGCACCACGTCGCTCAGGCGCACGACCGGACGCAGCACGCGGCGTTTTAATATAAAGCCAAGCACAAACAGGAACAGCAGGGCGGTGAGGCCAACCATCAACTCAGAGGTCGTTCGCAGCGCTTTCGATTTTTTTGTCGCCTCCCGTACGGACGTGATCACACGTTTGTCGAGTATCTGGCGAAAGTGATCGATCTGGTTCTGGGCGCGCTCAAGCTCTTGCTCATAAGAGGCACCATAGAGCAGGGCGATGGCCTGAGCGTCTTCACCCCGCGCCGTGTTCGCCAGGGCCATTTGCTGTTCGTCCTGCAGCTCATCAACAATCTTTAAGCCTTCATGCAGCAGGGCAAGCTCGTCATCCGATGCGCCAGCGTCCTGCAGTTTTTCCAGCTTCAGCTCGATGTGCTTCAGGCTATTCTCTGACTGGTTATACTCTTTGAGAATTTGAGGATCTTTTTTGACGACGTACAGGCGCGCTAAATCGGACTGTACCCAGGCATCAGTTTCAATATTTTCCGTCAGCTCATCAAAACGTTGACGCTGTTCAATGGCCTGACGTTCCGCGGTGTCGGCGCCGGAAGCCAGCAGCATGATAATGCCGGACGCAATGGTCAGGCAGACCGTGGCACCATAGGCCCAGTTAGTAATTGTCGCGATTCGCACCTGGTGATCCTTTTACAACATGAAGAGGATGGCGTTCTTCAGATTATAGAAAACGGCTGATTTATGGCGAAAAAAAGGCGGCACAGTGCCGCCTGGTGGGGTCTATATCGTCACATCCTTACAAATCTGGAGGGTTTTTTCCCTCTTCAATGAAATCGGCATCCAGCTCTTCAGCATTTCCTTCGTGGTCGCGGCCGGAGAAGAGGTTCCAGCAGGCGATAAACAGCGCGGCAATCAGCGGCCCAATGACAAAGCCATTAATGCCGTACAGCTCCATGCCGCCGAGGGTGGAGATCAGTATCAGATAGTCCGGCATTTTGGTGTCTTTACCCACCAGCAGCGGTCGCAGGATGTTGTCCACCAGTCCGACGACAATCACAAAGAAGCCGACAATGAACAGCCCCTGCCAGATCTGGTGCGTGGCGAACAGGAAGATGGCGGCAGGGACCCAGACAATCGCCGAACCGATGGCAGGTACCAGCGAGAGGAAAGCCATCAGCGCGCCCCAGAGGACGCTGCCGTCGAGGCCCACAATGGCAAACGCAATCCCGCCGAGTATGCCCTGGACCACCGCCACCGCCGCCGTGCCTTTTACCGTGGCACGCGATACGCCGACAAATTTGGCGAACAGGTGTTGTTTGGCGAAATCAGACAGGGGCAGGGAGTCGAGGATCTGGCGCACCAGATACGGTCCGTCTTTCAGCAGGAAGAACAGCAGATAAAGCATGATGCCGAAGCTAATCGCAAAGCCAAACGTACCTTTGCCGATCAGAAACGCGCTACCCGCCAGATACTGCCCGCCCTGCAGCGCAACATCGGAGAGTTTTTTCTGGATCTGCGCCGCGTTGTTCAGGTTGTGATCCGCGAGGAAGCCGCTGGCCCAGTCCGGCAGGTGGTTAAAGATGCTCGCCACCACTTCCGGGAACTGCGTGTTGTTCTCCTGAAGCTTCGTGTACACCACGTTCAGCTCAATGGCGAGTGAGGAGAGGATCACCATCAGCGGAATAAAGACGATCAGGCAGATAATGCCGATGGTCAGCAGCGAGGCCAGCCCGTTGCGATCCCCCAGCGCGGTGCGCAGCTTGTTTTTTACCGGGTTAAAAATCACGGTCAGAATAGCGGCCCACAGTATTGCGGAGAAGTAGGGCGACAGCACGTCGAAGAAGGCCCAGGTCACAAGGGCGAGGATGAAAATAAAGAAACCTTTGGTCAGTCCGTTAAAGCGCATCAGTCATTCCTGGTTACTAAGAAACTGTTCGACTATAGAACTGATTGTGAGAATTACCAACCTTTGCGCCTTACCTGTTCTGTGGACAGTGTTGCGGTATGAATCCACTCTTCACGGATCCCACTTTCGACTGACCGAAGATCGTCTCTTCCCGCGCCATGATATACATATCAGCTTGCGGAGGTGCTTATGGCCTGGCGTCCTTTTCTCTATGTCATCCTGACATCCCACCCCAGACTCAGTGAGCGGCGCGCCCGTTTGCGTCTGGTCATCTAGCTTTTTATTAACAATCGCGGTATAACACCTTCTTTGGATGTTTAGATGTCCATACGTATAGAAGGTAATATGCAAACACAACAAGAAAATGGGCAGCTGAAGCGCACCATGAAAACACGCCACCTGATTATGCTCTCGCTGGGCGGCGTGATTGGGACTGGGTTATTTTTTAATACGGGCTATATCATTTCCACGACCGGGGCGGCGGGCACGCTGCTGGCATACCTGATTGGCGCGCTGGTGGTCTGGCTGGTGATGCAGTGTCTTGGTGAGCTTTCCGTGGCGATGCCGGAAACCGGCGCGTTCCACGTCTATGCCGCCCGTTATCTTGGTCCGGCGACGGGCTACACCGTGGCGTGGCTCTACTGGCTCACCTGGACGGTGGCGCTCGGGTCGAGCTTTACCGCCGCCGGGTTCTGCATGCAGTACTGGTTCCCGCAGGTGCCCGTCTGGACGTGGTGCGTGGTCTTCTGCGTGGTGATTTTTGGCCTTAACGTCATCTCCACGCGCTTCTTTGCTGAAGGCGAATTCTGGTTCTCGCTGGTGAAAGTTATCACCATCATCGCCTTTATTATCCTCGGCGGGGCGGCGGTCTTTGGCTTTATCCCGATGCAGGACGGTTCACCTGCGCCGGGGTTAAGCAACATTACCGCTGAGGGCTGGTTCCCGCACGGCGGCCTGCCGATCCTGATGACCATGGTGGCGGTGAACTTTGCCTTCTCCGGCACCGAACTTATTGGTATCGCGGCGGGCGAAACCCAAAACCCGCACAAGGTCATTCCGGTCGCAATCCGCACCACCATCGCGCGGCTGATTATCTTCTTTATCGGCACCGTGTTTGTACTGGCGGCGCTGATCCCGATGCAGCAGGCGGGCGTGGAAAAGAGTCCGTTCGTGCTGGTGTTTGAGAAGGTCGGTATTCCTTACGCGGCAGATATCTTTAACTTCGTGATCCTGACGGCGATCCTCTCGGCGGCCAACTCCGGGCTGTACGCCTCCGGGCGCATGCTGTGGTCGCTCTCTAACGAAAAAACGTTGCCGCGCTGCTTTGCCCGGGTGAACAAAAATGGCGTGCCGTTGACGGCGCTTTCGGTTTCCATGCTCGGTGGCGTGCTGGCGCTGTTCTCAAGCGTTATCGCCCCGGACACGGTGTTTGTCGCGCTCTCGGCCATTTCCGGCTTTGCGGTGGTGGCGGTCTGGATCAGCATCTGCGCGTCGCACTTCGTTTTCCGTCGCCGACATCTGCAGTCCGGCCAGCCGCTCTCTGCGTTGCAGTATCGCGCACCGTGGTATCCGCTGGTGCCGGTACTCGGTTTTATTCTCTGCGTGGTTGCCTGTGTCGGCCTGTGGTTTGACCCGAGCCAGCGTATTGCCCTTTATTGCGGGCTTCCGTTTGTCGCCCTGTGTTATGGTGCGTACTACCTGACCCGAAATATGACATCGCAGGAGCCTGAACATGTCGCAGAATAATCCGCTTACCGCTCTTCTCGAAAAACAGCCGTTTGTGGTGCTGGATGGGGCGATGGCAACGGAGCTGGAAGCGCGCGGGTGTAACCTTGCAGACAGCCTCTGGTCTGCCAAAGTGCTGGTAGAAAACCCGGAACTTATCCGCGAAGTGCATCTTGATTATTACCGCGCAGGGGCGCAGGTGGCGATCACTGCCAGCTACCAGGCCACGCCCGCTGGCTTCGCGGCACGCGGGCTGGACGATGCACAGTCCCGGGCGTTGATTGGCAAAAGCGTGGAACTGGCGCGTAAGGCGCGCGAAGCGTATCTGGCTGAAAACCCGCACGCAGGTACGCTGCTGGTGGCAGGCTCCGTGGGGCCGTACGGCGCGTATCTGGCGGATGGTTCGGAATATCGCGGCGACTACGTGCGCAGCGCCGAGGCGTTTACCGCCTTCCACCGCCCGCGTGTGGAAGCGCTGCTGGATGCGGGGGCGGACCTGCTGGCCTGCGAAACGCTGCCTTCGTTTGGGGAAATTAAGGCGCTGGCGGCGCTTCTGGCCGAGTATCCTCGCGCCCGGGCGTGGTTCTCGTTTACCCTGCGTGATAGCGAGCACCTGAGCGACGGCACGCCGCTGCGTGAGGTGGTCGACGTGCTGGCAAAGTCCCCGCACATTGTCGCGCTGGGCATCAACTGCATCGCCCTGGAAAACACCACCGCGGCGTTGAAACATCTGCAAAGCCTGACGGCGCTGCCGCTGGTGGTCTACCCGAACTCGGGCGAGCACTATGATGCGGTGACCAAAACCTGGCACCACCACGGCGAAGCGTGCGAGACGCTGGCGGGCTATTTGCCACAGTGGCTGGCGGCTGGAGCGAAATTAATCGGTGGATGCTGTCGCACCACACCGAAGGATATTGCTGAGCTAAACGCAAAGCGCTGACTTCTCTGCCGGGTGGCGGCTACGCCTTACCCGGCCTACATCTGAGGGTTTCCGTGTAAATTTTTAAACCAGAAGCCATTCAATTTTATAATGTGAAATGACTAACTTACAGCGATGCTCTGGTCCGGCTGTAAATCGCCGAAGCGTTTCCGTAAGGCCGGGGCGAGGCGCACGGATGCGCCGAGAGGGCGTGGCCTGCAGGGATGCAGGCTCATGCCCGACCCGATAGCCTGAAGGAATAAGCTGAGGGCACCGCGAAGCGGCGATTTACCGCCGGGAGCCCGGGTCGCCAGGGTGGTGGCGATTGAGCCACCCTGGCACGTTCACCGGTCATGCCGTCACAGAGTGGCAAGGAACATTAAGTGAACGGAATGACCACTACAGCCGTATGTTCCCCTCACCCTAACCCTCTCCCCGAAGGGGCGAGGGAATTGTTCACTGCTCGCATTTAATTGCGGGGATACATCAGCCCACAGGGAGAGGGTAAAAACGAATCGCACAATACTGACTATCCTTTCCCACTTTTTATCTAAAAACGAATCGTTATGAGCGATGCGTTTTAATTCCTTTATCAAAATTCCCGCGCCGGAAATACTGCCCTCATAACAACAAGGGGAGCAGATACTATGGCAATTTCATCGCGAATCACACTTCTCGGCGCGCTGGCGCTGTGGGCCTTTCAGGCGCAGGCGGTAGACGTCACCGTCGCGTATCAAACCTCTGCGGAACCGGCGAAAGTTGCGCAGGCGGATAACACCTTTGCCAAAGCGAGCGGCGCGAACGTCGACTGGCGCAAGTTCGACAGCGGGGCGTCCGTCGTGCGTGCGTTAGCCTCCGGCGACGTGCAGATCGGCAATATCGGATCCAGCCCGCTGGCGGTCGCGGCCAGCCAGCAGGTGCCGATTGAGGTGTTCCTGCTCGCCTCGCAGCTCGGTAACTCTGAAGCGCTGGTGGTGAAGAAAAACATCACCAAACCGGAAGACCTGATCGGCAAGCGCATCGCCGTGCCGTTTATCTCTACCACCCACTACAGCCTGCTGGCGGCGCTCAAACACTGGGGCATCAAGCCGGGGCAGGTTCAGATTCTTAATCTCCAGCCACCCGCGATAATCGCGGCCTGGCAGCGTGGGGATATTGACGGAGCCTATGTCTGGGCCCCAGCCGTGAACGAGCTGGAAAAAGATGGCACCGTGCTGACCGACTCCGAAAAGGTGGGCCAGTGGGGCGCGCCGACGCTCGACGTGTGGGTCGTGCGCAAAGACTTTGCTGAGAAACATCCCGAGGTGGTGAAAGCCTTTGCCAAAAGCGCCCTCGACGCCCAACAGCCCTATATCAGTAACCCCGATGAATGGCTGAAGCAGCCCGCCAATCTTGAAAAACTCGCCCGACTGAGCGGCGTGCCGGAAGCGGACGTGCCGGGGCTGGTGAAAGGCAATACCTACCTGACCCCTGCGCAGCAGGTGCAGCAGCTGACCGGGCCGGTGAACAAAGCGATTGTCGATACCGCCACCTTCCTGAAAGCGCAGGGCAAAGTGCCCGCGGTAGCGGCGGATTACAGCCAGTACGTCACCGACCGCTTTGTGAAATAAGGAGTCCGCCATGCTGAGCATAACGAACCTGTATGCCGATTACGGCGGCAAACCCGCGCTGGAGGAGATCAACCTGACGCTGGCCAGCGGTGAACTGCTGGTGGTGCTGGGCCCCTCCGGGTGTGGGAAAACCACGCTACTGAATCTGATTGCCGGTTTTGTCCCTTATCAGCGTGGCACCATCCAACTGGAAGGCAAAAAGGTGGAAGGCCCCGGCGCCGAGCGCGGCGTGGTTTTCCAGAATGAAGGTTTGCTCCCCTGGCGCAACGTGCAGGAAAACGTGGCATTTGGGCTACAGCTTGCGGGGGGGAACCGCGAACAGCGGCTGGAAACGGCACGGCAGATGCTGAAAAAAGTGGGTCTCGAAGGGGCGGAAAAACGCTTTATCTGGCAGCTTTCCGGCGGTCAGCGCCAGCGTGTCGGCATTGCCCGTGCGCTGGCGGCAAACCCGCAGCTGTTGCTGCTGGACGAGCCGTTCGGCGCGCTGGACGCCTTCACCCGCGAGCAGATGCAAACCCTGCTGTTGCGTCTCTGGCATGAGACGGGCAAGCAGGTCCTGTTGATCACCCACGACATCGAAGAAGCGGTGTTTATGGCGACCGAGCTGGTGCTGTTATCGCCGGGGCCGGGGCGCGTGGTGGAACGCTTGCCGCTCGAGTTCGCGCGCCGTTATGTCGCCGGAGAACCCGTGCGCAGCATCAAATCCGATCCGCAGTTTATCGACCAGCGTGAGTACATCCTAAGCCGCGTGTTTGACCAACGGGAGGCTTTCTCATGAGCATCGTCTTCAGTGAAAAAACGCGCCGCACGCGTCAGGCGCTGCGCTGGCCGTTCTCCCGCCAGCTCACGTTGAGCGTCGGGACGCTGCTGGTGTTACTGGCGGTGTGGTGGCTGGTGGCGGCACTGCAGTGGATCAGCCCGCTTTTTCTGCCGCCGCCGGGACAGGTGCTGGCCAAACTTATTGCCATCGCCGGGCCGCAGGGGTTTATGGATGCCACGCTCTGGCAGCATCTGGGCGCAAGCCTGACGCGCATTCTGGTGGCGCTGCTGGCGGCGGTGATGATCGGCATTCCGGTTGGCATCGCGATGGGCTTAAGCCCGACGGTGCGCGGCATCCTCGATCCGCTGATTGAGCTTTACCGCCCGGTGCCGCCGCTGGCCTATCTGCCGCTAATGGTAATTTGGTTTGGCATCGGTGAAACGTCAAAAATCCTGCTGATCTATCTGGCGATTTTCGCCCCGGTTGCGATGTCGGCGCTGGCGGGCGTCAAAAGTGCCCAGCAGGTGCGGATCCGCGCGGCGCAGTCGCTGGGCGCCAGCCGGACACAGGTGCTGCTGTTCGTGATTTTACCGGGCGCGTTGCCGGAGATCTTAACCGGGCTGCGCATCGGCCTCGGCGTGGGGTGGTCCACGCTGGTGGCGGCAGAGCTGATCGCCGCCACGCGAGGATTAGGGTTTATGGTGCAGTCGGCGGGAGAGTTCCTGGCGACTGACGTGGTGCTGGCTGGGATCGCGGTCATTGCCGCGATCGCCTTCGGATTAGAGCTGGGGCTGCGCGCGCTACAGCGTCGTCTGACGCCCTGGCATGGAGAAATACAATGAGTGAACGTCTGACCATTACCCCGCTGGGGCCGTATATTGGCGCGCAGGTGTCGGGCCTGGATGTAACCCGTCCGCTGAGCGATAACCAGTTCGAGCAGCTGTATCACGCGGTGCTGCGCCATCAGGTGGTGTTCCTGCGCGAGCAGGCGATCACCCCGCAGCAGCAGCGCGCGCTGGCGCTACGCTTTGGCGATCTGCATATCCATCCGGTCTATCCGCATGCGGAAGGGGTGGAGGAGATTATCGTCCTGGATACCCATAACGATAATCCGCCGGATAATGACAACTGGCACACCGATGTGACCTTTATCGAGACGCCGCCCGCAGGGGCGATCCTCGCGGCAAAATTGCTGCCGGAGACCGGAGGCGATACGCTGTGGGCGAGCGGCATTGCGGCTTTCGAGGCGCTGTCCGCACCGTTCCGGACGCTGCTGAGTGGTCTGCGGGCGGAGCACGATTTCAAAAAATCGTTCCAGGAATACAAGTACCGTAAAAGCGAAGAGGAGCATCAGCGCTGGCTGGATGCGGTTGCAAAACATCCTCCGCTGCTGCACCCGGTGGTGCGTACCCATCCGGTCACGGGCAAGCAGGCGTTATTCGTGAACGAAGGGTTTACCACGCGCATTGTGGACGTGACGGAAAAAGAGAGCGAGGCGCTGCTACGTTTCCTGTTTGCGCATATCACCAAACAGGAGTTTCAGGTGCGCTGGCGCTGGCAGGAGAACGATCTGGCGATCTGGGATAACCGCGTGACGCAGCACTATGCCAATGCGGATTATCTGCCGCAGCGTCGGATTATGCAGCGGGCGACGATTTTGGGGGATAAGCCGTTTTATCGCCCTTGATCCTGTAGTATCTGTAGGTCGGGTAAGGCGTAGCCGCCACCCGGCAATTGTGCACCGTTTTTGCCGGGTGGCGCTGCGCTTACCCGGCCTACAAAGAGTGTACCCCTATATACCGCTGATAGCGGTTCGTCTTCAGGTAGCACAAATCCACCAGCACCAGCCCGTCGACGCAGTTGTTGAACGCCGGGTCGCTGCCAAAATCAATAAACTGCACGCCACCCGGTTCGCACAGCTCGGAATACTGCTTGTAGAGTGGCGGAATGCCGCAGCCCAGATTGCCGAGCAGGGATTTCAGCTTCGTCAGATCGTCCACGTAATCCACGCCGCCAAACTGTGCCAGCACGTCCGGTAACGATGCAGGATAAGGCTGGCGCGACGCGGCCAGCGGATGGCTTGCCGGGAACCACAGACGGTAAAATGCCACCAGCAGATCCCGCGCCGCTGGCGGTAAGCCTCCGGAGATCGAGACCGGGCCAAACAGATAACGGTAGTGCGGATAACGTGCCAGATAAGCCCCAATCCCGGACCAGAGATAATCCAGGCCGCGGCGTCCCCAGTAGCGCGGCTGAATAAAGCTGCGACCCAGTTCAATGCCGTGCTCCAGCACGTCCTGCATTTTATCGTCGTAGTGGAACAGGCTGTAGCTGTACAACCCTTCCGGACCCCGATGCGCAATCTGCTTTGCGGTGGGCATAAAGCGATACGCCCCCACGATCTCCAGATCCTCATCATCCCACAGGATCAGGTGCAGATAATCGTCATCGTAACGGTCGGTGTCCCGGCGCTTGCCGCTCCCTTCCTCCACCGCACGAAACGCAATTTCGCGCAGGCGGCCCAGCTCGCGCAGCAGCGGAGCCTCTTCCTGGCCGTTACGCTGCCACAGATAGATGAGCTTACCGTCGCCGGTTTTGCCCAGACACTCGGCCTGCGTCAGCGCGCGTTTCAGAGTCGCCCGGTCCTCCGGACGAGCAATGGCGCACTGGGTTTTAAAGACGCCAGGCATTCCCTTGCCAAGACGCATCACGTGCTGACGGCACTGCTCGGCCATCTCACGCGACGAAAGGGTGGCGCTGTGCCAGTGATGCCAGGCGATCTGCTGGCCGATTTTAATCGGCAGCTGGCTATGGCGGCGGCGGAACATCTGCTGCATTAACAGCAGCATCGACAATGTCGGCGACACCAGCGTGCTGGCATAAAAGAGGAGACTATTGTGCGCCTGAATATGCACCGGCAGCAGCGGCGCGCGCAGCTTGCTGGCGAGCTTGATAAAGCCCGGGTGCCATTTTTTATCGTGAATGCCTTTGCGCGTCGGACGTGAAACTTCTCCCGCCGGGAAGAAGATCAGTACGCCCGCATTTTGCAGATGTTGTTCCATCTGCACCAGGGAGGATTTCGCCGTCCTGCCCCCCATATTGTCCACCGGGATAAAGAGTGAACTGAGAGGCTCAAGGTGGGTCAGCATCCGGTTGGTCACGACTTTTACGTCACGGCGTACGCGGGAGACGGCGTACAACAGCGCCAGCCCGTCCAGCGTACCCGTCGGGTGGTTGGCAATAATGACCAGCGGGCCATGTTCGGGGATTTGTTCGAGATCGCGGGCGGAAACGGTGCAGAGAATATCAAGGTGCTCCAGAACTTGCTCCACCATGTCCAGTCCTTTGAGGTGGCGGTGCGCGGCGGCAAACTGCTGGAATTCTTCTTCGTAAAACAGTCTTTTTAACAGACTTTTTTGCCAGGGTGCAGGCCTCGCCTGAGGCCAAAGATCGTCGAGAACGCTATCGAGGCTAAACATGGTTACTCCTCCTGCCGTCTTGCGAAGACAGTAGAAGGAGCAGATGTCGGTTGTATTGCAGTTTGGTGAAGATTAGCGGAGGATTTTTTTCTCAGCCAGATCCAGCGCGAAGTAGCTGAAGATCAGGTCCGCGCCCGCACGTTTGATCGCACCCAGGCTTTCGAGGATCACTTTCTCTTCGTCAATCGCTCCCGCCTGCGCGGCGAATTTGATCATCGCGTACTCGCCGCTCACCTGGTAAGCGCCCAGCGGCAGTTCAGTGCGTTCGCGGATGTCGCGCAGAATATCAAGATACGCGCCAGCCGGTTTGACCATCAGGCAGTCTGCGCCCTGAGCTTCATCCAGCAGGGATTCGCGAATCGCTTCCCGGCGGTTCAGCGGGTTCATCTGATAGGTTTTACGGTCGCCCTTCAGCGCCGTGCCAGCCGCTTCACGGAACGGGCCGTAGAAGGAGGAGGCAAATTTGGTGGAGTAGGACATGATGGCGGTGTCGGTGAAGCCTGCCGCATCCAGCGCCTGACGAATCGCCTGAACCTGTCCATCCATCGCGGCAGAGGGGGCGATGAAATCTGCACCCGCAGCGGCCGCGACCACGGCCTGCTTACCGAGATTCAGCAGGGTGGCATCGTTATCCACGCCATGATCGCACAGCACGCCGCAGTGGCCGTGAGAGGTGTATTCGCAGAAGCAGGTGTCTGACATGACGACCATTTCCGGCACGGTCTCTTTGCAGATGCGGGACATACGGGCGACAAGGCCATCTTCTTTCCACGCATCGCTGCCGGTGGCGTCGGTATGGTGGGAGATGCCAAAGGTCATCACCGAGCGGATCCCCGCGTTGGCGATGCGCTCGATCTCGCGCGCCAGATATTTTTCCGGAATGCGCATTACGCCCGGCATGGCTTCGATGGCTTTGTAGTCATCGATCTCTTCTTCAACAAAAATCGGCAACACCAGATCGTTTAAGGTCAGGGTTGTCTCTTCAAACATAGCGCGCAGTGCAGGTGACTTGCGCAGACGGCGGGGACGTGCAATTAAATCGGTCATGGGATGCCTGATGTTTGTGGAACAAAGAGGCCTAGTGTACCTCAAAGTGAAGGCCGTTGTTTTACGAAAGTAGGCTTTTTTCTTTTCTCAAATTGACGGCTGAAGAATCTTTTTTCACTCTACACTCGCGCGGTCTGCTTTTTTCAGGAAAAGGGGAATGATTAGTATGATTTCTATATCAGATAGAATATATAAAAAATAATGATCTATTTATTTTAATAATATTAATGTGAGTTATGAAATTAATTTTCAACTTTCTGTTTTTATAATGTTTATAATGATTGCCTGCTGTGTGGTTGACCTTTTTTCTGTTTTTTTGTCTGTATGCGGACTTAATGGAATCATTCATTGAACCTTTTCTAAATGCAACTGCATAATTCTCTCCGCAATTGAATATTGCACAATGATTTGACGGACAAACTTGCTTACGTCCCTGAGGAGGGATGACCCAATGCAAACATGGAAAAAGAAACTGGTTGTATCTCAACTTGCATTAGCCTGTACCCTGGCTATCGCTTCTCAGGCCAATGCGAAAGATATTTCCGGTACGACGTATAATACATTTGGATATGATAACGCCGCCTCAACCCCGTGGTATTATGGTTATGCTGACTGGGATTACACTGATGCCAGCCATGACGGTGATATTTATCCGGTGATCAATAAATCAACGGTGAATGGCGTTATTTCGACGTATTATCTGGATGACGGCATCAATGGTCATTCTAATGCGCTCAGCATTTCTAACAGCACCATCAACGGTATGATTACCTCTGAGTGTATGACCGCAAACTGTGCCGACGGCGTAGACGCCGACGGTACCGCGCATAGTCAGTTCGATCGTTTTAGCCTGACTGTCGATAACAGCACGATCAACGACGCTTACGAGCATTACGCTTATGACGTCGTGAAGAGCGAAACATCGGAAACCCATTACCTGGATACCTACGCTCTCGGTAACGCGATTACGCTGGACGTGGAGTCTGATATTGTTATCCAGAATAATTCCCACGTTGCGGGCATTACGCTAACGCAGGGCTATCAGGAGCTCGATAATACTCCGTATGACGGCGTTGAAGGCGTGGCGAACAGCGCAAACGTGTTCACCGATACGCTGGTGGTTAAAGACTCCGTGCTGACGTCAGGCGCCTACAGCGATCTGGGTACCAGCGGATTCTACGGTCAAACGGCTAAGCCGAGCGACTACGGTGAAACCCACGCCACGGGCGCGGATGACGCGGCGCTGATCGTTGCGGCCAGCTCGTCTGACAACGCCATGCAGACCACCGCCACGTTCGACCATTCTACCGTCACCGGCGACATCCTGTTCGCCAGCACCTTCGATAACAACTTCTACGAAAATGGCGATCCGGCAACCGATACCACCGATGATGGCGTCTATAACCCAACCACTAATGGCTGGGATGGCACCGACAGGCTGGACGTGACGCTGACCAACGGCAGCAAGTGGGTCGGTGCGGCGCAGTCCAGCGTTGAAGCCATTGGCACTTCGCAGATGTACGGCCAGGGTTACAGCAACGTTGACTGGCATGCGCTGGCGCCTAACAGCATCTGGCCTGACTCCACCTTTGACAGCAACGGCCACGTAGCGGGCGAAGCGGTCTACCAGAGCGGCCTGTTCAACGTAACGCTGGACAACGGTTCCGAGTGGGATACCCGTAAGATCTCTAACATCGACGCGCTGGCGGTGAATAACCGCTCTCAGGTCAACGTTGAAAACGCTGGCCTGCTGGCGGACTCCATTACCCTAACCAATGCTTCATCGCTGAATATTGGCGACAGCGGCGGCGTAGCGACCGACAGCCTCTATCTCGACAGCGATAGCCGTGCAGCTCTGACCGAAGAGACGGCCGCGCTGTATGCGAATACGATCACCGTCGATAACGGTGCCGAGCTGGCGCTGGGTCTGGGTCAGGTCGACACGCACAATATGGTGCTGACCGACGGTGGCGTACTGAACGTAGCCAGCCGTGATTACGTGCTGAACAGCGATCTGAATAACGCGCGTTATATCACTAACGATCGTTACAGCGCGGACTACGACTATGGTGTCGTCGCACTGAACTCAGACGGCCATCTGGCGGTGAACGGTGACGTTGCCGGTAACTATAAAGTACGCATTGATGATGCGACCGGCGCAGGCTCTGTCGCTGATTACAAAAACAAAGAGATCGTCCGTGTTTATGATAACAATCCGGATACCGCAGCCCACTTTACTGCCGCAAACAAAGCGGATTTAGGGGCTTACACCTATCAGGCACAGCAGCAGGGTGATACCGTTGTCCTTGAGCAGAAAGCGCTGACCGACTACGCCAACATGGCGCTGAGCATTCCTTCTGCCAATACCAATATCTGGAATCTGCAGCAGGATACCGTCGGTTCGCGTCTGACCAACAGCCGTCATGGCCTGGCGGACAATGGCGGAGCCTGGGTGAGCTACTTCGGTGGCAACTACGACGGTGACAATGGCGTTATCAGCTACGATCAGGACGTGAGCGGCATTATGGTCGGTCTGGACACCCAGATTGACGGTAACAATGCGAAGTGGATCGTCGGCGGTGCAGCAGGCTTCGCGAAGGGGGATATCAGCGATCGTACCGGTCAGGTCGATCAGGACAGCCAGACGGCAATGATCTATGCCTCTGCGAAGTTTGCGAACGATATGTTCCTCGACAGCTCCCTGAGCTACACCCGCTTTAACAACGACCTTTCAGCTACCATGAGCAACGGTCAATACGTTGACGGTGACACGACCACCGATGCGGTTGGCTTTGGCATGAAGCTGGGCTATGACTGGAAACCAAACCTGTCTGGCTACGTAACCCCTTACGCGGCGGTATCCGGTCTGTTCCAGTCCGGGGATGATTATCGCCTGAGTAATGACATGCGCGTTGATGGGCAATCTTACGATAGCCTGCGCTATGAACTCGGCCTGGATGCGGGTTATACATTCAACTATGGTGGCGAGCAGGCGCTGACGCCTTACTTCAAGCTGGCCTATGTCTATGATGATGCTGATAACACTGCGGATATCAACGACGACAGCATCGACAACGGCGTTAAAGGCTCTGCGGTGCGTGTAGGGCTGGGTACGCAGTTCAGCTTCACGAAGAACTTCAGCGCGTACACGGATGCCACGTATCTTGGCGGCGGTGACGTTGACCAGAACTGGGGTGCCAATTTGGGTGTGAAATATACCTGGTAATACCTGAAAGCGGGGGAGAATATCCCCCGCTTTTTTACGATAAAAACAAAAAACAATATTGAACCGACCAATACGGATGTCTTGAGGTCTGCATGAACGTTAATGCGAAACCGCTTTCTGAATTAAGCCGGCTCGAACAGTGTCTGATAGCAGCCAGTAGTACGTTTCAATGTGATCCACAACAAATCATTACTTCTCACGAGTGCAATGAGTCACGCACGGTCGTATTACAGACCGGTATAATCGAAATCTATCGTTATCCAGATGAATTGCTGTTGGGGATCGCGAAAGCGCCATTTATTTTTGGGCTATCCACCGTGATGATTAAACACTGTCACGAATACAAAGTTATCGCCAAAACACCCTGTACGGGTTTTTATTTGTCCACGGAAACCACCCGTCAGCTCATACAACAGAATGCGCTCTGGAAAGAGGCCTTCACCTGGTTATCATGGATAAATTACATTCTTGCGAAACGCGACATGCAGCTGGTGGGAAATAATTCTTATCACCAGATCCGCGCCATGTTGCTGAATATGGCGGAGTGGGATGAAACGTTGCGCTCGAAAATTGGTGTGATGAATCATATTCAACAAAGCACCCGTATTTCGCGCTCGGTTGTTGCAGAGGTTCTCGCTGCGCTGCGGCAGGGAAACTACATTAATATGAGCCGGGGCAAGCTGGTCAGCATCAACCGCTTGCCCACGGAATATTAAAATCAGTTAGACGCGGTCAGCACCTGGGCTTTATTGGCGCTCAGTTCAGCCACCAGGTTATTAATGCCATCACTCATATTAACGAAGCGCGTATGCGGGGAGCGGGTGACCACCACAAATGCGCCCACGTTGGACTGCGGGATCATCGCCATATAGGTAATGAACCCGCCACCGCCGCCGGTTTTCTGAATAATACCCGGACGGCCATTTTTGGGTGCCATATAGACCCAGCCCAGGCCGAGCGCATCGGCTTTACCCGGTACGTCCATTCCGACCACACGGTGCAGCTGAGTTCGCTGATAAATCAGGGTCTGCATACGGTCGGCCTGGCTGCTGCGCGAATAGAAATCCGATGAGAGGAACTGCTGCATCCAGCGCATCATGTCGCCTGGGGTGGAATAGACCCCGCCGCTCCCCACTGCCGCCAGCGTGTTGTTACACGGGCTTGCGCCTTTCTCCGCCACCATCAGGCGACGGCACTGGTCCGGAGAAGGGGTAAAGGTGGTGTCTTTCATCCCCAGCGGACGGGTTATCTGCTCTTCAAACAGCTGCGTGTAGGGTTTGCCCGCAGCCGCTGAGAGGGCATCCGCCAGCAGGTCGAACGCCAGATTGGAGTAAGAGGCCTGCGAACCCGGGGCCGCCTTCAGCGTGGCGGTGCTCAGGTAGTTCCAGCGCTGCTCGCGGGTGGGCCAGACAAACACGTCGCGGTGCGCCGCTCCGCCAGGCTGCTCACGCGGTAGCGCGCTGGTGTGCGTCGCGAGGTTCACAAGGCGAATGGGCGTTCCCTGATACGTCGGCACTCGTGCACCCGGTGGGGCGTATTTGCTGAGCGGATCGTCGAGCTTCACCACGCCCTGGTCGAGCAGTTTCACCAGCATTTCGCTGGTCATTAGCTTGGTTAAGGACGCGATGCGAACGACGGAATCCAGCTGCGGGTGAACGTTATTGCCTGGGCGCGTTTCACCGAAGCTGCGGAATACGCGCTGGTTGCCATCAATAACCACCATTGCCATCCCGGTTGCGCCGCTGCCGTAATAGATCAGGTTCGCGTAGCGATCGGCAATGTCTGAAGCCAAAACGGGCGCCGTCAGCGGTTGGGCCGCCTGGGCGGTGGAGAAGCTCACCGCACACAGCGCGGCAAAAGAGAGCAGACAACGTTTCAACGAAAAGCATCCATGAAGTGAATGAAGAAAGTAATGGGTATTTATACTACTAATCTCTACCGTGCAATGCCCGGAATAGCATAACGATAGCCAGAAAAACGTAACCATGGGTAAATATGAATAATTTACTTGCGAGCGCTCTCCCATTTTCTGGCATCAGGCTTATGATAGGCACCAGTATTACTCAATCTTACGGAGAACGGTATGTCTGAAAAGCGTGTGGTCATGGTGGTTGATATGCAAAACAGGGTATTTGAAACCCCTCGTCATCAGCGCGAAAAGTGTGTCTCTCTGATCAACCAGCTTACGCAGGCGGCCGACACCGTCATTTTTATTCAGCATACCGAGGCCGGGGGGCTGGAAGAAGGAAGTGAAGGGTTTGCGCTGCTGCCTGAACTCCATCAACCGGCTGATGCGCTTTACGTTGCCAAGACCGCCTGTGATTCTTTTTACAACACATCGCTTGAAGCGCTGTTACGTGAACACGGAATTCGTGAGTTTGTCATCTGCGGCTGCGCCACGGATTACTGCGTGGACGCGACAATTAAAAACGGCGTCAGTCGGGGCTACCACATTACCGTGGCTGAGGATGCCCATACCACCGCGAATCGCCCGGCGGCTGAAGCACAGATTCTGATTAACCACCATAATGACGTCTGGCGTAACTTCATTGCACCGATGAACCCTCCCGCGGTGAAACGCACCGAAACAATTCTCGAAAACTGGAAAGCGAACTAATAATCAACCCTCGGGTCTGACCTTTTTGCCCGAGCCGGTCTTCCGGCCCGGGCAGGGTATCCGTTTGGTCATGTGTTGAGCACAGCAACAACCATAACAACAAGAAGGAAGCATCATGTTTAAGTCTTTTTTCCCAAAGCCGGGGCCATTTTTCCTGTCGGCATTTATTTGGGCACTGATCGCGGTCGTTTTCTGGCAGGCGGGCGGCGGTGCATGGCTGGCACGCATAGTTGGGGCGACAGGCGACGTGCCGATTAGCGCAGCGCGCTTCTGGTCACTGAGCTATATGCTGTTTTACGCCTACTACATGCTGTGCGTAGGGCTGTTTGCGCTGTTCTGGTTTGTCTATTCTCCGCACCGCTGGCAGTACTGGTCGATTCTCGGTACCTCGCTGATCATCTTTGTGACGTGGTTCCTGGTGGAAGTGGGGGTGGCGGTAAACGCCTGGTATGCACCGTTCTACGATCTTATTCAGACCGCGCTGAGTTCGCCGCACAAGGTCACCATTAATCAGTTCTACCATGAAGTCGGCGTCTTCCTCGGTATCGCGCTTATTGCGGTGATCATTGGTGTTATGAACAATTTCTTCGTCAGCCACTATGTTTTCCGCTGGCGTACCGCGATGAACGAACATTACATGGCGCACTGGCAGCATCTGCGTCATATCGAAGGTGCCGCGCAGCGTGTGCAGGAAGACACCATGCGTTTTGCCTCCACCCTTGAAGATATGGGCGTCAGTTTCATCAACGCCATCATGACGCTGATTGCTTTCCTGCCGGTACTGGTGACGCTCTCTGCGCATGTGCCGGATCTGCCGATTGTCGGCCATCTGCCGTATGGTCTGGTGATTGCCGCGATTGTCTGGTCGCTGATGGGCACGGGCCTGCTGGCGGTGGTGGGGATCAAGCTGCCGGGTCTGGAGTTTAAAAATCAGCGCGTCGAAGCGGCGTATCGTAAAGAGCTGGTTTACGGGGAAGATGATGCCAGCCGCGCGTCGCCACCGACCGTCCGTGAGCTGTTTGGTGCCGTGCGTCGTAACTACTTCCGCCTTTACTTCCACTATATGTATTTCAACATTGCGCGCATTTTGTATCTGCAGGTGGATAACGTTTTCGGCTTGTTCCTGCTGTTTCCGTCGATCGTTGCGGGTACGATTACGCTCGGTCTGATGACGCAGATCACCAATGTTTTCGGTCAGGTTCGCGGGTCGTTCCAGTATCTGATCAGCTCCTGGACCACGCTGGTGGAGTTGATGTCCATCTACAAACGTCTGCGCAGCTTTGAGCGTGAGCTGGACGATCGTGACCTGCAGGAAGTGACCAATACCTTTAGCTAATACAGGGAGTTGCTATGTCTTTTGCCGTACCGCGCGCGTTATCGCTGTCCTTACTGGCCGCTCTGGTGCTGGCGGGCTGTGCCGAAAAAGGGGCAGCCCCGCTCAAAAAGGGTGAAAAGCCCGTGGATGTGGCAAGCGTTGTGCGGCAAAAAATGCCCGCCAGCGTGAAGGATCGCAATGCGTGGGCAGATGTGCTGGCTAAAACCTTTGAAAGCCAGAAGATTGCCCCGACCGAGGAAAATATCTGCTCGGTGCTGGCGGTGGCGCAGCAGGAGTCCATGTACCAGTCAGACCCGGTGGTGCCGGGTCTGAATAAAATTGCCTGGAAAGAGATCGACCGCCGCGCGGAATCGATGCATATCCCGGTGTTCCTCGTGCATACCGCACTGAAAATCACCTCGCCGAACGGTAAAAGCTACAGCGACCGGCTGGACACGGTGAAAACCGAAAAACAGCTAAGCGCCATTTTTGATGATTTCATCAACATGGTGCCAATGGGGCAGAAACTGTTTGGCTCGCTCAACCCGGTTCACACCGGCGGACCAATGCAGGTGAGCATCGCGTTTGCCGAGAAGCATACCGACGGCTATCCATGGAAAATTGACGGTACGGTGCGCCAGGAGGTCTTCTCACTGCGCGGCGGACTGTGGTTCGGTACTTATCATCTGCTGAACTATCCGGCGAATTACAACGCGCCGCTGTACCGCTTCGCAGACTTTAATGCGGGCTGGTATGCCAGCCGTAACGCGGCGTTTCAAAGTGCGCTTAGCCGCGCAAGCGGCGTCAAGCTGGCGCTGGACGGCGATCTCATCGCCTACGGCAGCAGCGAGGCGGGAGGCACCGAGCGCGCGGTACGGACATTATCGACAGCGCTTGATATGAGCAACAGCGATATCCGCCGTCAGCTTGAAAAAGGCGATAGCCTGGCATTCGAGAAAACGGATCTCTACAAGAAGGTGTTTGCCCTTGCGGAGCAGAAGAGTGGGAAAACGTTACCGAGGGCTATCCTGCCGGGTATTCAGCTGGAAAGCCCGAAGATCACACGTAACCTGACCACAGCCTGGTTTGCGAAGCGCGTGGACGATCGCCGGGCTCGCTGTATGGGGCTTTAATGGCGACGACGAAAGCGCAGGACTAACGCGACTACGCCTAAAATCATACACCCCGCGAGGAAAGGAACGAGACCGAACAGCGTGCTCACGCCAAATCCAATCTCCACTCGCGGACGTCCGTTATCCTGCACCTGCATCAGGTGTTCATAAACACCTGGCGCATGGACCAGCATATTAAGCAGCTGGGAGCCTGCCCAGAAGCAGAAAAGGACAAACAAGGCATACGCGATATTACCCGCCGTAGAGGTTTTTGGTTTGCCGCCAAAAATCGGTTTCGACAATGTAAAGTCAGCCATGTTGACCTCCCGAGGTATAACTCTGTTTTAATACGCGTCTTACGGGGTGAGTTTGACAGGTGATTGCATTTGTCAATATCAGAATCGTGGTAATTTACGCTCAGGAATTCTCCTGGATTATTGATTTCTGCAGCGCGTCACAATTTTTAAACTTAAGTGAAATTGCGTCGCGTTTCAGAATTTCCGCATCTGCCACAGACCTCGTGCTTAAACTGTGAGAGGATGTCTTTTTTTCCTGCCGGAGTTGTTATGAAGCTCACGTCCAAACTTCGCCGTGACTGGCACTACTATGCCTTTGCTATTGGGCTGATCTTTATTCTTAACGGCGTCGTGGGGCTGTTAGGATTTGAAGCAAAAGGGTGGCAAACCTATGCCGTCGGGCTGGTGACCTGGGTGATCAGTTTCTGGCTGGCGGGCTTGATTATCCGCCGTCGCCCGGAAGAGACGACGACGGAAGAGACGGCGAAGGGTGCCGATTAACCGTTAACGGAACTTTTCAGCGCGCTGTCGGCGGCGTGACGCTCCAGCGCCAGTTCGATCAGGCGGGTGATCAGCTCAGAGTAGCCAAGCCCGCTGGCCTGCCACAGTTTTGGATACATGCTGATGTTGGTGAAGCCCGGCAGCGTGTTGATTTCATTGATTACCACGTCGTTCTCCGGCGTCAGGAAGACATCCACGCGCGCCATGCCGCTGCAGCCGAGAGTCTGGTAGGCGCTGATGGCGATCGCCCGGATCTTGTCGTTGATCGCCGGATCGATATCCGCAGGAACAACGACCTGTGCGCCTTTATCATCAATGTATTTGGTGTCGTAGGAGTAGAAGTCGCTGTTTAAGACCACTTCACCGCAGGTGCTCGCCTGTGGAAAATCATTGCCCAGCACGGCGCACTCAATTTCGCGACCTTTGATCCCTTGCTCAATAACCACTTTATGGTCAAATTCAAACGCCAGACGGAC
The DNA here is from genome assembly GCF_049238025.1 of Enterobacter cloacae complex sp. IR5458. Lineage (NCBI taxonomy): Bacteria > Pseudomonadati > Pseudomonadota > Gammaproteobacteria > Enterobacterales > Enterobacteriaceae > Enterobacter > Enterobacter cloacae complex sp. IR5458. The sequence goes on from NZ_JBMKIF010000005.1 coordinate 25,907, forward strand.
GGCTTGCGTGAACTCTGCTTCGCTGGCGACTTTGCTAACGCCCACGGATGACCCCTGGTTGGCAGGCTTCACAAACAGCGGCAGCCCCAGTTGACCGCTAACCTGCGCGAAGCTGTACTTGTCGCGGTTGGCGCGGGTGAGCGTGACGAATGGCGCGATATTCAGTCCGGCATCGCGCAGCAGGCGTTTGGTGACGTCTTTGTCCATGCACGCGGCGGATCCCAGTACGTCTGATCCGACGAACGGCAGGTTGGCCATGCGCAACATCCCCTGCAGGGAACCATCTTCCCCGAGCGTGCCGTGTACGATAGGGAAGACCACGTCGATCTGAGTGAGAGCCTGCGCATTGCCGGCGTCGATGAGCTGTCCCTTCATGACGCCAGGAACGGTCGCGACGCTGATGTCCGAAGGATTGAGGGCGATGTGCGCCGGATCGTGGGCATTCAGCAGATACTGGCTGGCGTCGTTAACATGCCACTGGCCCTGTTTATCAATGCCCAGCAGGACCACGTCAAACCGGCTTTTATCGATCGCATCAACGATATTTTTGGCCGATTGCAATGACACCTCGTGTTCCGCTGATTTTCCCCCAAAGACAATACCTACGCGCTGCTTTGCCATCTCACTCTCTTCCAGTCTGACGAAAAGCCAATAACATACCACGATGCCCTGCGGGTTTCGCGGCCTTCTGCCATAATGTTTTGGGGAAGAGTGAGGGGGGAACGTGAAAGGAAAAACTCTGCTGACCGTTTTCATCCTGGGGGCAGTCGCAACGGCGGGCTATCGCTGGTTGCCGTCTTACTACAATCCATTTAAACCGCTGGCCCTGGACGATCCCCCTGGCCGCATTACCCAGTATAAACTGCGACGTTTAACCCCCGAAGCCTGCGCGAGCCTGTTAACGCAGGCCAATCAACGAAACCTTATCCGCACCCAACCGGTCGCTGACGGCGGCGGGACATGTCCGCTGCGCAACGTCGTGCGCGTGCGTGACTTCGGCCCGGTGAGTCTGAACGGCAGTTTTCTTGCCAGCTGTCCGCTGGCGCTCAGCTCTGCACTGTTTGTCAGCCAGCAGGCCCGGCCATTGACGCAGCGCTTCACGGGACATGAGCTGACGCGCATTGAGCACCTTGGCAGCTTTGCCTGTCGCAATATCTACCACCGGCCCGATGCGCGGCGCAGTGAGCATGCCACCGCAGACGCGCTGGATATCGCCGCTTTTCGGCTGGCGAACGGGGAGCGCGTCACGGTGCTGAACGGCTGGAAATCGGCAAAAACGCAGCCATGGCTGAAAGCCCTGCTGGCGGCCAGCTGCGGCTACTACGGTAACGGTTTGGGGCCGGAGTATAACGCGGCGCATGCCAACCATTTTCATCTGGGGATGCGCGGTTTCGGACTCTGTCGCTGAAGCATAATCTTCCGCCAGAAAGTGGATGATTTGTGACTTATTTCACAAATATGATGACTGGGAAGATAAAACACCAAAGTCAGCAAGGCCGCATCTCTGGTGCGACGCCGGCGTGCGTAACTTGCTAATCTGACGGCGAATTCGCCTAAAAATGAAGACTATTTCTTTATGGAATCCTGGAAAGTTAATCTCATCTCGGTCTGGTTCGGCTGCTTCTTTACCGGGCTGGCCATTAGCCAGATCCTGCCGTTCCTGCCGCTGTACGTGTCGCAGTTGGGGGTTACCTCCCACGAAGCACTCTCCATGTGGTCCGGTCTGACGTTCAGCGTCACGTTTCTGGTCTCCGCCATTGTGTCTCCGATGTGGGGCAGCCTGGCGGATCGGAAAGGCCGTAAGCTGATGCTGCTGCGCGCCTCGCTCGGGATGGCGATTGCGATTCTGCTCCAGGCCTTCGCCACGAACGTCTGGCAGCTGTTTTTCCTGCGGGCGGTGATGGGGCTGACGTCCGGGTACATTCCGAATGCCATGGCGCTGGTGGCCTCTCAGGTGCCACGCGAACGAAGCGGCTGGGCGCTGAGCACCCTCTCAACGGCGCAGATAAGCGGCGTCATCGGTGGCCCGCTGCTGGGCGGCTTTCTGGCAGACCACGTTGGGCTGCGCGCGGTATTTATCATCACTGCGATCCTGCTGGTGGTTAGCTTTCTGGTCACGCTCTTTCTGATCAAAGAGGGAGGGCGCCCCGTTGTCAGCAAGTCTGAACGCCTGAGCGGTAAGGCCGTCTTCGCCTCGCTGCCTTACCCAGGGCTAATGATCAGCCTGTTTGTCACCACCATGGTGATCCAGCTCTGTAACGGCTCGGTGGGGCCCATTCTGGCGCTGTTTATTAAATCAATGGAGCCAGACAGCAATAATATTGCTTTTCTCAGCGGGATGATTGCCGCCGTGCCGGGCGTTTCCGCGCTGATCTCTGCGCCACGTCTGGGGAAGCTGGGGGACAGGATCGGCACGGCGCGTATCCTGATGGCGACGCTGATTTTTGCGGTGGTGCTCTTTTTCGCGATGTCGTTTGTTACCTCTCCGCTTCAGCTGGGCGTGCTGCGATTTTTACTCGGTTTCGCCGATGGGGCTATGTTGCCTGCCGTACAGACCTTGCTGGTCAAATATTCCAGCGACCAGGTCACCGGACGTATTTTTGGTTATAACCAGTCGTTTATGTATTTAGGCAACGTTGCCGGTCCGCTTATTGGCGCATCCGTTTCTGCGATGGCAGGTTTTCGTTGGGTATTTGCTGCTACGGCAATTGTCGTTTTAATCAATATTATCCAGCTGGCGATTGCCCTGCGCCGACGAACACGAATGGCGGAGGCGAAATCAGCGAAATAGTCCTTTCGCGGGTGTATTATATATTCTTATGGTAGCCGTATTTTTGTATAACTAAATGCGGCGTTTTTTTATAGAAAAACGTTTCGCTAATAAGGGTGGCACCCTAATTTGGCGGTAATGTCACTTTTACATAAGATAATACTTTTCTCCGCTTTGCATATTTCATTCCTGGTGTTAATTTCAGAGGAAACCCCATAAGGAAATAGCACGATGAAGAATCTCATTGCTGAGTTGCTGGTTAAGCTTGCACAAAAGGAAGAAGAGTCTAAAGAACTGGTTGCCCAGGTCGAAGCGCTGGAAATTGTCGTCACCGCGCTATTGCGGCGGATGGATACATCCGATCAGCAGGCGTTAATCAATAGCATCGAAGGGGCGCTGGATAAGGCACGACCCGACACTCAGGTTCCACCAGAGGATGCCGAATTGCTGCAGCAATACGTAAAGAAGCTGTTGAGGCATCCGCGCAGTTAAGCCGTCACGAACGGTTCTGACGTTTCACAAAATTGTCTTGCAGGATGCCTGGCGCTGCTCTGTATTTATTTTTTATCTGTTTGTACCGGGAGAAAATAAAAGTGAAACAGAGCACACGTGTTATCGCGTTACTTCCCCTATCCTTTATGTCGATACCGCCAATACCGGTACGTTGGGTCTGAAATGAGAAATTCCCGGCAAAATCACCGCTGCCGGGTGGTTTTTTTCCTGTTACGAACCAGACTTACAGGGAATATTCACAAAAGGATGGTGCAATGAAAACAACATTACTGGTTACTCTGCTCTCCGGCCTGTTCCTGATCTCATCGGCGAATGCGGAAGAGAAAACGCTAACGCCTCAGCAGCAACGGATGACGACCTGTAATCAACAGGCGACGTCCCAGAGTCTGAAAGGCGATGCCCGTAAGACCTATATGAGCGACTGCCTTAAAAACGGTGCCGCGAAGCCTGGCGAAAAAAGTCTGACGCCGCAGCAGCAAAAAATGCGCGAGTGTAATGCGAAAGCGACCGAACAGTCCCTGAAGGGAGACGATCGCAGCAAGTTCATGAGTGCCTGTCTGAAGAAACAAGTGTAGTTCTAACGGGTGAGTGACGTCGGCTGCTCACCCGAAATTTCATACTTTCCCCGCAGTCCCCCTCTCTATAATTTGGGAAAATGTTTCAGAATATTCCCAAAAATGATGAATGATGAAACGTATTACAACAAAAAGCGCATTCGGGAAGAGTGGAGTTTAACCCTTTCTCAGGATGACCCTTACCGCGCCGGCATCCAGTTTGCCCGGCGGGTTCGGCTGGCGCGCGCTGTTGGTCTGGCAGCCATGTTTTTCCCCGTGGCGGGAATGCTGGTCATCCATTTTTTACCCGGCGGATGGTGGTTGATCCTGGTAGGGTGGGCGTTCGTCTGGCCCCATTTTGCCTGGCAGTTATCCTGCCGCGCCGCGTCACCTCACCAGCAGGAGATTTTCAACCTTAAGATGGATGCCATTGTCGCCGGGCTCTGGATTGGCGTGATGGGGCTGTATGCATTACCCACGGCAGCGCTGGTAATGATGGTGGGAATGAACATGATGGGCTTCGGTGGCTGCCGCCTGTTTCTTGTGGGGATAACGTTAACCCTCCTGACCGCGCTGGTGACGCTGCCCCTCGTCGGGAAAGTAACTGTCTTCAACCCCGATCCCGTGGAGTGGGGCTTAACGCTTCCGGTGCTCATGCTTTATCCCATGCTGTTTGCCTGGCTCAGCCACCGGACGGCCATCAGGCTTGCGGAACATAAGCGGCGGCTGGAAATGATGAGTACCCGCGACGGCATGACCGGGGTCTTTAACCGACGACACTGGGAAATGCTGCTGCGTAATGAGTTTGAGCACTGCCGCCGGAGCCACTGCAACGCCACCATTTTGCTGATTGATATCGACCATTTTAAAAACATCAATGATACCTGGGGGCATGACGTGGGCGATAAGGCGATTGTTGCTCTTACCCGTCAGCTTCAGATGTCAGTCAGGTCAGGCGATGCGATAGGCCGTTTTGGCGGAGATGAGTTTGCCGTGATTATGTCGCAGACAGCGGCTGAAAGCGCCATCGCCGTCATGTCTCGGGTGCACGAGCGTCTGGAAACGTTGTCCTTACCGTGCGCACCGAAAGAGCCTCTGCGCATCAGCGTAGGTGTTGCCCCCTGGGGGCCGCAGTTTCGACATTACCGGGAATGGCTGAAGGCGGCAGATGTGGCGCTGTATAAGGCGAAAAATGCCGGGCGCGGCCGCACCGAAGTGGCCGCCTGACGCCCGGTCAGAAATCAGGATTTACTCAGCTTCTCTGATTTTTCCATGCATTTTGCCATCGCCTCGATGACGGCAGAGCGGAATCCACGTTCTTCCAGCACCCGTACCGCTTCGATGGTCGTGCCGCCAGGCGAGCAGACCATGTCCTTCAGTTCTCCCGGATGTTTACCGGTCTCCAGCACCATTTTGGCGGAACCCATCACCGCCTGCGCGGCGAATTTATACGCCTGCGCACGCGGCATGCCGCCAAGCACTGCGGCGTCAGCCATGGCTTCTAAAAACATGAACACGTATGCAGGTGCAGAGCCGCTGACGCCGACAACAGGATGGATCATGGATTCCGCAATGACTTCCGCCTCACCGAAGCAGCGGAAAATGTTCAGCACATCAGCCACCTCTTCTGAGGTCACCAGCGCGTTAGGCGTGACGGAGGTCATACCGGCATTAACCAGTGAGGGAGTATTGGGCATCGCGCGGACGATTTTACGGTCATGACCGAGCGCGCGTGCCAGTTGATCGAGCGTCACGCCCGCGGCAATCGACACGACCAGCGTCTCTTTATTCAGACTGGAGGTGATGTCGCTTAACACTTTGATCATGATGTTCGGCTTAACGGCGCCAAAGACGATATCGGCGACCTGGGCGACTTCCTGCGCGCTTTCGGCGGCGTTGATCCCGTATTGATCGCGCAATGCGGCGACGTTGTCCGGTGACGGGGTATAGACCCAAATCTGACCGGGCAGAACCTGCCCGCTGGCGATCAGGCCGCCCAGGATGGCTTTGCCCATGTTACCGCAGCCGATAAACCCGATTTTCTTATCCATCACGATTCTCCGTCATTATGCGTTGTTTTCTCTGATTGATAGCTTAACAACGAAATGCAGGCGACAATAGTCGGCAGAGACATTATGGGGAGACAATATGGCGATTTGGGTTGATGCGGACGCGTGTCCGAATGTGATTAAAGAGATTTTATTCCGCGCCGCCGAGCGCGTTCAGATGCCACTGACGCTGGTGGCGAACCAGAATATCCGCGTTCCGCCTTCGCGCTTTATCCGTTCCTTGCGCGTCCCGGCCGGGTTCGACGTGGCGGATAATGAAATTGTTCGTCTGTGCAGCCCGGAGGATCTGGTCATTACCGCTGATATTCCACTGGCGGCGGAAGTGCTGGAGAAAGGCGCAGCGGCGCTCAACCCGCGCGGTGAACGTTATTCGCCTTCAACCATCCGGGAAAAACTCACTATGCGTGATTTTATGGATACCATGCGGGCCAGCGGCGTGCAGACCGGAGGGCCGGACAGCCTGTCCCAGCGCGATCGCCAGCAGTTTGCTGCCGAACTGGATAAATGGCTGCTGGAAGTGAAGCGTCGCACAGCGTAATGATAATTATTGTCACTTTGTGGTACAGTGTGGCTTCCGCAGGGTTGTCATCCCGTACCGCTTTGCAGTAAAGTATTCTACACATCTTCTGCAATGATTTCTTTACACTCTTCAGCCATCCGGCATCAAGGGGAACACCTGGCTATGACCCAACCCATCTTTTTAGTTGGCCCCCGCGGCTGTGGGAAAACCACCGTTGGCCTGGAACTGGCACGCGCATGTCATCGTCAGTTTGTTGATACCGACCACTGGCTGCAAACCGAGGCCGGCAGAACCATCGCGGACATTGTTGAGCAAGAGGGATGGGAGAGCTTTCGCGCACGCGAAACGGCCGCGCTGAAAGCGGTCACCACGCCGTCAGCCGTGATTGCGACAGGAGGGGGGATTGTTCTCGCCGAGTGTAACCGGCATTTTATGCGTGAAAAGGGCATTGTGATCTATCTCTGCGCGCCGGTTTCGGCTCTCGTGGGGCGCCTTGAGGCCTTTCCGGAGGAGGGACAACGTCCGGCGCTGACCTCCAGACCGCTCAGCGAAGAGGTGAGCGAAGTCCTGGCCGAGCGTGATGCCCTGTACCGTGAAGCGGCGCACCACGTTGTGGATGCTTCTGCGGCACCGGAAGAGGTGGTGATTCAGATTATTACCGCCCTGCTTTTGGCTTGTGCCAGCTAACCGCCGTCTATACTGATAGCTCAGACATAAAAAAAGGATGAGCTATGCCAACCAGACCTCCCTATCCGCGCGAAGCACGTATCGTTACCGTTGAAAAAGGCACAGGCGATCAAACCGTGACCTGGTATCAGCTGCGTGCCGATCACCCCAAACCGGACTCGCTGATCAGTGAACATGAGACTGAACAGGAAGCGCTGGACGCCAAACGGCGCTACGAAGATCCCGAAAAGTCATAGATGTTTTCCTAAACGCTCCAATACCGTGCCTGAATCACACTTTTTACTCATCGCCAATGTTAAGCAGGAGTTAATATTTAGTTATTACAGGTGACTCCGTTACCCGCAGGTGATCTTTACATTTCGCGATGCAGATCACCTGCTACGCTTGGTGCTGTTTTGTTGAAAAAACGAACTGTGCAGCGTAGTGAGCCTGTACCTGTGTAATAAGATTTTGTAGTAATGGAAGGCGAAAACGATGAAGGCAACGTTGGCGATCCTCACTATTGGTGTGGTCCCTGTAAGCGAAGTGTTACCGCTTTTAACCGAGCATGTCTCTGAACAGCAGATCACGCATCTCAGCCTGCTGGGTAAGATGAGTCGGGAAGAGGTCATGGAGGACTACGCTGTTGAGGCGGGGGAGGAGCCCCTGGCGACGTTATTAAGCGACGGTAAACTGGCGCATGTTTCACGACAGAAAATTGAGCGTTCGCTGCAGTCAGTGATAGAAGTGCTCGATAATCAAGATTATGACGTTATTTTGCTGATGAGTACCGCCCCCATTAAGGGACTGGTGGCGCGCAATGCGATTTTGCTTGAGCCAATGCGCATCATTCCGCCTCTGGTGGCCTCTATTGTTGACGGGCATCAGGTGGGGGTGATTGTGCCGATGGAAGAGCTCATGAACAACCAGGAAGCAAAATGGCACGTGCTTGAAAAAACGCCTCTGTATGCCCTGGCAAATCCCTTCTGGGACAGCGAGGCCAAACTGATCGCTGCCGGGAAGGCGCTACTGGAGAAAGGGGCGGATGTGTTGATACTGGACTGCCTCGGTTTCCATCAGCATCACCGTGATTTATTGCAAAAGGCGCTGGACGTGCCGGTGCTGTTATCAAATGTTCTGATGGCGCGCCTGGCTTCCGAACTCCTGATGTAATGATTTTGCGTGACAGGCAATGAGCATGGCCCCTATAGTGAATTTTTATCTCTGAATATAAGGGCCAGTTCATGCTTCAAAGTAACGAATACTTTTCCGGTAAAGTGAAATCCATTGGTTTTACCAGCAGCAGCACGGGCCGCGCCAGTGTGGGCGTCATGGCTGAAGGGGAATACACCTTTGGCACGGCCGAAGCGGAAGAGATGACGGTAGTCAGCGGCGCGCTGAACGTCTTACTGCCGGGTGAAACGGAATGGAAAGTTTACGCTGCCGGGGAAGCCTTCAACGTTCCTGGCCACAGCGAATTTCATTTGCAGGTTGCTGAACCGACCTCTTATCTGTGCCGCTATTTGAAATAAAAAAAAGCCGGGTGACGCTAACGCTTACCCGGCCTGTGTTTTGCCTGTTATCTCTGCGCTTCGCCGCCGAGACCTTCCACCAGATTCTGAATTAACGCCGCCAGCTCACCGGTCATCAGGATAAAGTCCGCATCAAAACGCTGGGCGTAATCTTCCCGGTCAATATCTTCGTTTTGATCGCGCAGCTCATCGCAGAACTTCAGACGCTTCACGGAGCCGTCATCACACATCACGAACTGAATGCGCTGCTGCCAGTCGAGCGCCAGTTTGGTAACGACTTTCCCGGCTTCGATGTGTACCGCGATTTCGTCACTCACCAGATCCTGCTTTTTGGCGCGGATCACGCCGCCATCTTCCAGCAGGGCTTTCAGCTCGGCTTCATCCAGAATCTGGAAACCTTGCGCCGCAGTACCACTGCGAACCCATTCTGTCAGGGTCAGCTCAATCGGCGTTTCCAGTGCCAGCGGAACGACCGGTAAAGAACCGATACTTTTACGCAGCAGGGCCAGGGTATCTTCTGCTTTTTTGGCGCTGGCGCAGTCGACCATGATCAGCCCGTTAACGGTATCGATCCACATCATCGTCTGGCTAAAGCGGCTAAAAGCGCGCGGCAGCAGAGAGTGCAGGACTTCATCTTTCAGCGAATCTTTTTCGGTTTTTTTCAGCTTGCGGCCCTGCTCGGCTTCCAGCTTGGAGATTTTTGCTTCAAGCGCCTGCTTCACCACCGGCGTGGGCAGAATTTTCTCTTCTTTGCGAGCGCAAACGATGATTTGTCCCGTGCTGCTGGCGTGGGTCAGGGCATCGCTTTGTGAACCCATTGGCGGAACCCAACCGGTTTTTGCCATATCCTGGCTACCGCAAGGGGAAAAGCTATAAGCGGCTAACTGTTTTTCCATCTCTTCTGCACGCAGCGAAACGTCGCGGCTGAGACGGTAAACCATCAAATTTTTGAACCACAGCATGATAATTTCCACGGCCTTGTCGTTAAATCAGCGGGCATGATAACGAATTGTCGCATCGCTTGCATTGCTAATCGGGAAGCGTGCTTCTACTCTGTTGATAATCAAAAGAATGAGGAGAGTCTTGTGCGTATTGGGATTGATTTGGGCGGCACCAAAACAGAAGTCATTGCACTGAGCGAGCAGGGGGAACAGCTGTTCCGCCACCGTCTGCCTACGCCGCGCGATGATTACCACCAGACCATCGAGACGATTGCCCGGCTGGTCGATATGGCCGAGCAGGCGACAGGGCAAAGCGGTACCGTCGGGATGGGTATCCCGGGGGCAATCTCCCCTTATACCGGCGTGGTTAAAAATGCTAACTCCACCTGGCTGAACGGTCAGCCGTTTGATAAAGATTTAAGCGCGCGTCTGAACCGGGAAGTGCGTCTGGCCAATGACGCCAACTGCCTGGCGGTCTCCGAAGCCGTTGATGGCGCCGCCGCAGGGGCGCAGACCGTTTTTGCGGTGATTATCGGGACCGGCTGCGGTGCGGGCGTGGCGTTTGGGGGGCGTTCGCACATCGGTGGCAACGGCACGGCGGGCGAGTGGGGGCACAATCCGCTGCCGTGGATGGATGAAGATGAACTCAAATACCGCGCCGACGTTCCGTGTTACTGCGGCAAGCAGGGCTGTATTGAGACGTTTATCTCCGGCACCGGTTTTGCGACCGATTACCACCGCCTGAGCGGTCGACCGCTCAAGGGTAATGAAATCATGCGTCTGGTTGAAGAACAGGATCCGGTGGCTGAACTGGCCCTGAGCCGTTACGAAATGCGTCTGGCAAAATCGCTGGCGCACGTCGTGAATATTCTCGATCCGGACGTGATTGTGCTGGGGGGCGGGATGAGCAACGTTGACCGCTTGTACGCCACGGTGCCAAATCTTGTGAAGCAGTGGGTTTTCGGCGGCGAGTGTGAAACCCCGATCCGCAAAGCCGTCCACGGCGACTCCAGCGGCGTGCGCGGCGCGGCGTGGCTGTGGCCGGAATAAAAGCAAAACAGCAACGCAAGTTGCTGTTTTTGATGTTTGTACCCTCTCCCTGTGGGAGAGGGCAAGGGTGAGGGCACCAGACCGCAGCGACCCTTTATTCACCCCACCGCAAACTCCCTGTCCAGCCTGCTATACCCCAGCCCATTAATCTTCTTCACCTTAATCTGCACCGGTATGCGCTCTTTCATCGCCTCGACGTGGCTAATGACGCCGATGGTTTTCCCGGTAGCGTTCAGCGCGTCGAGCGCATCCAGTGCGGTATCCAGCGTTTCACTGTCGAGGGTGCCGAATCCTTCATCCAGGAACAGCGAATCGATTCGCGTTTTGTGGCTCACCAGATCGGAAAGCGCCAGCGCCAGCGCCAGGCTGACCAGGAAGCTCTCGCCGCCAGAGAGCGTGCGTGTATCGCGTACGGCATCCGCCTGCCAGGTGTCGACTACTTCCAGCTCCAGCGCATCGCTGGCTTTGCGCTGGAGCAGATAACGCCCGTGCAGGCGATTTAGCTGCTGGTTAGCAAGCCAGACGAGATTATCCAGCGTCAGCCCCTGAGCGAACTTACGGAACTTATCGCCGGTACTGGAGCCGATCAGCGCGTTCAGATAGCCCCAGTCGTCGGCCTGACGCGCGGCCTCTTCAATTTGCTGCATCAACGTCAGCTGATGCTGACGGTTGTCGCTGTCCTGCTTGAGCTGCTGGCGGATCTCGCCCTGATGCGTGGTGTTCTCGCGAAGCTGTTGCGCCAGCTGCTGCAGCTGGATTTGCAAAGTGGATGCATCGGCCTCGAGACCTTCCGGGCGCAGCGCAACATGCGCCTGTAGCTGCTGGTTCGCCTGGCCGGATAGCGCCGTGGCCTGCTGTATCTGGTTTTCCAACGACTGCTTCAGCTGTTCGAGGCCACGGAGGGTGTCATCATCCAGCAGAGCGGCAATGAACGCCTCCCTGTCGGCAAAACAGCTGGCAGAGAGCGCCGCGGAGAATTGGGTCTGCGACTGTTGCAGGCGCTCTTGCTCCAGCGCCTCCTGTTGCTGCTGGGCGGTAAGCTGGCTTTGCAGCGATACGCATTCATCGTGAATGGCGCGCCAGCCATCAGGAATGGCCGGTTCGGTCTCTTCGGTGTGGGTTGCCGGAAGTGTGTCGAGCAACGGCTTCAGAGCGTTGCTGCGTTCCACAAGCACGCCGTGCTGCGTTTGTTTTTCCTGCCACTGCGCGAATTCTCCTTCGCGGGCGTGCAGCCAGGCGGCTTCGTTCCCCTCTTCGGGAACGCTAAGCGACAGCGTGAGCAGGGTGTGTTCCAGCGTCTGGCGTGTCGCCGTCAGCTGCTGCTGATACTGGCGCGCCTGCGCTTCCTGTTCGTTCAGCTGGTTTTGCAGGGTAAGACGCTGGCTGAGCTGATAAAGCTGGCGCTCATAGTGTTCCTGCTCGTTTATCCATGGCGCGATATCTTCCTGAATATTCAATGTGATATTCAGGGACACGCAGATCTCAAGCCACTCTTTAGTGAGTGCTTGCTCTTCCTCAGACAGGGTCTGCACGTCGCCCGTCTCGCGCTGAATCTGCTGAGCCAGAGCATTAATCTGCCCCAGCACCAGCAGGCCTTCTTCTTTTAGCGCGGCCACCTCTTTTTCCAGCGCATCACGGCGGCGCTGGTTATCCGTCAACTCAAGCGATTGATATTGCTCAATGGCGGGATGCTCGCAGGAACCGCACAGGGGACAAGGTTTGCCTGCCTCAAGCTGTGAACGATAGCTTTCCAGATCTTTAATTGTCGCTTCACGCTCGCACAGGGCCTTCAGATCCAGATAGTGCTGGTGTTTCTCTTTGTACTGCTGGCGGCGCAGCGTCAACGTTTCATTAAGTTTGCTCTGCTCCGCCTGGGCTTTCTGTACGCTTTCATTGCTCTGGCGCAGGCGCTTTTGCAGCGGCTGATAGCGAGCATGTAGCGACGTCAGCCGCTGGCGCTGCGTGCGTGACCGGGACTGCTGCTCCATTGCCACGTTGACCTCATCCGCCGTCAGCGTGAGCGTATTTTCCGGCATGTCAGTCAGCTTGTTACGTAACTCAGTCATCCGCGCAGCGTGCGTGGCCAACTGGTTTTTATCGCGGTTAAGCTGTGAGAAGAGCGCGCGCCATCCGGCAATCTCCTGACCCAGCAGGCGATAACGCTCGTGCTCCGCCAGCCACTGCGCCAGCGCCGTCAGTTCAGTATGAAGCTCGGCGTGGGTACGCAGGGCAGTATTACGGATCCGCGCGCGCAGCGCGGTTTTGGCTTGTAAGCGAGTATTTACTTCAATAATTCGCTGCTGGGTTTGCGTCAGACGCGCGGTTTGCTCCTGCTGGTGCGCCCAGAGCGGACGAAGCTGGGCGGCGGGCTGCGCAAGCTGGAGCTTTGCCAGCTCAGGCGCAGCGTCCGTCAGAGCCTGTTGTGCCTGCTGCTGCAATGCGGTGATGCGTTGTTGCTCGCGCACAAGCTCATCATGACGGGTAAGCCACTGAAAATGTTTCTGCTGGTTTTGCTGCTGTGCCAGCAACGTTTTCTCTTCGTCAGTAAGTGCCTGCAAACTTTGCTGTAATTGCTGCTGCTGTTCTTCACTCAGCAGCACGACGCCCGCTGCCTGCGCCTCGCACTTTTCCAGCAGGCTGCGGGCGGCTTTGTGTTTTTCAAACACCATGGCGGAAATCTGGCCGTAGATTTCGGTGCCGGTCAGCTCTTCCAGCAGCTCTGCGCGATCGCTCGGTTTGGCATTCAGGAAGGCGGCAAATTGCCCCTGTGAGAGCAACATTGAACGGGTAAAGCGGCCATAGTCCAGACCGGTGAGCGCGGCGGTTTGCTCCAGCTTGTCCGTGACTTTATCGGCGAGGATTTTGCCATCTTCGCAGCGGGCCAGCTCCACGCGCGGCGCCTGCAGGTTGCCGTCCGGCTGGTTGCGTGCCCGGTTCTGGCTCCAGAAGGCGCGGTAGGCGATGCCTTTTACCTCAAACTCCACTTCCGCCAGACACTCGGCGGTATCTCGCGTCATCAGGTCGTTTTGTGCCTGGGAAACCTTACTCAGGCGCGGCGTTTCGTGATAAAGCGCCAGACAGATGGCGTCGAGCAGGGTGGTTTTACCTGCGCCTGTGGCGCCGGTAATGGCAAACAGCCCGTTGCTGGCAAAGGGTTCAGCGGTAAAGTCAATTTTCCACTCGCCCTTGAGGGAGTTGAGATTTTTCAGACGCAGGCTCAAAATTTTCATGCGTTTTCTTCCTCGTCATTGAGGGCATGCAGGGTATGGGTGAACAGTTCGCTGAGTCTTTCGCGCTTCGCGTCGTCAATATCCTCCTGCAAGAGCCTGCGCTCAAACACCTCTTCTACCCGCAACTCGCTGAGCGTTTCCCGCTGGGCGCTTAACAGAATTTTCTCGCGCTGCTCGCGGCTGCGGCGCACCAGTAAGACCTCTACCGGCAAGTCTTCCGTCAGCGCCTGGATTTTTCGCTGCATATCATGCAGGTAGTCATCCGTAGTGATTTCGATATCCAGCCAGACGGGGGGATTAAGCGCGGTGCCGCGCCACTGTTCAAGCTGAGCGGTGATGGCCTCCAGATCGCCTTTCAGCACCGCCAGCGGCTGGGTGACCGGCACCTCCAGCGTCTCGACGGCACTGAGTTTGCCCTCGCTGAAGCTCACCAGATGCACGGATTTGGCTTTGCCGGTTTCATCGAAACTGAGCGAAATAGGGGATCCGCAGTAGCGAATATGCTCGCAGCCGCCGATAACCTGGGCGCGGTGAATATGCCCGAGCGCAATGTAGTCCGCAGGCGGGAAGTTCTGCGCCGGAAAGGCGTCCAGCGTGCCGATATAGATGTCACGCACGGCGTCACTTTTACTGGCCCCAACGGTGGTGAGATGCCCGGTCGCAATCACCGGTATCGGCTGTTCGCCACGCAGGTTGCAGGCATCCGCGTGCTGCTGGTGATAATAGTCGGTGATGGCCCGTAATAAATGTTGCTGCTTTTCCGTGCCCGACAGTCCCGCCTGACTTTGTACGATATCGCGCGGGCGTAAAAAGGGGATCGGGCACAGCACTGCCCCCGGCGTACCGTCGCGTTTTTTCAGGATCTGCGGGACATGCCCGGCGCTGGCGACGACGGTAGTATTGAGAAACGCCAGAATGTCGCGGGATTCATTGAGCGTTGCCACGGAGTCATGGTTACCGGCGACTATCACCAGATGACAGCCGGTCTGCTGCAAGTTCACCACGAAGCGGTTATACAGCTCGCGCGCATAGCTGGGGGGCGACCCCGTATCAAAGATGTCACCCGCGACAATAATCGCATCGACCTCGAGGGCCTGCGCCGTCTCCAGCAGCCAGTTCAGGAACGCTTCATGTTCAGCCGCACGGCTTTTGCTGTAAAAATTTTGACCGAGATGCCAGTCCGAGGTGTGAAGTATGCGCATAGCGGTTCCGTGGCAAAAATGAGAAAGCAGGATTATAAACGTTCAGAGAAGGGAAAATAACCGCTGTAATAAAACAACGGTTTGCCCGCTACCGTGGTAATGTTTTTCATAAATCTGTCATAAATCTGACGCATAATGGCGCCGAATTACAAACGTGTAACTTAATAAGATAAGACAGGGCAAAGTATGGCGAGACGTATTCTGGTCGTAGAAGATGAAGCTCCAATTCGTGAAATGGTGTGCTTCGTGCTCGAGCAAAATGGCTTCCAGCCGGTTGAAGCGGAAGATTATGACAGCGCAGTGAACCAGCTGAATGAACCCTGGCCCGATCTGATTCTGCTGGACTGGATGTTGCCTGGCGGCTCCGGACTGCAGTTTATCAAACACCTGAAGCGTGAGGCACTGACCCGCGACATCCCGGTTGTCATGCTCACGGCGCGCGGAGAGGAAGAGGATCGCGTGCGCGGACTAGAAACCGGCGCGGACGATTACATCACTAAACCGTTCTCCCCAAAAGAGCTGGTCGCCCGCATTAAAGCCGTGATGCGCCGTATTTCACCGATGGCGGTGGAAGAGGTGATAGAGATGCAGGGACTCAGCCTTGACCCTACCTCGCACCGCGTGATGACCGGCGAAAACCCCCTCGATATGGGCCCTACCGAATTTAAACTCCTGCACTTCTTTATGACTCACCCGGAACGCGTATACAGCCGCGAGCAGTTGCTGAATAACGTCTGGGGAACTAACGTGTATGTCGAAGACCGGACGGTTGACGTACATATTCGCCGCCTGCGAAAAGCGCTGGAACTGAGCGGCCACGATCGCATGGTACAGACGGTCCGCGGCACGGGTTATCGTTTTTCGACCCGTTTCTGAACAATGACAGGAGTGTGACGCGTGCTGGAACGTCTGTCATGGAAAAGGCTCGTCTTTGAACTGATCTTATGCTGTATTCCTGCCTTCATTCTTGGGGCCTTTCTCGGACATCTGCCGTGGTTTCTGCTGGCGTCGGTCACCGGGCTGCTGATCTGGCATTTCTGGAACCTGCTGCGCCTCTCCTGGTGGCTGTGGGTTGACCGCAGTATGACCCCACCGCCGGGCAGCGGCAGCTGGGAGCCCCTGCTGTACGGCCTGCACCAGATGCAGATGCGTAATAAAAAGCGCCGTCGCGAGCTGGGAAGCCTGATTAAGCGTTTTCGCAGCGGGGCGGAGTCGTTGCCGGATGCGGTCATCCTGACCACTGAAGAAGGCACCATCTTCTGGTGTAACGGCCTGGCGCAACAGCTGCTGGGCCTTCGCTGGCCGGACGATAACGGTCAGAACATCCTTAACCTTTTACGCTATCCCGAATTCACGCTGTATCTGAAAAAGCGTGATTTTACCCGCCCGCACAATCTGAAGCTCAACAATGGTCGCCATCTGGAAATCCGCGTGATGCCTTACAGCGATAAGCAGTGGCTGATGGTGGCGCGCGATGTCACCCAAATGCACCAGCTTGAGGGCGCGCGCCGTAATTTCTTTGCGAACGTCAGCCACGAACTGCGTACACCGTTGACCGTGCTTCAGGGCTATCTGGAGATGATGCAGGAGCAAACGCTGGAAGGTGCGCCGCGTGAAAAAGCGCTGCATACCATGCGCGAGCAAACGCATCGCATGGAAGGGCTGGTGAAGCAACTGCTCACGCTCTCGAAGATTGAAGCGGCGCCTACGCTTGCGCTGAATGACACGATAGATGTGCCGATGATGCTGCGGGTCGTGGAGCGTGAAGCGCAGACGTTAAGCCACAAAAAGCATCACCTGACCTTCGAGGTCGACAGCACGCTAAAGGTGCTGGGCAGTGAGGATGAGCTTCGTAGCGCCATATCTAACCTGGTGTACAACGCAGTGAACCATACGCCGGAAGGAACGGATATTATGGTGCGCTGGAACCGTACCCCTACGGGCGCCGAGTTTAGCGTGGAAGATAACGGGCCGGGGATCGCACCGGAGCATATCCCGCGTCTGACCGAACGCTTTTACCGCGTGGATAAAGCGCGGTCGCGGCAAACAGGGGGGAGCGGCCTGGGGCTGGCGATTGTGAAGCACGCGGTAAATCACCACGAAAGCCGACTTGATATTCAGAGTACGCTGGGGAAAGGAACCCGCTTCAGTTTCGTTATTCCGGAACGATTAATTGCCAAAAAGACCGCCTGAGGGCAGGTGTGTCATTTTCCCTTTCCACGGGTCAGCGTCTGCTGGCCCGTTTGCTTTGCAGTCAAGCGAAACGCGGATGAATAATATACGGCTGGGTGTTTTTTGTTCGCATGATTAGCCATGAGTTTTTCCTGTAAATAGCGTATTGTGCTGGTGTGTATTTTCATGCTGGCATATTGTTCTGGTTTTGAGATCCCACCTTGCCTTTAAACGTTATAAGCGTTTAAATTGCCCCCCAGATACTGTCAGACCGACTGTATTTGCGTGGTAAATCGAAAAACTATTCTTCTCCACGCCAGGACGGGAGCATTTCCCGCTGAAATTGAGCAATTTTTCGGCTGTATCGTCCCGTCAGGGAAAACGAAAATCTCAATGTTTTCAACACCACATCCACAGGCAGTAAGGTTTTATGACCCATCACTTAAAATCGCGTGACATCATCGCGCTGGGCTTTATGACATTTGCGCTGTTCGTTGGCGCAGGCAACATTATTTTCCCTCCAATGGTTGGCTTACAGGCGGGTGAACACGTCTGGACCGCTGCGTTTGGTTTCCTGATTACTGCCGTGGGTCTACCGGTACTGACCGTCGTCGCGCTGGCGAAAGTCGGTGGCGGCGTGGACAGCCTCAGCACGCCGATTGGCAAAGTCGCAGGTGTTCTGCTGGCCACCGTCTGCTATCTGGCCGTGGGCCCGCTGTTTGCCACCCCGCGCACGGCGACCGTTTCCTTTGAAGTGGGGATTGCTCCGCTGACCGGCGACGGCCCGATGCCGCTGTTTATCTACAGCCTGGTCTACTTCGCGATTGTCATTCTGGTCTCCCTCTATCCGGGCAAACTGCTGGATACCGTGGGTAACTTCCTGGCACCGCTGAAAATCATCGCCCTGATCGTTCTCGCCGTGGCCGCTATCATCTGGCCAGCAGGCCCGATCAGCGACGCAATGGACGCCTATAAAAACGCCGCGTTCTCTAACGGTTTTGTGAACGGCTACCTGACGATGGATACGCTGGGCGCAATGGTGTTTGGTATTGTTATCGTTAACGCCGCGCGTTCCCGCGGTGTGACCGAAGCGCGTCTGCTGACCCGCTATACCATCTGGGCTGGCCTGATGGCTGGTGTGGGTCTGACGCTGCTGTATCTGGCGCTGTTCCGCCTGGGCTCTGATAGCGCCATGCTGGTTGATCAGAATGCGAACGGTGCGGCTATTCTGCACGCTTACGTCCAGCACACCTTCGGTGGTGCGGGCAGTATGCTGCTGGCGGCGCTGATTTTCCTGGCGTGTCTGGTGACCGCAGTGGGCCTGACCTGCGCCTGTGCTGAGTTCTTTGCGCAGTATCTGCCGCTCTCTTACCGCACCCTGGTGTTTATCCTCGGTATCTTCTCCATGGCGGTGTCCAACCTCGGTCTGAGCCACCTGATTCAGGTCTCTATTCCGGTGCTGACGGCCATCTATCCGCCGTGCATCGTGCTGGTGGTGCTGAGCTTCACCCGTCCGTGGTGGAATAACTCCTCACGAATTATTGCGCCAGCCATGTTTATCAGCCTGATTTTTGGTATCCTTGACGGGATTAAAGCATCAGCGTTCGCCGCGATTCTGCCCGCCTGGACACAGCGTCTGCCGCTGTCCGAGCAGGGCCTGGCCTGGCTGATGCCTACCGTTGTTGCACTGGTTCTGGCGATTATCTGGGACCGTGCTGCAGGGCGCCAGGTTGCATCTAACGCCCATTAATCAACGGCAACAAACTGTTTAACCACGGGGCTTAAGGCCCCGTGGTTTTTTGTTTTTTCGTGTTGAATGGCAAGATTTTAATGGAAAGCACTAACAAACTTAAACGTGGTCTCAGCACACGCCACATCCGCTTTATGGCGCTGGGCTCTGCGATTGGTACCGGTCTTTTTTATGGCTCGGCAGATGCCATCAAAATGGCCGGTCCAAGCGTTCTGCTGGCCTACATCATCGGCGGCGTGGCGGCGTATATCATCATGCGCGCCCTCGGAGAGATGTCGGTTCACAATCCTTCTGCCAGTTCGTTCTCGCGCTATGCGCAGGAAAACCTCGGACCGCTGGCCGGGTTTATCACTGGCTGGACCTACTGCTTTGAAATTTTGATTGTGGCCATTGCCGATGTGACGGCGTTTGGTATCTATATGGGCGTCTGGTTCCCGACGGTGCCGCACTGGATCTGGGTGCTGAGCGTGGTGCTGCTCATCTGCGCCGTCAACCTGATGAGCGTGAAGGTGTTCGGCGAACTTGAGTTCTGGTTCTCCTTCTTCAAGGTCGCCACCATTATCATCATGATTGTGGCCGGTTTTGGCATCATCCTCTGGGGGATTGGCAACGGCGGTCAGCCGACCGGGATCCATAACCTCTGGAGCAACGGGGGCTTCTTCAGCAACGGCTGGCTCGGGATGGTGATGTCGCTGCAGATGGTGATGTTCGCCTACGGCGGTATTGAAATTATTGGTATCACCGCCGGGGAAGCGAAAGACCCTGAGAAATCCATTCCACGTGCCATCAACTCCGTGCCGATGCGTATTCTGGTGTTCTATGTGGGCACGCTGTTCGTGATTATGTCCATCTACCCGTGGAACCAGGTCGGTACCAACGGTAGCCCGTTTGTGCTGACCTTCCAGCATATGGGCATTGCGTTTGCTGCCAGCATTCTGAACTTCGTGGTGCTGACCGCGTCGCTTTCCGCGATCAACAGTGACGTCTTTGGCGTGGGCCGTATGCTACACGGCATGGCGGAGCAGGGCAGTGCGCCGAAGGTGTTCGCTAAAACCTCCCGCCGCGGCACGCCGTGGGTGACGGTGGTGGTCATGACCGTTGCGCTGCTGTTCTCGGTTTACCTGAACTACATCATGCCGGAGAACGTCTTCCTGGTGATTGCGTCGCTGGCGACCTTCGCGACCGTGTGGGTGTGGATCATGATCCTGCTGTCGCAGATTGCGTTCCGCCGTCGCCTGTCGCCGGAAGAGGCGAAAGCGCTGAAGTTTAAAGTCCCGGGTGGCGTTGCAACAACCGTCGTCGGGCTGATCTTCCTGGTGTTTATCATTGGCCTGATTGGCTACCATCCGGATACCCGTATTTCCCTCTACGTGGGCTGTGCGTGGATCGTCCTGCTGCTGGTGGGCTGGGTGTTTAAATGCCGCCGCGATCGCCAACTGGCAGAAGCGCAGTAATTTTTTTATTCCCTCTCCCTGTGGGAGAGGGTTAGGGTGAGGGCATCAGGCCGCACTGATCCCTCCTCCCCCGTCCTCCTCCCCCAATAAATCACGTCATGGTGAGCTATCCTTAACCACCCTGTGGCAAGGTGACGTCAATTTCATCAAAGGGGATTCGTGATGTTAAATGCCTGGCACCTTCCGGTTGCCCCATTTGTTAAGCAAAACAAAGACAACCTTGTGATTACGCTCTGGCTGGCGGGGGAAAATCAGCCTGAACGCGTGACGCTCCGCGCCGAAATTGATAATGAAGAGACCGGGCTGAAAATGCACAAGCTGCGCAGCCAGCCGCAGCCGGGGATCACCGCCTGGCGGGCGAATATCGATTTGCGTAGCGGGCAGCCGCGCCGCCGTTATAGCTTCAAGCTGCTGTGGAACCATCGTCAGCTGTGGTTTACCCCGCAGGGGTTTAGCCGGTTCCCGCTCGCACGGCTGGAACAGTTTGCCGTTGATTATCCGGATAGCGGACCGCAGTGGGTTAACGATCAGGTCTTTTACCAGATTTTCCCGGACCGCTTTGCGCGTAGCGAAAAACGCACTGCCGACCAGGATAAGGTCTATCACCACCACGCGGCGGGCCACGACATTATCCTGAAAAAATGGGATGAGCCGGTGACGGCGCAGGCGGGCGGCTCGACGTTTTACGGCGGCGATCTCGACGGCATCAGCGAAAAGCTGCCGTACCTGAAAAAACTGGGCGTGACGGCGCTGTACCTCAACCCGGTGTTTAAAGCCCCGAGCGTACATAAATACGATACACAGGATTATCGCCACGTTGACGCGCAGTTTGGCGGGGACGAGGCACTGCTGCGCCTGCGAGAGAACACCCTTAAGGAAGGCATGCGCCTGATTCTGGACGGCGTGTTTAACCACAGCGGAGATTCGCACGCCTGGTTTGACCGTCATAACCAGTCGATGGGCGGAGCATGTCATAACCCGGACTCGCCGCAGCGTGACTGGTACAGCTTTAATGAGGAGGGGCGTGCCCTGGACTGGCTGGGCTACCCCAGTCTGCCGAAGCTGGATTTCCAGTCATCAACGCTGGTTAATGAGATTTACGGCGGCGAAGACAGCATCGTCCGCCACTGGCTGAACGCCCCGTGGAATATGGACGGCTGGCGTCTGGACGTCGTACATATGCTGGGTGAAGCGGGAGGGGCGCGAAATAACCTGCAGCACGTCGGTGGGATCACGCGCTCGGCAAAAGCGGCCCGGCCTGAAGCGTTCGTGTTTGGCGAACACTTTGGCGACGCGCGGCAGTGGCTGCAAAACGATGCCGAAGATGCGGCGATGAACTATCGCGGTTTTACCTTCCCGCTATGGGGTTTCCTGGCGAATACCGATATCTCCTACGATCCGAACCACATTGACGCCGAAACCTGCGCAGCGTGGATGGATAACTACCGCGCCGGGCTGTCTCATCAGCAGCAGCTGAGGATGTTTAACCAGCTTGATAGTCACGATACCGCACGCTTTAAATCCCTGCTCGGCAAGGATGTGGCACGTCTGCCGCTGGCGGTCACCTGGCTCTTCACCTGGCCGGGCGTACCGTGTATCTACTACGGAGACGAAGTGGGACTGGACGGCAACAACGATCCGTACTGTCGCAAAACCTTCCCGTGGGCGCCAGAAAAACAGGACAAGGTGCTGTTCAGCCTCTATCAGCGGCTGGCGAAGCTGCGTAAACAGAGTCTAGCCCTGCGCTACGGCGGCTGCCAGGTGGTGTATGCCCACGATAACGTGGTGGTCTTTGTCCGCGTCTATAACCAGCAGCGCGTACTGGTGGCTATCAACCGGGGCGAGGCTTGTGAAGTGGTGCTGGATGATTCCCCGCTGTTGAAGGTGGCTACGTGGAAGAATAAAGAGGGCAAGGCGACGATTCAGGACGGCGTGCTGGCGCTGCCGGCGATATCCGCGACGATCTGGGTCGGCAGCTAACGCGACGGTAAATGTTTCCACCTTTAAGATGGCGCAAATGCAACGATTTGTGTCAATCTTAACGAATAGTTTACGGTGAAGGTGGAAACATGGACGAGCTCTACATCCTTGGCTGTTTGTTACTGGTTTTTGCGCTGGTGGTTGCGCCCGTGCTTGCGGTTATTGGCTTTAATCGGAGCACGGCGGCGCGGCAGGAGATCGCCAGGCTTCGCCAGCGCATTGAAGCGCTTGAGCAGCGTGGTGCCGCTGAGATAGCGTCGGAGACGGCGCAGACCGCCGCGCCGGTGGTTGTGACCGCGCCAGTGGTTGAGCACACTCCCGCACCTGTCGACCCCTGGCGTCCGGACGCCAGCGTGCCCAGGGCAGAACCCGCTCCCGTTTCCGCTCCTGCCCCTGCGGCAAAACAGCCATCCGTCTTTGGCGGCATACTGACGTCGCTGGTGCGCTGGTTTATGCAGGGAAATCCGCTGGCGAAGCTGGGGATCCTGCTGCTTTTCCTCGGTCTCTCTTTCCTGCTGCGCTATACCGTCGAACATTCCCTGTTCCCGCTTGAGTTGCGCCTGGTGGCGACGGCGCTGTTTGCCATCGTTCTGCTGGCGATTGGCTGGCGACTGCGGCATAAGCAGCCGGTTTATGCGCTTATCTTACAGGGTGGGGCGACGGGCATTCTTTACCTGACGGTCTTTGGTGCCTTCCGGCTCTGGCAAATGTTGCCGATGACGCTGGCTTTTGCGCTGCTGGTAGCGATTTGCGCCGCGAGCGTCGGGCTGGCCGTGCTGCAAAAGGCCTTGAGCCTGGCCATGCTGGCGAGCCTCGGCGGGTATCTGGCACCGCTGCTCCTGTCTACCGGAGGCGGCAACTTTGTGGCGCTGTTCTCTTTCTATCTCCTGCTTTCCATCGGTATTCTCGCCATCAGCATCTGGCAGCACTGGCGCGAGCTCAATCTGCTCGGTCTGCTTTTTACGTTTGGCGTGGGCGGCCTCTGGGGGCTGAACGACTATCAACCTGAACACTATTGGGTGTGCCAGCTGTTCCTGATTGCCAATACGCTGATATTCGGCGTGCTGTGCGTGGCGCTGTCGCTGCGGGCGCAGGAAAAAGGGAAACAGATTATTGACGGCGTACTGCTGTTTGCTCCGCCGCTGATTGGCTTCGGGATGCAGTACGGCATGACCCGGCACTGGGAATATGGCCCGGCGCTGAGCGCGCTCGGATATGGGGCATTTTATCTTACCATTGCGTTCCTCGCGCTGCGGCGCTATCCGTCTATCGGACGACCACTGGTCATGGCGGCGCTGGCCATCGGCGGCGGGTTCGCTACGCTCTCCATTCCGCTGGCGCTCTCGGCGCGCTGGACGGCGATGGCCTGGGCGCTGGAGGGGCTGGGTATCCTCTGGCTGGGCATGCAGCAGAACCAGCGTCGTATGAGCTATAGCGGGACGGCGCTGCTGGTGCTGGCACTCGGCAGCGCGCTGTGGGCGCAAATGGACGGCGTGACGTCGCTGAGCCTTCTCCTTATCTTCGCCATCCTCAGCCTTTGCTGGCTGGCTGGGGCGTGGCTATGGCGCAAAAGTGTTCTGCCGGTCAGTTGGGCGTTGTTGGCAGGCGGCCTGTTGTTCTGGATCGTGGCGCTATTGGGGGCCTCGCAACGGGTGCTGAAACAAGAATTACCTGTTCTGGCAGGCGTGCTGGCGCTCTCGGCCGTCTCGGTCTGGGGCTGGCGCCAGGCTGCCGCTCGTCTGGCGTGGCGGGAGCTGGATG
This sequence comes from Enterobacter cloacae complex sp. IR5458, assembly GCF_049238025.1. Lineage (NCBI taxonomy): Bacteria > Pseudomonadati > Pseudomonadota > Gammaproteobacteria > Enterobacterales > Enterobacteriaceae > Enterobacter > Enterobacter cloacae complex sp. IR5458. Next base: position 50,071 of record NZ_JBMKIF010000005.1, read on the forward strand.
CCAGCAAATGGCTGCTGTGGCCACTGATGCTGGTGATGGTGGTTTACCAGCTTTTGCATCAGCAGATCGTTGCCGCTGGCTGGTCAAATCTGGCCTGGTGCATTGCACTTCCTGCCGCACTGATGCTGCTGCGACGTGACGGTGAAAGACTGCTGCCGCGCATCGCGATGGGGCTGCACCTGACGCTTTGCTGGATGATTTTACTGGCGCTGGCGGCTGAGCTTTACTGGTTTGCTCGCGCGCTACCGTGGGGCATGGCGGCGTGGGGCAGTGGACTGGCGATGGCGGCTGGGGGCGGCGTGATTCTGGCGCTTTCCGCGGCGGTGCGTCGCCGCGCGTGGCCGTTCGGGGAGTGGCCTACGCTCTATACCTGCCTGGCGCCGATCCCTGTCGTCGTGGCGCTGCTGGTGCTGCTGGTCGTGACCAATTTCCAGGACGGCGTCGTTTACCGGCAAACCTGGCTGCCGCTGGTGAACCCGCTTGAGGAAGGCGCGGCATTCGCGCTGCTGGGGCTGGTGGTCTTTTATCGGGCAGTGGATCGCTACTATCCCGCGTTGCTTGCTCAGGCTCGCCCGTGGCCTGCCGTTGCTATCATGGCGTTTGGCTTCTGGTGGCTTAACGGGGCGCTGATGCGCGCCCTGGCCTGGTATGGGGATGTGGCCTGGAATATGGCGTCGCTGTGGGATTCGCGGCTTATCCAGACCACGTTTGCCCTGTTCTGGATGCTGATCGCGCTGGTGGTCATGGTCCATGCTACCCGCCTGGCCTCCCGCCAGGAGTGGCTCTGCGGGGCCGCCTTGCTAGGGGTCGTGATGGTTAAACTGATGCTGGTGGACAGCGCAGGCGGAGGCGGCCTGTCCCGTGCCGTGGCATTTATCGGCGTGGCGATACTGGTCCTGATCGTGGGGTATTTCTCGCCACTACCGCCTAAAACTGGAGATGAAAAATGAAATGGATGAAAGCGGTAGTCTGTACCACGCTGCTGGCGCTATCGGGCATGGCGTTCTGCGACGAGATACAAACGGAATCGCCGCGGGATTATGCCTTTGGTCGTTCACTGGAAACGTCGGTTCCTTCCCAGTGGTATCGGGTATTGCTGCCGCTCGCCGTCTATGAACAGAGCACCTCCCCGAATCTGGACGATGTCCGCGTCTTTAATCAGTCGGGTGAGCCGGTTCCCTTCAGCCTGGTCACCGCGACGCGCCCGCAGGTGGTGGCGCAATCCACGGCGCTGCGTCTTTTTCCTCTGGACGCCTCACCGCTTGCCGCGGCGCCAGATGCCGGTGATAGCAATAAGATCCTGCTCCGTTCCGGAAATGGCGTTGAGATTGTGCTCGAAGGGCAGAAAGCTGCCGTGGCCGGGCAACATTATCTGCTGACCTTGCCAGAGCAGGCGACGGGTGAGATGGCTATATCCCAGCTGCAGCTGCTCTGGAATCCCCCTCAGACGTCGTGGCAGGGAACGGCGTCGGTCTATTACAGCGAGGATTTGAAGCGCTGGTATACCCTACGCGAGGATATGCCCTTGCTGGACGTCGTCAGTGGCCAGGATCGCCTTAAGCTCGATCGGATCGATACCGATACGGTTTTATCTCCTGATGCGAATCGCTATCTCATGGTGGTGCTGAATACGCAGAGCCAGGGCATGACCTTGACCGGCGTAAACGCGATTAGCGCCCCTGCGCAGATGGCTCCGGAAGCGATCGACCTGGAGGGGGAAGGGGAACAGCTATCGACAAGCGAAGCGCAGTGGCACTGGGCGCACCCGCAGCCATTGAGCGCGGTCAGCTTCTTGCTGAATGGCGACGGCGTTCTGCCCGTGGAGATCGCGTGGCGAAGTACGGAAAAAGACACATGGCACCCCCTGAAAAAAGAGGTTCTTTACCGCCTGGAGGGCAAAACGTCTGCGCCGGTTTCGCTTAACGGAGAGCGGATCCAGGCGGTAAAAATCACGACGCTGAATGCGCGTCTGCCTGAATACCTTCCGAACGTCATAGGGCATCGCGACCGCGTTGATCTGGTGTTTAACGCGCAGGGGAAAGCACCGTACGTGCTCGCCTGGGGAAACGGGGCGGCAAAACCAGCAAACCTGGAACCTGACATGCTGATCCCCGCCGACCTGCGCAAAACCTATGATATGGCGAATCTGCCGCAGGCCGATATTGTGGATGATGTCGCGTTGGGTGGTGAGGCGCGTTTAACCGCCACTTCTGCGGGCGAGCAGGAGAGCCGGAGGAACGCGCTGCTGGTGTGGAGCGTGCTGATTGTGGGCGTGATCCTGCTGGCGCTTATGGCCTGGCGCATCTGGCGAGAGACGCAGCGTAAAGCATAAAAAAAGGCCCGCATGTGCGGGCCTTATTCGTAAACCGTGCCGATTACAGGCTGGATACGTTCTCAGACAGGTATTTTGCTACGCCGTCTGGGGAAGCAGCCATACCTTCTTTACCTTTTTCCCACTGAGCCGGGCACACTTCGCCGTGCTCTTCGTGGAACTGCAGCGCGTCAACCATGCGCAGCATTTCGTCGATGTTACGACCCAGCGGCAGATCGTTAACAACCTGGTGACGAACGATGCCGTTTGCGTCGATCAGGAAAGAACCGCGCAGTGCAACGCCAGCGTCCGGATGTTCGATACCGTAAGCCTGCTGGATTTCGCGTTTGATGTCCGCAACCATTGCGTATTTCACCGCACCGATGCCGCCTTTGTCGACAGGGGTGTTACGCCATGCGTTGTGTACAAATTCAGAGTCGAAGGAGACGCCAACCACTTCCACGCCACGCTTCTGGAATTCTTCATAACGTTTGTCGAAGGCGATCAGCTCAGACGGGCAAACGAAGGTGAAGTCCATTGGCCAGAAGAACAGAACGGTCGCTTTACCGTTGGTGTGCTGTTTGAAGTTGAAGTTTTCAACGATTTCACCGTTGCCCAGAACTGCTGCAGCTGTAAAATCCGGAGCCGGACGAGTTACCAGAACCATATGATTCTCCTGTAGATACTAAGGTTATTTGGAACGCAACGCGAGCCAGTATAGAGAGTGTTCATGGATAAGACAAAGAGGTGGTGACAATCGTTCCGCCAGCTTTTACCTATCAATGTAAATCTGTCACAGCTGTTTGTTTTTCGCTTGCGCCATCATGCGCGGATAGAACTGCCAGAATTGCGTCTCCAGCGCGTCATAGTGTGCGTCCAGGTCATACCAGGAGTCGCGCAGCGCATCCAGACGAGGCCGGCGGCTGGCCATGCCATTCAGGACGTTCTGGATAAAAGCCATCTCACCATAGCGCTCCAGCCAGCGTTCTGACCACAAATAGTTGTTCAGATTGACAAAGCGCGGCGGTGAGTCGGGCAAAATGACCGACACCTGTGCATGGGCGTAGCGCACAAACTCTGGCAACGGTAGCGACGGGGAGAGCTGTTCCCAGTGGCGAGACAGGAAATGGTCCCACATCACATCCAGCGTGATCGGCGCAACGCGGCGCGTCTCAGGGCGGAACCACGCTTTGGCTTCCGTGACCTCTGGCAGGTTATCGGTGATGACATCAATGCGGCGGTGCATAAAGATGCCGTCGACAACCTCAGGGGAATAGTCTTCTGCAGGGTTGCCGCGCACGAAATCGGCCAGCAAATTGCCGGAAAGGGAGCTGTCAGCGAGGTGAGCGAGATGCAGGTGAGCGAGAAAATTCATGCGTTTTATTTGTCCGGGGGCGGCTAATTGTTGCAGCAAAAGGGTGTGAGCACTAGACTATGCCGCCTGTTTTTAAGTCACGAGTATACGTCATGCGCGTCGCCGATTTCTCCTTTGAACTACCTGAATCCCTGATTGCTCACTATCCCATGCCTGAGCGCAGCAGCTGTCGCTTACTGTCGCTGGATGGGCCAACGGGCGAGCTGACGCACGGTACTTTCACCGATTTGCTCGACAAGCTCAACCCTGGCGATCTGCTGGTCTTTAATAACACCCGCGTGATCCCGGCGCGTCTGTTTGGCCGTAAGGCCAGCGGCGGCAAGATTGAAGTGCTGGTCGAACGTATGCTCGATGATAAACGTATTCTGGCACATATTCGCGCCTCTAAAGCGCCGAAGCCGGGCGCAGAACTGCTGCTGGGCGATGACGAGAGCATTAAAGCGACCATGACTGCGCGTCACGACGCGCTGTTTGAGGTGGAATTCCAGGACGAGCGCACGGTCCTCGATATCCTTAACGCCATCGGCCATATGCCGCTGCCACCGTATATTGAACGCCCGGACGAAGAGGCCGATCGCGAGCTGTACCAGACCGTCTACAGCCAGAAACCTGGCGCGGTCGCGGCGCCGACGGCGGGCCTGCACTTTGATGAACCGCTGCTGGAAAAACTGCGCGCGAAGGGCGTTGAGATGGCGTTCGTGACGCTGCACGTCGGCGCGGGTACGTTCCAGCCGGTACGCGTAGACAGCATTGAAGACCACATCATGCACTCTGAGTATGCCGAAGTGCCTCAGGAGGTGGTGGACGCGGTGCTGGCGGCGAAAGCGCGCGGAAACCGCGTGGTTGCGGTAGGCACGACTTCAGTCCGTTCGCTGGAGAGCGCTGCACAGGCCGCGAAAACGGGTCTCATCGAGCCGTTCTTTGGCGATACGCAGATCTTTATCTACCCGGGCTACCAGTACAAAGTCATTGATGCGCTGGTGACCAACTTCCATCTGCCTGAATCGACGCTGATTATGCTGGTTTCCGCGTTTGCGGGTTATCAGCATACGATGAATGCTTACAAGTCTGCGGTAGAACAAAAATATCGCTTTTTTAGCTACGGGGACGCGATGTTTATCACGTACAATCCGCAGGCTTTGAATGAGCGTGTCGGGGAATAAGTCCGCGGCACCGTATGACAACGTTGGACTGTTTTTCTGACGTCGGAGAAAAAATGAAATTTGAACTCGATACCACCGATGGCCGCGCGCGTCGCGGTCGTCTGGTGTTTGATCGCGGCGTGGTGGAAACCCCCGCATTTATGCCTGTGGGTACGTACGGCACCGTAAAAGGGATGACGCCGGAAGAAGTTGAAGCCACTGGCGCACAGATTATCCTCGGTAACACCTTCCACCTGTGGCTGCGCCCGGGTCAGGAGATCATGAAGCTGCACGGTGACCTGCACGACTTCATGCAGTGGAAAGGCCCAATCCTGACCGATTCCGGCGGTTTCCAGGTCTTCAGCCTGGGGGATATCCGCAAGATCACCGAGCAGGGCGTTCACTTCCGTAACCCGATCAACGGCGATCCGATTTTCCTCGATCCAGAAAAGTCGATGGAGATTCAGTACGATCTCGGTTCTGACATCGTGATGATCTTCGACGAATGTACGCCATACCCGGCTGACTGGGACTACGCGAAACGCTCTATGGAGATGTCTCTGCGTTGGGCGAAGCGTAGCCGCGACCGTTTTGACTCCCTGCAGAACAAAAATGCGCTGTTCGGCATTATCCAGGGCAGCGTTTACGAAGATTTACGCGATATCTCCGTTAAAGGTCTGGTAGAGATAGGTTTTGATGGCTACGCTGTCGGCGGTTTGGCTGTGGGTGAGCCGAAGGAAGATATGCACCGCATTCTGGAGCATGTCTGCCCGCAAATCCCGGCGGATAAACCACGATACCTGATGGGTGTGGGTAAACCAGAAGATCTGGTGGAAGGCGTACGTCGCGGCATCGATATGTTCGACTGCGTCATGCCAACCCGTAACGCACGTAACGGTCATCTGTTCGTGACTGACGGCGTGGTGAAAATCCGTAACGCGAAGCATAAGAGTGACACCAGCCCGCTCGATTCCGAGTGCGATTGCTATACCTGTCGCAATTATTCCCGCGCGTATCTGCATCATCTCGATCGTTGCAACGAGATTTTGGGCGCGCGTCTCAATACCATTCATAATCTTCGTTATTATCAGCGCTTAATGGCTGGTTTACGTAAGGCTATCGAAGAGGGTAAATTAGAGAGCTTCGTGACCGATTTCTACCAACGTCAGGGGCGGGATGTTCCACCGTTGAACGTTGATTAATTTTAATAATGAGGGAATTTGAATGAGCTTTTTTATTTCTGATGCGGTAGCGGCAACAGGTGCTCCGGCGCAGGGCAGCCCGATGTCTCTGATCCTGATGCTGGTTGTGTTCGGTCTGATCTTCTACTTCATGATCCTCCGCCCACAGCAGAAGCGTACCAAAGAGCACAAAAAGCTGATGGACTCCATCGCGAAAGGCGATGAAGTGCTGACCAACGGTGGTCTGGTCGGTCGCGTAACCAAAGTGGCTGAAAGTGGCTACATTGCAATCGCCCTGAACGACACCACTGAAGTGGTTATCAAACGTGACTTCGTAGCTGCCGTTCTGCCGAAAGGCACCATGAAGGCGCTGTAATCCCAACTTTTCCCAAAGGGAACTGCCGTGTTAAACCGTTATCCTTTGTGGAAGTACATCATGCTGGTCGTCGTGATTCTCGTCGGCCTGCTGTACGCGCTTCCCAACCTGTATGGTGAGGATCCGGCCGTTCAAATCACTGGCGCGCGCGGTGTCGCCGCCAGTGAGCAAACGCTGATCCAGGTCCAGAAAACGTTACAAGAAGAAAAAATTACCGCTAAGTCTGTGGCTCTGGAAGAGGGTGCAATTCTTGCTCGCTTCGACACCACCGACACGCAGCTCCGCGCTCGCGAAGCGCTGATGGGCGTGCTGGGTGACAAATATGTCGTGGCGCTTAACCTTGCTCCTGCAACCCCGCGTTGGCTGGCTGCGCTGAACGCAGAGCCGATGAAACTGGGTCTTGACCTGCGTGGTGGTGTTCACTTCCTGATGGAAGTGGATATGGATACCGCGCTCGGCAAGCTGCAGGAACAGAATATCGACAGCCTGCGCAGCGATCTGCGCGACAAAGGCATCCCGTACACTACCGTGCGTAAAGAAGATAACTACGGCATGAGCATCACGTTCCGCGACAGTACGGCGCGCGATAAGGCTGTAGATTACCTGACCCAACGTCACCGTGACCTGGTGATCACCTCTCAGGGCAGCAACCAGCTGCGCGCGGTGATGACCGATGCGCGTCTGAAAGAAGCGCGTGAATATGCCGTTCAGCAGAACATCAACATTCTGCGTAACCGTGTAAACCAACTGGGCGTGGCTGAGCCGCTGGTACAGCGTCAGGGTGCTGACCGTATCGTGGTTGAACTGCCGGGTATTCAGGACACTGCGCGTGCGAAAGAGATTCTGGGTGCGACCGCAACGCTGGAATTCCGTCTGGTTAACTCTAACGTCGATCAGTCCGCTGCCGCAGCAGGCCGTATTCCGGGTGACTCCGAAGTGAAACAGACCCGCGAAGGTCAGCCCGTTGTGCTGTACAAACGCGTCATTCTGACCGGTGACCATATTACCGACTCCACTTCCAGCCAGGACGAATACAACCAGCCGCAGGTTAACATCTCGCTGGATAGCGCGGGTGGTAACATCATGTCTAACTTCACCAAGGACAACATCGGTAAACCGATGGCCACCCTGTTCGTGGAGTACAAAGACAGCGGTAAGAAAGATGCGAACGGTCGTGCAGTGCTGGTGAAAGAGGAAGAGGTGATTAACATCGCCAATATCCAGTCTCGTCTGGGTAACAGCTTCCGTATTACCGGTATTAGCAACCCGAACGAAGCGCGTCAGCTCTCTCTGCTGCTGCGTGCCGGTGCGCTGATTGCGCCAATTCAGATTGTTGAAGAACGTACCATTGGTCCAACGCTGGGCATGCAGAACATCCAACAGGGTCTGGAAGCGTGTCTGGCCGGTCTGGTGGTCTCTATCCTCTTCATGATCTTCTTCTATAAGAAGTTTGGTCTGATTGCGACCAGTGCGCTGGTCGCCAACCTGGTGCTGATCATCGGCATTATGTCCCTGCTGCCAGGGGCGACGCTGACCATGCCGGGGATTGCGGGTATCGTTCTGACCCTTGCGGTGGCGGTCGACGCCAACGTACTGATTAACGAACGTATCAAAGAAGAGTTGAGCAACGGTCGCTCTGTTCAGCAGGCGATTGACGAAGGTTATAAAGGCGCGTTCAGCTCTATTTTCGATGCGAACGTAACAACACTGATTAAGGTTCTTATCCTGTATGCAGTGGGTACTGGCGCGATCAAAGGCTTTGCGATTACTACCGGTATCGGTGTCGCAACGTCAATGTTTACCGCTATTGTCGGCACCCGTGCCATCGTGAACCTGCTGTACGGCGGCAAGCGCGTCAAAAAGCTGTCTATCTGAGGAGTGCGTTGTGGCACAGGAATATACTGTTGAACAATTGAACCATGGCCGTAAAGTCTGGGACTTTATGCGCTGGGACTACTGGGCCTTCGGCATTTCAGGTTTACTGCTGATTCTGTCCATCGTCGTTATGGGCGTGAAAGGCTTTAACTGGGGTCTGGATTTCACCGGTGGTACGGTTATCGAGATCTCCCTGGAAAAACCGGTCGATATGGACCAGATGCGTCTGTCTCTGCAGAAAGCGGGCTTTGAAGAGCCGCTGCTCCAGAACTTCGGCAGCAGCCGTGACATCATGGTGCGTATGCCGCCGGTACACGATGCTAACGGCAGCCAGGAGCTGGGCAGCAAGGTTGTTAACGTGATTAACGAAACAACCAGCCAGAACGCGGCGGTCAAGCGTATTGAGTTTGTCGGCCCGAGCGTGGGTGCGGACCTGGCGCAGACCGGTGCAATGGCGCTGCTGGTGGCGCTGATCTCCATCCTGGTGTACGTCGGTTTCCGCTTCGAGTGGCGACTGGCGGCCGGGGTGGTTATCGCCCTGGCGCACGACGTGGTGATCACCATGGGGGTTCTGTCGCTGTTCCACATTGAGGTTGACCTGACCATCGTGGCATCCCTGATGTCCGTTATCGGTTACTCACTGAACGACAGTATCGTGGTATCTGACCGTATCCGTGAAAACTTCCGTAAGATCCGTCGCGGTACGCCGTACGAAATCTTTAACGTGTCGTTGACCCAGACGCTGCACCGTACCCTGATCACCTCCGGTACCACTTTGATGGTGATCCTGATGCTGTTCCTGTTCGGTGGCCCGGTACTGGAAGGCTTCTCGCTGACCATGCTGATTGGTGTCTCCATTGGTACGGCGTCGTCTATCTACGTCGCATCCGCACTGGCACTGAAACTCGGCATGAAGCGCGAGCACCTGCTCCAGCAGAAGGTTGAGAAAGAAGGGGCGGATCAGCCGTCCATTCTGCCGTAAGGCGTCGAATAGCGTGTTATCGAAATCCCGGTCGGTTGACCGGGATTTTTTTTATCTGCTCCTGACAAACACTCCTGACAGTATGCTGTCAGGAGCCCTGTCGTAGACTCTTTTCGAACCCCAACAACAGTCAGGAGGATGTATGAAAAGTGTGATTAACTGGTTTGAAATTCCCGTGGTAGATATGGATCGCGCCATCAAATTTTATGAGCCAGTCATGCAGGTACAGCTGAGACGTGAGAAAATGGACATGGCAGAGCTCGCGGTATTCCCGCATGACGATCCGGCCACCGGCGGCGCGCTGGCAAAATTTGAGGGTGTTTCGCCGTCGCAGCAGGGCGCTATTATCTATCTGCATACGGATAACCTGGCAGCTACGCTCGATCGCATTGCCTCCGCGGGCGGCGAGTGCGTGTTTGGCCCGCTGGAACTGCCGGATGGGATTGGCACCATTGCTTTGTTTATCGACAGCGAAGGTAACCGCGTCGGCCTCCATCAACCTGCCTGAGAGCGTAATACGATATGACCCGACGCGCTGACCGTTTGTTTCAGATTGTGCAGATCCTGCGGGGCAGGCGTCTGACGACGGCAGCGCATCTGGCGGACAGGCTTGGCGTCTCCGAGCGCACGGTCTACCGCGATATCCGCGATCTGTCGCTCTCCGGCGTGCCGGTGGAAGGCGAAGCGGGAAGCGGATACCGGCTGATGTCGGGTTTTGATCTGCCGCCTCTGATGCTGACAAATAAGGAGTCTGAGGCGCTGATCGTCGCAATTCGCCTGCTCAAGACCTGGGGAGGAGAATCGCTGTCGCGCGAGCTGGAGTCGGCCCAGGAGAAAGTGCTGGCGATCCTGCCTGAGGAGAGTCGTCGAAAGGCGGAGCAGACGCGGATTTATGCCCCGGATTTCTGCATGCAAAGCCACTCCCGCAGCGATTTTGACATGATTCATCAGGCAATTTCCGCCCAGCACGTGCTGGCGTTGCATTACCGTGATGAAGCCGGGCAGCTTTCAAAGCGTGAGGTTCAGCCGCTGGGCTTGTTCTTCTGGGGAGAGCGTTGGCTGCTGGCGGCGTGGTGTGAACGGCGCGATGACTATCGCTGTTTCCGGCTCGACAGATGTCTCAATATCGTGCAGACGGAGAGACGGTTTAGCGAAAGTGCGGACAGGTCTCTGGCGGATTTTTTGCGCAAGGTTAAGCAATAAAAAGCCAGCTCTTGAGCTGGCTTTTTTGCCCGGCGGCGAGGTAAAAGCAAAACGGCAACGTATGTTGCCGTTTTTAGTATTTGTTCCCTCTCCCTGTGGGAGAGGGGCAGGGTGAGGGCATCAGCCCGCACAGTCCCGCACGGGTTAGAAGTTGTAACCCACGACCAGGTAACCACCCCAACCGGTAGAACGAACGCTGAAATCGCCGTTGCCGAAGTTCAGGCTGGCATCGTCGTTCCACTGACCACCGTTGTGCCAGTAACGCGCAACCACGGAATAGTGCCAGTGATCGTAGTTCAGCGCCAGGATGTGGCTGGACGCGATAGAATCATTGGTACGTGCTTTCTTACCGTTCAGATCGCGGAAGTCGTTATCGCCCAGGTCTGAGCCCCAGTCAAAGTTGGTGAAGCCGATATAGCTCAGGTTGCCGCCCCACAGCTGAGTGATTGGCACAAAGTATTTCACTTTGAAACGGTAGCCGTCCCACTCGTTTTCGTTTGCCGCACCGTAGTTCTGCCACTGGTACTTAGCATATACGTTCAGGGACAGGCTCATTGGCAGGCCAGTATCGATGTCCGTACCCAGACCCATGTACCAGGTGCTCTGACGACCGGACTTGTTGCGGCCCATATCGTAGATGTAGTTGTTTGCGAAGTACCACTCTTTGAACGGACCAAAGCTCAGATCGGTACCGGTCAGCTTGTCGATAGAGAAGCGTGGTTCGATTTCCATAAACAGCGGAGAACCGTGGTTCCAGATACCTTTTGCATCGGTGTTACCGCCGAAGAAGACCGGAGCATCCATGTAGCCGTAGAAATCAAACCAGTCTTTCTTGGCGAATGCTTCGTATTCCAGGTAGGTATCGTTGCGGATCTGTGGTCCGAAACGGGTGTGATAGCTACCAACCACGTTAACGCTCTGGTGCCACCAGTCGGAGAGATATTGTGGTTTGTCGTTTTCCGCTGCGTTAACAGTGAAAGAGGAGGACAGTGCCAGCACGGCGCCAGCTGCGAGTAATGTTTTTTTCATAATCATGCCACTGATTGAAATTCCCTTCCGGGAGTGAAAAATGCGCGAATTGCGTTTCTAAATATTTCGTGTTTCTGCGGAGCCTATTATAGGAATCCTTGCTCACAAAAATATGTGTTGTTTCACATATCTCTCACACGCGTAATCGATTGCGTTCACGTTTGCGTACTTTAAACGGCCGGGATTGTAGCGGCAATCATTTATGTTGCCAATCCATACGAAATGTAAATGTTAGCGGAGTGACATTTCACTCCGCTCAGAAGGAAGGGTTTACTGCGCGGCGGGTTGGATGTCGTGAATGCGGATAAAGCCTAACTGTTCTGGCGTAAGGCCGCTTAACTGCAGCGGAATATCCACATCACTGGGCGCTAAAACGCTGGCCGGGGCGGTGAAGAGCTGGTTCTTCACGTTCACTTCCTGGTAATTGTCCGTCGTGCCCTGGATCTGTCCCCACTCAACGGTGCCGCTAAAAGCGGGCAGCGGATCGTTGGATTCTCCCTGAATGCGCAATGTTGCGCGCGTACCATCTGCATTCGCTGCCACATTGACCAGCGACATTTTCAGCGTGCCAATCTGGCTATTCAGCCGCGCAGGTGTGTTCGCGCCAGGCAGCAGGTATACCCCGCTGCTGGATTTGGCGTTCAGCGCGTTTTGCTGGGTGATCTTCACCGTTTCTTTGTTCAGTTTGTCCATCGCCGTATTAAGTGTATTCACACTCTGTTTCATCTGACGGACTTCGGTTTGCTGTGCACAGGCACTGAGGGTGAAGAGGCTCCCCACCAGTAAAATTCTCAGGTAACGTCTTGTCATAGCGTTTATTTCCTTGAAATAACGGATCTCCCTAATGGTAGCCAGCAACGTGCCGTCAGACATAGATCCTTTGTCTCAAAAAGCTCTTCCTTTGTTGTCAGGCCAGATCAGGGTAAAATGAAACTCAGTTAACCGGATAACAGGGATACCGTATGCATTGCCCATTCTGCTCCGCTGTGGATACCAAAGTCATCGACTCGCGTCTTGTAGGCGAAGGGTCATCCGTACGCCGTCGTCGGCAGTGTCTGGTGTGCAACGAGCGTTTTACGACCTTTGAGGTTGCTGAGCTGGTAATGCCGCGCGTGGTAAAAAGTAACGATGTGCGCGAGCCGTTTAACGAAGAGAAGCTGCGTAGCGGGATGCTGAAGGCCCTGGAAAAACGTCCCGTCAGCGCGGATGACGTCGAAATGGCGTTAAACCACATAAAATCTTATCTTCGTGGTCTGGGCGAGCGCGAGGTGCCAAGCAAGATGATCGGCAACCTGGTGATGGAGCAGCTGAAAAAGCTCGATAAGGTCGCCTATATCCGCTTCGCCTCTGTCTACCGCAGTTTCGAAGATATCAAAGAGTTTGGCGAAGAGATCGCCCGCTTACAGGATTAAGCTCATGCAGGATGAGATTTACATGGCGCGAGCCATGAAGCTGGCGCAGCGCGGGCGTTTTACTACCCATCCCAATCCGAACGTCGGGTGCGTGATCGTTAAAGATGGCGAGATCGTGGGGGAGGGGTTCCACTATCGTGCCGGCGAGCCGCACGCCGAGGTCCATGCGTTGCGGATGGCAGGCGAGAAGGCACGCGGTGCCACCGCCTACGTGACGCTGGAGCCCTGCAGCCACCACGGGCGTACCCCACCGTGCTGCGACGCGCTGATTGCTGCGGGGGTTTCCCGCGTGGTGGCATCGATGCAGGATCCGAATCCGCAGGTGGCGGGACGCGGTCTGTATCGCCTGCAGCAGGAAGGCATTGACGTCAGTCATGGGCTGATGATGCAGGACGCCGAAGCGATCAACAAAGGCTTTCTGAAGCGCATGCGCACCGGGTTCCCGTATATCCAGCTTAAGCTGGGCGCTTCGCTGGACGGTCGTACGGCGATGGCAAACGGTGAAAGCCAGTGGATCACCTCGCCCCAGGCAAGGCGCGATGTGCAACGTCTTCGCGCGCAAAGCCATGCTATCCTCACCAGCAGTGAAACCGTTCTGGCTGACGATCCGGCTATGACCGTGCGCTGGGACGAACTGAATGCCGATACTCAGGCGCTTTACCCGCAGGAGAACCTGCGTCAGCCGCTGCGTATTGTCATTGATAGCCAGAACCGCATAACGCCGGAACATCGCATCGTGCAGCAGCCGGGTGAAACCTGGATTGCCCGTACCAAAGAAGATACGCGCGAATGGCCAGAGGGCGTGCGTAGCATTATGGTACCTGAGCACAACGGTCGCCTCGACTTAGTGGTGCTGATGATGCTGCTCGGCAAGCAGCAGGTGAACAGCATCTGGGTAGAAGCGGGACCCACGCTCGCGGGTGCGCTGTTGCAGGCCGGGCTGGTGGATGAACTGATTGTATACGTTGCGCCTAAACTGTTAGGCCACGACGCGCGCGGCCTGTTTGTGCTGCCTGGTCTTGAAAAACTGGCCGACGCACCGCAACTCACATTCAGCGAGATTCGTCCTGTAGGCCCGGATGTCTGCCTCCATTTAACGACAGCGTAATTGCTCCTGAAATAGGGAAGCAGTGCGCAAAGTATTATGATAAAATCCGCCCCCCTGCGGGGCCAAATGAACCCGTAAAGGAAGAGTATGAACATTATTGAAGCTGCTGTAGCTACCCCGGACGCTCGCGTCGCCATCACCATTGCGCGTTTCAACAACTTCATCAACGACAGCCTGCTGGAAGGTGCGATTGACGCCCTGAAACGTATCGGTCAGGTGAAAGATGAGAACATTACCGTTGTTTGGGTTCCAGGCGCTTACGAGCTGCCACTGGCAGCGGGCGCGCTGGCGAAAACCGGTAAATACGACGCGGTGATCGCGCTGGGTACTGTTATTCGTGGCGGCACTGCGCACTTCGAATACGTTGCGGGCGGTGCAAGCAATGGTCTGGCACACGTTGCGCAGGATGCTGAAATTCCTGTCGCGTTCGGCGTGCTGACCACCGAAAGTATTGAACAAGCCATCGAACGTGCTGGCACCAAAGCCGGTAACAAAGGTGCAGAAGCTGCACTGACCGCGCTTGAAATGATCAATGTATTGAAAGCCATCAAGGCCTGATTTTTTTGTAAGGGGAATTCCGTGAAACCTGCTGCTCGTCGCCGCGCCCGTGAATGTGCCGTTCAGGCACTTTACTCCTGGCAGTTGTCCCACAACGACATCGCCGATGTTGAGTACCAGTTCCTGTCAGAACAGGACGTGAAAGACGTCGATGTTCTGTACTTCCGTGAACTGCTGTCGGGAGTGGCGACTAATAGCGCGTATCTCGATGGTCTGATGAAGCCATACCTGTCCCGTCTGCTCGAAGAGCTGGGTCAGGTGGAAAAAGCAGTGTTGCGTATCGCGCTGTTTGAGCTGTCTAAACGTGATGATGTGCCGTACAAAGTGGCCATCAACGAAGCGATCGAACTGGCAAAAACCTTCGGCGCTGAAGACAGCCACAAATTTGTTAACGGCGTTCTTGATAAAGCTGCACCTGCGATCCGTCCCCACAAAAAGTGATCCGCAAACCGGAGTCCTGCATTGCCTGACGGGCAGTGCGGCTCCGGTTTTTTCTTTTATTTGCTGAGGCATAACGTATGGCATGCGGCGAATTCTCCCTGATTGCCCGTTATTTCGACCGTGTCAGAACCTCTCGTCTTGATGTTGAAACCGGCATTGGCGATGACTGTGCACTTCTCAATATTCCTGAAAAACAGACGCTGGCAATCAGCACCGACACCTTAGTGTGCGGACGTCATTTTTTACCCGATATCGATCCTGCCGATCTGGCGTATAAAGCGCTGGCGGTCAACGTCAGCGATCTGGCCGCGATGGGTGCCGATCCGGCATGGCTAACGCTGGCCCTGACGCTGCCCGAGGTCGATGAAACCTGGCTTGAAGCCTTTAGCGATGCGCTGTTTGAACAGCTGAACTACTACGATATGCAGCTGATTGGCGGTGACACTACTGCCGGGCCGCTGTCGATGACGCTGGCGATCCATGGCTATGTGCCCCTCGGTCGGGCGCTCAAACGCTCGGGCGCAAAACCAGGTGACTGGATCTACGTGACCGGTACACCGGGAGACAGCGCTGCGGGGCTTGCTATTCTTCAGGATCGCTTGACCGTGAAGGATGCTGACGACGCGGCGTATCTGGTGAAACGCCATCTGCGACCCACCCCGCGTATTCTGCATGGGCAGGCGCTACGGGAACGGGCAAGCTCGGCTATCGATCTCTCCGACGGGCTGATCTCCGATCTTGGCCATATTCTGAAGGCCAGCGGCGTGGGCGCGCGCATCGACCTGGATCTGTTCCCGCTATCAGAGCAACTGCTTCGCCACGTGAAGCCTGAGCAGGCCCTGCGTTGGGCGCTTTCCGGTGGTGAGGATTACGAACTGTGCTTCACGGTACCTGAGCTGAACCGTGGCACGCTGGACGTGGCGTTAGCGCATCTCGGCGCGAAATTTACCTGCATCGGGCAGATCATGCCGGAGAGCGAAGGGCTGAAGTTTGTGCAGGACGGTGCCCCGGTCACGCTCGACTGGAAAGGGTACGATCACTTCGGTTAATTTTGTGCGATCTGTATTGCCGGGTGGCGGCTCCGCCTTACCCGGCCTACGGATTTCGTTCCCTCTCCCATTTTTAAGCAGCAATAAGGTTATTTAAGAACGATGTAAGGCTTTCAGCGATGCTCTGGTCCGGCTGTAAATCGCTGAGGCGTTTCCGTAAGGCCGGGGCGAGGCGCATGGATGCGCCGAGAGGGCGGGCTTTACAGGGACGTTACCTCCGCCCGTACCCGATAAGCCGGAAGGAATAAGCCGAAGGCACCGCGAAGCGGCGATTTACCGCCGGGAGCCCGGGTTGCCAGGGTGGTGGCGATTGAGCCACCCTGGCACGTTCACTGGTCATGTCGTTACAGAGTAGCAAGGAACATAAAGTGAACGGAATGACCACCACAGCCGTATGTTCCCCCTCACCCCAGCCCTTTGGGACAGGGTTAGAATGAGGGCTTATTTAAACCCCACCACCGGATGCTGCTGATACGGCGTTTCGAGCTCGGCAATCTGCTCCGGCGTCAGGGATAAATCCACTGCACTCAGCAGTTCATCCAGCTGTTCTTCCCTGGACGTCCCGATAATCGGTGCCGCGACCCCGCGCTTACTCAGCAGCCACGCCAGCGCCACCTGTGCGCGGGTGGCACCCGTATCGTCGGCAATCCCGGCTAAGCGTTCGGCAATTAACGCATCGCTGGCTTCTGTACCGTCATAGAGATTTTTTCCGACTTCATCTGAGACCAGACGAGCCGTGGTTTCCCCCCATGGACGGGTTAAACGTCCGCGCGCCAGCGGGCTCCACGGGATCACCGCCACGCCCTCCTGATAGCACAGTGGCAGCATTTCGCGCTCTTCTTCACGGTAGATCAGGTTGTAGTGATCCTGCATGGTGACAAAACGCGCCCAGCCATGCTGTGCCTGGAGATCCAGCGCCTGTGCAAACTGCGACGCATGCATAGACGACGCGCCGATATAGCGCGCTTTACCGGCTTTCACCACCTCGTTGAGCGCTTCAAGCGTCTCCTCGATCGGCGTGTTGTAATCCCAGCGGTGAATTTGCAGCAGGTCGACGTAATCCATGTTCAGGCGTCTAAGGCTGTCATCAATAGAGCGCAGGATCTGCGCGCGAGAAAGGCCCTGAGTCAGGTCACCTGACGGGTAGTACACCTTGGTGGCGACCACAATGTCATCCCGACGCGCAAAGTCACGCAGGGCACGACCGACAATCTCCTCGCTGCTGCCGTCGGAGTAGCTGTTGGCGGTGTCGAAGAAATTAATGCCGCCCTCGATAGCGCGTTTAATAATCGGACGGCTACTCTCTTCCGGCAACGTCCAGGCGTGGTTCCCTCGTTCGGGCTCGCCAAAAGTCATACAGCCCAGGCAAAGCCGGGAAACCTTAAGGTCGGTTTTTCCTAATGTGGTGTATTGCATGGTTCCGCTCCTGCTGTTTAAACAATACGTTTAAGCATAGCAGGAGCGAAAAAGGGGAGGGATTAGTCCAGCCAGGCGCGGATTTTGGCTTCAATACCGGCGGCGTCCAGGCCAATAGCCGCACGGGCTTCATCCTGGGTACCCTGAGGAATGAAATGATCCGGCAGGCCGAGGTTCAATACCGGCACGACTTTGCGGTTTGCCATCAGCACCTCGTTCACGCCGCTTCCCGCACCGCCCATGATGGCGTTTTCTTCCAGGGTGACCAGCACGTCATGCGTCTCGGCCAAATTCAAAATCAGAGATTCGTCGAGCGGCTTCACGAAGCGCATATCCACCAGGGTAGCGTTCAGCGTTTCAGCGACCTTCGCAGCTTCTGGCATCAGCGTACCGAAGTTCAGGATCGCCACTTTCTCACCGCGACGTTTCACCAGACCTTTACCGATCGCCAGTTTTTCCAGGGGTTGCAGCTCAACGCCCACCGCATTGCCGCGTGGGTAGCGAACCGCACTAGGGCCATCCTGATAGTGATAGCCGGTAAACAGCATCTGACGACATTCGTTTTCGTCGCTTGGCGTCATGATGACCATATCCGGAATACAGCGCAGGAACGACAGATCGAATGCGCCCTGGTGCGTCTGACCGTCAGCGCCGACGATGCCCGCACGGTCTATCGCAAACAGTACCGGCAGCTTCTGGATGGCCACGTCATGGATCACCTGATCGTAGGCGCGCTGCAGGAAGGTAGAATAGATAGCGACCACCGGCTTGTAGCCGCCAATGGCCAGGCCCGCTGCGAACGTCACCGCATGCTGCTCGGCAATCGCCACGTCAAAATACTGGTCAGGGTATTTTCTGGAGAACTCCACCATGCCGGAGCCTTCACGCATGGCCGGGGTGATCGCCATCAGCTTGTTGTCTTTCGCGGCGGTTTCACACAGCCAGTCGCCGAAGATTTTGGAATAGCTCGGCATACCGCCGCTGCTTTTTGGCAGACAGCCGCTGGACGGGTCGAATTTTGGTACCGCGTGGAAGGTGATCGGATCTTTTTCCGCCGGTTCGTAGCCACGCCCTTTTTTGGTCATGATGTGCAGGAACTGCGGGCCTTTCAGGTCACGCATGTTCTTGAGGGTGGTGACCAGGCCCAGCACGTCATGGCCGTCAACCGGGCCAATATAGTTAAAGCCCAGCTCTTCAAACAGCGTACCCGGCACGACCATGCCTTTGATGTGTTCTTCGGTGCGCTTGAGCAGCTCTTTAATCGGCGGTACGCCGGAAAAGACTTTTTTACCGCCTTCACGCAGCGAGGAGTAAAGCTTGCCGGAAAGCAGCTGCGCCAGATGGTTGTTCAGCGCACCGACGTTCTCGGAAATCGACATTTCGTTATCGTTGAGGATAACCAGCATGTCCGGTTTGATATCACCCGCATGGTTCATGGCCTCAAAGGCCATCCCGGCGGTGATAGCACCGTCACCAATCACGCAGACGGTGCGGCGCTGTTTATTCTCTTTTTCGGCGGCAACGGCAATACCGATGCCCGCAGAAATGGAGGTGGAGGAGTGGCCGACGCTCAGCACGTCATACTCGCTCTCACCGCGCCACGGGAACGGATGCAGGCCACCTTTCTGACGAATGGTGCCAATTTTATCGCGACGTCCGGTCAGAATTTTGTGCGGATAGGCCTGGTGGCCCACGTCCCAGATAAGCTGATCGAACGGCGTGTTATAGACATAGTGCAGCGCCACGGTCAGTTCTACCGTGCCAAGCCCGGAGGCGAAATGGCCGCTTGAGCGGCTTACGCTGTCGAGCAGGTAGCGACGCAGCTCGTCGCAAAGCTTCGGCAGGCTCTCTTTCGGCAACAGACGCAACTCCTGGGTGGAGTCAACTAACGCCAGTGTCGGGTATTTGGCAATATCAAAACTCATCAAAGGCTCATCGAGATATATAGTTTATTTATCACGCTGGATTATATAGTCCGCTAGCGCTTCCAGTGCCGAGGTATCCAGCGATTGTGCGGCCAGTACATTTAGCGACTGGCGGGCATCGTCAATCAGATCCCGGGCTTTACGTTGGGCTTGCTCAAGACCCAGCAGGGCGGGGTAGGTACTTTTGCCAAGCTGCTGGTCCGCACCCTGACGTTTACCCAATGTTGCAGTATCGCCCACCACATCCAGAATGTCATCCTGAACCTGGAATGCCAGACCGATACTTTCTGCGTATCTGTCCAGCGTCGGCAAGGCTTTGCGCCCTTGTTCACCCGCGCTCAGCGCGCCCAGGCGAACGGCAGAACGAATCAATGCCCCGGTTTTGTGGCGATGAATACGCTCCAGCTGTTCCAGATTAACCTGACGTCCTTCCGCTTCAAGATCCAGCGCTTGTCCGCCGCACATGCCGGCCACGCCGCTGGCCATCGCCAGTTCGGAAATCATTGCCAGGCGGTCACGGTCAGCCACTTCCGCCATCGGCGCATCGCTCAAAATAGAGAACGCCAGCGTTTGCAGGGCATCGCCCGCCAGAATGGCATTCGCTTCGCCAAACTTGATATGGCAGGTAGGTTGACCGCGACGCAGGTCGTCGTCGTCCATCGCCGGTAAATCATCGTGGATCAGCGAATAGGCATGGATGCACTCAACGGCGGCAGCCGGGGCGTCCAGCGTGTTATCGCTGATACCAAACATATTGCCTGTGGCGTACACCAGGAACGGGCGCAGGCGCTTTCCACCCAAGAGTGCGCCATAGTGCATAGCCTCAACCAGAGGAGTGTTCTGAAAAGGCTGTGGTGCAATAAAACGGCGCAGGGCGTCGTTGGCGCGAACTACACGCGCCTGAAGCTCGTTGGCAAAATCCATTTACTCGGCGTCCGGTGTGAAAGGCGTAGTTTTCGCGTCTTCGCTGTCGGAAAGCAGGATCTGCACGCGCTGCTCGGCCTGCTGCAGTTTGACCTGCCCCTGTCGCGCCAGCTGCACGCCACGTTCGAATTCGTTGAGCGCCTCTTCCAGCGGGAGATCGCCGCTCTCAAGACGGGTAACGATTTGCTCCAGTTCACTCAGCGCAGTTTCGAAACTGGCCGGTGCGTCGTTCTTCTTCGGCATAGTGAATTGACTCTTATATTCTTCGCCCCGACATGGTAACGGACTCGGGCGGATAAGCAAATAACGCGCAATGTGCACAGGAGCGGCGCGATGGTGGTATACTTGCGCGCCTGGATGCAGCCACGGGTGTGGGCTGCTGTACTCTTTTCCATTACAAGCCTTAATACGCTTGCCTAAGAAACATTGCCGCCATGAAGTTTATCATTAAATTGTTCCCTGAAATCACCATCAAAAGCCAATCTGTGCGTTTGCGCTTTATTAAAATTCTCACCGGGAACATTCGTAACGTATTAAAGCACTACGACGAAACGCTCGCCGTGGTGCGCCACTGGGACCACGTTGAAGTCCGTGCGAAAGACGAAAACAAACGTCAGGATATTCGCGACGCGCTGACCCGTATTCCGGGGATCCACCATATTCTGGAAGTGGAAGACGTCCCGTTCAGCGATATGCACGATATCTTCGAGAAAGCGCTGGTTCAGTACCGCGATCAGATCGAAGGCAAAACCTTCTGCGTACGCGTGAAACGTCGCGGTAAGCACGAATTCAGCTCCATTGAAGTGGAACGTTACGTTGGCGGCGGTTTGAACCAGCACGTCGAGTCTGCGCGCGTGCGTCTGACGCACCCGGACGTGACGGTTAACCTGGAGATCGAAAACGATCGCCTGCTGCTGGTGAAAGGGCGTTATGAAGGTATCGGCGGTTTCCCGATCGGCACCCAGGAAGATGTCTTGTCTCTGATCTCCGGCGGCTTCGACTCCGGCGTTTCCAGCTATATGCTGATGCGCCGCGGCTGTCGCGTCCATTACTGCTTCTTTAACCTGGGCGGTGCGGCGCATGAAATCGGCGTTCGCCAGGTCGCGCACTACCTGTGGAACCGTTTCGGCAGCTCCCACCGCGTGCGTTTTGTGGCGATCAACTTCGAGCCGGTGGTGGGCGAAATTCTTGAGAAAGTGGACGACGGCCAGATGGGCGTTATCCTGAAGCGCATGATGGTACGTGCGGCATCCAAAGTGGCTGAGCGCTACGGCGTGCAGGCGCTGGTCACCGGCGAAGCGCTGGGGCAGGTCTCCAGCCAGACGCTGACCAACCTGCGTCTGATCGACAACGTCTCTGATACGCTGATCCTGCGTCCGCTGATCTCCCACGATAAAGAGCACATCATCGATCTGGCACGTGAAATCGGCACCGAAGATTTTGCCCGTACCATGCCGGAATACTGCGGTGTGATCTCAAAAAGCCCGACCGTCAAAGCGGTGAAGGCGAAGATCGAAGCCGAAGAAGAGCACTTCGATTTCAGCATCCTGGATAAAGTGGTGGCGGAAGCGTCCAATATTGATATCCGCGAAATCGCCCAGCAGACCGAGCAGGACGTCGTCGAAGTGGAAACCGTAAGCGGTTTCGGCGCTAACGATGCGATTCTGGATATCCGCTCTATTGATGAGCAGGACGACAAGCCGCTGCAGGTGGAAGGCGTTGAAGTGGTGTCGCTGCCGTTCTACAAGCTGAGCACCAAATTTGGCGATCTCGACCAGAGCAAAACGTATCTGCTGTGGTGTGAGCGTGGGGTGATGAGCCGCCTGCAGGCACTGTATCTGCGCGAGCAGGGCTTTGCGAATGTGAAGGTGTATCGCCCGTAGTTTTTTGCCCGGGAATGCGGCCTGATGCCCTCACCCCGGCCCTCTCCCGCGGGGAGAGGGAGAAAACATAAAAAACGGCAACCTTTGGTTGCCGTTTTGCTTTAACCTGGCGCCACCCGGCTTTTTTACGCACTACTCTTCATAGTAGTTATAAATTCCCGCCGGCATCACCAGCGATGATGCCACCTCGTACGCTTTTTCGCGCCCGACCAGCAGGTCAATAATCTTCAAACCAAAATCAATCGCGGTGCCGGGGCCCTGGCTGGTCAGCAGGTTGACGCGTGGATCCCACACGACGCGTTTGTCCACCCACTGGTCTTCCGGGATGGTCTGCTTCAGACCGGGGTAGCCGGTCATATTGCCGATAGGGAAAATATCGTGCGGAACCAGCACTGTTCCGGCGGCGGCACAGATGGCGGCGACGATACGACCCGATAAGTGGAACTGACGCACGGTCTCGACCAGCAGCGGGCTGTCGCGAAAATATTCCGCACCCTTCAGGCCACCGGGCAGGACGATGATGTCGTAATCCCCGTCGGCCACCTGCACAAGCGGCGCATCCGCAAGCAGTTTCACGCCGCGCGAGCAGGTCACCGCCAGACTGCCATCGCTGGCAACGCTGGCGACCGTCACCTCAATACCGCCGCGCACCATCAAATCAATCGTGGTGACCGCTTCTATCTCTTCGCTACCAGGGGCGAGGCAGATCAGTGCCGACGCGCTCATATTCACTCTCCTTACGTTTAACCAGGTCATACAAACGGGCGTTTTCCGGCACGGCGATGCCATGTGCACGGGCACGTTTTAGCAGATAGCCGGTAATGTAGTCGATTTCTGTGTGGCGCAATGCCCGGACGTCCTGCAACATTGAGGAGATATTTTCTGCCGTACTCTCAATAACCTGCTCGACATAACCGCGCAAATCCTCTGCCGAGGTATGCAAGCCTTCCCGCTCAATGACCGACGCGACTTCAGCACACAGTGATGCAACCTCCTGCGGATGGTTTTTCAGCTCCCCATTCGGGCAGTTCCACAGTGCCGTCAGCGGATTGATCACGCAGTTCACGGCCAGCTTGCGCCAGAGTTGAGGGCGAATAGTGTTATGCCAGGCGACGTCCGGCAATACCTTCTGCAGCACATCGGCAAGATAACTGTAGTCGCCATCCTGTGTTCTGGCCGGTCCCATATGGGTCACGCCGCTGGCGACGTGCACGATGATGTTGCCGTCGCGACGGGCTGCGTGCGTGGTTGTCGCCATCAGCAGGGGCTGAGGGATGCCTTTCAGCTCATCAATGGTTCCCATGCCGTTATGCAGCAGCAGTATAGGGGAAGTGGAGGGGAGTTGCGCAGCCAGCGTCTTCACCGCGTCTGAGACCTGCCACGCTTTAAGCGTCACCAGTAACAGGTCACTTTGCGCCAGGAAATCGGGATCGTTCGCGGTGAGGGATTCGTTAAAGATGCTTCCGTCTTCACCAATCAGGTTTACACTGCAATAGGGCTGGGGCACGCGCAGCCAGCCCTGAACCTCATGTCCGTGCTTGCACAGCGCGGTCAGCCATAGCTGACCAAGCGCTCCGCATCCGAGCACTGTAATTTTCATTGTTCCTCCTCACCTGCAACTGCGCCAGGTGTTACAGCTTAATTATACAGCTAAGCTTCTGTTGAGTTATGCCTCGTAGCGGGTATTATGCAACGCAACAAAAGTGAAGGGAGAAGAAAAGATGCCATCTTTCGATATTGTTTCCGAAGTTGATATCCAGGAAGTTCGCAACGGCGTTGAGAACGCAACCCGCGAAGTTGAGTCACGTTTCGATTTTCGTAGCGTTGAGGCGTCGTTTGAGCTGAACGACGCAAATAAGACCATTAAGGTGCTGAGCGAGTCTGATTTCCAGGTGAATCAGCTGCTCGACATTTTGCGCGCCAAGCTGTTAAAACGCGGCATTGAAGGGACCTCTCTGGATGTGCCGGAAGAGTTTGTGCACAGCGGTAAAACCTGGTTCGTTGAAGCTAAACTGAAGCAGGGCATTGAGAGCGCGGTGCAGAAGAAGATCGTGAAGCTCATTAAAGACAGCAAGCTGAAGGTGCAGGCGCAGATCCAGGGTGAAGAGATTCGCGTCACCGGCAAGTCCCGCGATGACCTGCAGTCCGTGATGGCGCTGGTGCGTGGCGGCGATCTGGGACAACCGTTCCAGTTTAAAAACTTCCGCGATTAATACCCAAAAGCCCGGTTCAACCGGGCTTTTTTCATGCTTTCAGGGCCTGCTCCACTTCGAAGCGGTTGGTCATTTTGCTGTCTATCTTGACGTAAGCGCTGCGCTCTTCCGGGACAATCAGGACCTCCGTCACACCCTCTTTTGCTTCCAGACGCTGTTTCAGCGCGTCGCTAATCTGAACATCATCCGGGATTTCTACCCGCAGGCTGCTCACGTAGCGCGGCTCTTTCATGGTACTGGCGACCAGCAGCCAGACTGTCGCCAGCAGTGCGCCCGCGAGAAACACGGTTTGAGAGTCAAACAGACCGTCCACCCAGCCGCCAAGCGAGCCGCCAATGGCCACGCCGAGGAACTGGCTGGTGGAGTAGATGCCCATCGCCGTGCCTTTGTAACCGGCAGGGGACTCTTTGCTGATCAGCGACGGCAGCAGGGCTTCCATCAGGTTAAACGCCAGGAAGAACAGCTGCACGCCGGCAATCAGCTCCCAGAAGTGCGGGCCGGCACCCCAGAGCACAATCTCAGCTATCAGCAACAGTGCTACGCAGCCAATAAAGACGCGCTTCATCTTGCGCTTCACTTCAGCATAGATAATGAATGGCACGACGGAGACAAATGAAATCAGCATCGTGACCAGATAGATTTTCCAGTGCTCGGCTGCCGGGAAGCCCGCAGCGGCCAGCTGGCCGGGAAGGGCGACAAAGGTCGACATCAGCAGGATGTGCAGACACATAATGCCGAAGTTAAGCTTCAGCAGGCGTGGCTCAACCAGCACTTTGCTGAAGCAGCCCTTTACCATTCCCGATTCACGGTTGAGGACGTGGTTTTTGCTGTCCGGGACGACCCACAGGGTTAAGGCAATACCGAGGGTTGCCAGCACGGCAATCATCCAGAACAGCGCGTGCAGGCCAAGCGCATGGGTGATTATCGGGCCCAGTACCATCGCAATGGCGAAGGTGACGCCAAAGCTAACGCCGATGAACGCCATCGCTTTAGTCCGGTTCTGTTCGCGGGTGAGATCGGACAACAGCGCCATCACGGCGGCAGCAATCGCGCCGGAGCCCTGAAGGGCGCGGCCAAGAATAATTCCCCAGATGGAGTGGGAGAGGGCGGCAATCACACTGCCCAGAACAAAAATAAGCAGGCCACCGACAATCAGCGGCTTGCGGCCAACCCGGTCAGAGAGCAGGCCAAACGGGATCTGGAAGACCGCCTGGGCCAGACCGTAAATGCCAATGGCCAGACCAATCAATGCCTCGCTCGCCCCCTGCAGCGCCATGCCGTAGGTGGTCAGAACAGGCAGGACCATAAACATGCCGAGCATCCGTAGCGAGAAGACAGTCCCTAAGCCCCAGGTCGCGCGTAGCTCGCCTGGCGTCATTTTATAATCGTTCATTACCACCTCAGTTCAAAAGCAGGCCATAGTGTAGTGCGGGGAAGGGGCGGGGTAAATAAGGGCTTATTTAACAAATATTACATGCGTTATTAATTGATTTTGTGAATAAAAAAGGGTGCCGAAGCACCCTTTTATTAACCTGTTGTCGCTTACCAGACGTAAGTCAGCAGGTTGTGCGAATCTGGCACCATGAAATCCACGGACATCATCACGGACAGAGAAGTGATGGCGACAATGGAGAACACAAACAGCTTACGTGCCCAGACTTTGTCATCTTCCACTTTGTATCCGCGCAGCGCCATGCCAAGCCACCAGACGCTCACCGCAGCCGCTACCGCCAGATATTTATACCCGGCGTAACCACCCAGAGAGAGCATCAGCGTTGCCACGGCAAAGGCGATGATGTAAAGCGTGATGTGGTTCTTGGCAACAGAAATGCCCTTCACGACCGGCAGAACCGGGATGTTCGCTGCCTGATAATCCTTAAAGCGGAAAATCGCGATGGCATAGGAGTGCGGCATCTGCCACAGGCTAAAGATAGCCAGCAGGATCAGCGCACCGCTGTCGAACTCGTTCGTGACGGCGCAGTAGCCAATCACCGGCGGCGCAGCGCCGGAGAGAGAACCAATCAGCGTGCCGTAGACGGAGTGACGTTTCATATACAGGCTGTAGACGCCCACATAGACCACGAACCCCATCACCCCTAGCCAGCAGGCCAGTGGGTTAGCACCAAACCACAGCAGCATAAAGCCAGCAATACCCAGCAAGGTGGCGTACACCAGCGAGACGGAAGGGGCGATCAGGCCTTTCACCAGCACCCGATTTTTGGTCCTTTCCATCTTCTTGTCGATATCCATGTCGATGTAGTTGTTAAATACACAACCGGACGCAACAACCAGTGACACACCGACCAGCGTGTAAATAAAGAGGGCGTAATCAATGCTGCCTTTAGAGGCCAGCAGGAACCCTCCGATCACGGAGATCAGGTTGCCAAAGATGATGCCTGGTTTCGTTACTTGCAGGTATTGCTTAAACATACTCGCCGCTCTTAGTGAACCATCATGTTGTAGTTGAGGTTCCACATAATCCAGATGGAACCGACTACCAGGATAGCGATGATAATCACGGTAAAGATAAAGGCCGTCATGTTCCAGCCTTCATCGGACTTGGTGTTCATGTGCAGGAAGCAAACCAGATGCACCAGAATCTGAATCACCGCGGTCACCAGGATTGCTCCCAGGATAACCGGTTTAGACGCAGAACCGCTCATCACCATCCAGAACGGGATCACCGTCAGGATGATCGACAGGATGAAACCTGTCATGTAGGTTTTTACGCTGCCATGGGAAGCGCCATGATCGTTAGAATGACTCATTACATCGCCCCCATCAGATAGACAACAGAGAACACACAGATCCACACCACGTCCAGGAAGTGCCAGAACAGGCTCAGGCACAGGATACGGGTACGGTTAGTGCTGGTCAGGCCGCGACGGGAGATCTGGAACATCAGTACTGCCATCCAGATCAGACCCGAGGTCACGTGCAGACCGTGGGTACCGACCAGCGCGAAGAACGCGGACAGGAAGCCACTGCGATCCGGACCAAAGCCTTCCATAATCAGGTGATGGAATTCATAGATTTCCATCCCGATAAATCCAGCACCAAACAGCCAGGTCAACGCCAGCCAGGAGACAACCTGGCTCTTGTTGTTTTTGTACATGGCGATAGCCGCCATGCCGTAGGTGATAGAGCTGAATAACAGCAGTGCGGTTTCAACCAGAACGAACGGCAGTTCAAAGATGTCCTTGCCGGTCGGGCCGCCCGCTGTGCCGTTCACCAGAACGGCATAGGTCGCGAACAGACAGCAGAACAGAATGCAGTCGCTCATCAGGTAGATCCAGAAACCGAAGACTTTGGTCGGTCCTGTATCGTGGTGCGCATGTTCATGCGCGTGGGCAGTTGAGTGCGCCAGAGTATCAGTTGCCATTTTTCAGCCCCGCTTTAGAAATCTCGTCGAAATGCTGATTTTCCAGCTTTTCAACTTCACGGACTGGTACGTAGTAGTCCACGTCCTCGTCAAAGCTCTTCACAATCCAGCTGATTACGATGCCAGCGAAGCCAACAATCGCCATCCACCAGATGTGCCAGATCATTGCGAAACCAAATACCGTAGCGAAGGCGGCAATGACAATGCCCGCACCGCTGTTTTTCGGCATATGGATCTTTTCGTAATGAGCAGGTTGCTTGTACGCTTCACCTTTTTCTTTCATTTCCCAGAATGCGTCACGTTCATGAACCTGCGGCACGATGGCAAAGTTATAGAAAGGCGGTGGAGAAGAGGTCGCCCACTCCAACGTACGGCCACCCCATGGGTCACCGGTCAGGTCACGGTTCTGATCGCGGTCGCGAATAGACACGTAGAACTGAATCAGCTGAGACGCGATACCGCAGGCAATCAGCACCGCACCGCCCGCTGCAACCATCAGCATTGGGTGGAACTGCGGATCGATCTGCTGGCTCAGACGACGGGTCATACCCATGAAGCCCAGCACGTACAGCGGCATAAATGCCACGAAGAAGCCGATGATCCAGAACCAGAACGCGCGTTTACCCCATTTCTCGTTCAGCGTGAAGCCGAACGCTTTTGGCCACCAGTAGGTTACGCCCGCGAAGCAGCCGAAGACCACGCCACCGATGATAACGTTATGGAAGTGCGCAATCAGGAACAGACTGTTGTGCAGAACGAAGTCAGCACCTGGTACCGCCAGCAGTACACCGGTCATCCCACCTACGGAGAAGGTCACGATGAAGCCGATGGTCCACAGCATCGCTGAGTGGAACACGATACGGCCCTGGTACATGGTGAACAGCCAGTTGAAGATCTTCACCCCGGTCGGGATGGCGATAATCATGGTGGTGATACCGAAGAAGGCGTTTACGTTCGCGCCCGCACCCATGGTGAAGAAGTGGTGCAGCCAAACGATGAACGACAGAACGGTAATACACACGGTTGCCCACACCAGAGAGGTGTAACCAAACAGACGTTTACGCGAGAAGGTTGCTGCGATTTCGGAGAACACACCGAAGACAGGCAGAACCAGGATGTACACTTCCGGGTGACCCCAGGCCCAAATCAGGTTGATGTACATCATCATGTTGCCACCCATATCATTCGTGAAGAAATGGGTGCCCAGGTAGCGGTCCAGGGTCAGCAGCGCGATGGTGACGGTCAGAATTGGGAAAGAGGCAATAATCAGGATGTTGGCGCACAGAGATGCCCAGGTAAATACCGGCATCTTGAACATGGTCATGCCAGGGGCACGCATCTTGATAATGGTCACGAAGAAGTTGATACCGGTCAGGGTGGTACCGACACCGGAGAGCTGAAGCGCCCAGATCCAGTAGTCAACGCCAACGCCCGGACTGTACTCAATTCCTGATAGCGGCGGGTATGCCAGCCAGCCGGTCTGCGCGAATTCGCCCACACCCAGTGACAGGTTAACCAGGATAACGCCGACAACCGTGAACCAGAAGCTCAGGTTGTTCAGGAACGGGAACGCCACGTCGCGCGCGCCGATTTGCAGCGGAACGACCACGTTCATCAGACCGATAACCAGCGGCATCGCTACGAAGAAGATCATGATAACGCCGTGAGCGGTAAAGATCTGATCGTAGTGGTGCGGCGGCAGGAAGCCGGCTTCACCCGCAGAAGCGAGTGCCTGCTGGCTACGCATCATGATCGCATCCGCAAAGCCACGAATTAACATGACGATACCGACGATGCAGTACATGATACCGAGTTTTTTGTGGTCAACCGAAGTCAGCCACTCGTTCCACAGGTAGCTCCACTTACCGAAGTAAGTGATCAGGGCCAGTAAGGCCGCGCCACCAATGATAATTGCAGCCACCGTAACCACGATAATCGGTTCATGGTAGGGCACTGCATCCAGTGTCAATTTTCCGAACATTTTCTTCCTCGGCCCCTTAGTGAGCGGTTTCCGCGTGGCTCATGTCCATGCCTTCCATACCTTCATGCGCGCTGTGCTCGCCTTCAGGCTGGGTCATGTCCATGCTCTTGCCGTGATCCATAAATTTGCCAATGACATCTTTGAACAAATCAGGTTTCACATTAGAGAAGTACTCCACCTTGTTGTATTCGCTAGGTGCAGCCACTTTTTCGAACGCCGCCATGTCAGACATGGTGTTTGGAGACTGCTTCGCTTTTTCAACCCACTGGTCGAAAGCGGCACGGTCTGGCGTTGCAATAGCTTTGAACTTCATACCTGAGAAGCCCGGGCCGCTATAGCTGGCGGAGATACCATCATAGGTGCCTGCTTCATTCGCGATCAGATGCAGGTTAGTCTGCATACCGGCCATCGCGTAGATCTGGCTACCCAGACGTGGGATGAAGAAGGAGTTCATTACGGAGTTGGAGGTCACTTTGAACTGAACCGGAGTGTTCGCCGGGAAGGCGATTTCATTCACGGTAGCAATACCCTGCTCTGGATAGATGAAGAACCATTTCCAGTCCATGGAGACCACTTCAATGGTAATAGGTTTCTCATCGTGAACCAGTGGTTTGCTTGGCTCAAGTGCGTGAGTGGTTTTCCAGGTCAGTACGGCAAGGAACAGGATGATCAGAATAGGTACCGTCCAGACCACAGCTTCCACTTTATTGGAGTGTGACCAGTTAGGGCTATACTTCGCATCTTTATTGCTCGCACGATACTTCCAGGCGAAACCAACAGCCATCAAAATGGCAGGAATAACCACAATCAACATCAGGCCAAAAGCCGTCAGTATCAGTGAACGTTGTTCCAGTCCAATCTGTCCTTTGGGGTCTAGTAGTGCAGAATCGCAGCCACTGAGTAATACAGTGCCCGCGAATAATGACAACCATCCCAAACTTTTATTGTATTTCCCGAGTCTCATTTAACGACCTCAATTCCACGGAGTCTGGTGGCGTTTAAAGTGTGCGGGCATTTTACGGGAAGGTTACATTACTGTAAACATCATTAGGCCTGTGTCAGGAAGGTGTTACCGGGTTCTGCCGCACGTGTCACAAGTGTTGCAAATTATGTCGGTTTTTATGACAGAAGCCGCATGGCGTGGGCTTTATAACGAAAGGACCCCCAAGCATACCCTAAAAGGGGCAATTGGTATAACCATTGTTAAAAATAAACAAAAAATTAACAATTAATTATCAATAAAAAGACATCTAAAAAACGAAAAATCAAACTATCGGATGCTGAATCGTTTTATGAAAAATAGCGTTTTGGAACTGGAGCCAATAATTTCCAAATCCTATCCCGCACAAAACAACAAATATTTTTTTGGGGGGCCGCTGGCTATTTCGCCGTTATAATTTCGGTTAGTGATTACAACGGGAAATAACCTTTCGCATTTTTCTTCAGGTCATCTGCGTTTTACGCAACGCCATGAAATCGAGCAGACCCCCGGTCAGGATCCCGGCAATAGCCAGCAGGGCGCCAGCGTCCAGCAGAAGCGCTTCGAACGGGAGTGCCAGTGACGTGCTGGCGTTAATAATCAGCACCACAAGCCAGAGTGCCAGAGCAACGCAGCCCACCATTAACAGACGTAACGCAAAACGGTAGGCGGTATGATATTCGGTGCGCGGCATAAAGTGTTCGGTCCGCTGCGTATATTCCAGCGTCTGACGGCAGACCAGCAGCAATAAAATTCCCGGCACGGCAGCCACGACAGAGAAGAGATAAAACGTTGGCCAGCCGTGGGCTTCCACGAACCAGCCCGCAATCGGTCCAACGTACACGCGACCCACGGCAGAGAGCGCCGAGAGCAGCGCAAACTGCGTAGCGGAAAATGATTTATTGCAAAGCGTCATCAACAGGGCAACAAATGCCGCGGTGCCCATGCCGCCGCAGAGGTTCTCGAAGAACACCGCCGCGGCCATGCTGATCATATGTTTGTCGGTAATCGACAGCAGCCAGTAGCCCGCGTTAGAGGCTCCCTGAAGGATGCCGAAAATCAGCAGCGCGCGAAACAGGGTCAGGCGCTGCATCAGCACGCCGCCATACAGCGCGCCCATAATCGTCGCAAACAGTCCCAGCGTTTTGTTTACCACACCCACTTCACCGGCATCAAAACCGACACCGCGTATCAGGAAGGTGGTGGTCAGGCTCATGGCGAACGCATCCCCCAGCTTATAAAGGACGATGAGCAGCAAGATCAGCCAGGCATTGTTGCGACCAAAAAAGTCGCGCAGCGGTTCGGCCACGGCCTGCTCCAGCGAGCGGGGGACCGGAATGACATCGCTCGGTTCGGGAGCAAAGATCGTCGCGATAATGCACGGGATAAGCAGGGCGGCCATCAGCCAGTACATACCCTGCCAGCCGAGGTAACGGTCAGCCAGCCACAGTGCCAGTCCCCCGGAGACCAGCATCCCGAGGCGATAGCCCAGCACGCTGATTGCGGCACCGGCGCCGCGCTCTTCCGCAGGCAAAACGTCCGTCTTCCAGGCGTCAAAGACAATATCCTGGGAGGCGGAACAGAAGGCAATCACGACCGCAAGCGCGGCCATCCAGCGAAGCTGTGTGGTCGGCTCAAGAAAACCCATCGCCGCAATGGCCAGCAGCAGCAAGACTTGCGTCATCACTAACCAGCCGCGACGACGTCCCAGGAAAGGTGGCGTGTAGCGATCCATGACCGGAGACCACAGGAACTTAAAGACATAGGCCTGACCGACGAGCGAGAAGAAACCGATGGTTTTGAGATCGATATTCTCGACCGTCATCCACGCCTGAAGCGTGCCGGAGGTGAGCGCGAGAGGTAAGCCCGAGGCAAAGCCGAGGATCAGCAGAATCGCTGATTTCGGTTGCTGGAAAATGCGTAAGTAATGGCTGGACATGTTCTTATGAACTGACCCGGTGAAGCACCGGGTCAGTCGGCAGGATTAACGTGCGTTCTGCTTGATGAAGTCGTGGATGCTGGTGTCCTGCGCCATGTCGGAAATGGTATCCGTCAGCACGCTGTTAACCGCATCAGCAATATTTTTATTCGATGCCTGGAACGCGCCTTCGACAGAGTAGCTCGCACGGTAGTTTTTGGTCATCTTATTACCGTTTTTCGCGGTAGCAATGATGGCGATATCCGCTTTGGTCGCGATGTTGTAACGCACGTTGCCCTGAGACACGTCTGCGTACAGGTTGTTAACGATGATCTGCAGATCAACCGCACCGCTTGGGCCAATCATATAGCCGCGAGCGGTCATTTGCTTCTCGAGCACTTCCTGCAGCAGGAAACGCAGGTCGCGGGACGCGGTCAGGGTTACCTGCTGGTTATCGCGGGTCACTTTTGCCAGAGCCTGGTCCTGACGCTGATCGGCACCGTTAATGCTCACGGTGACGCCCATCAGGCTTGGATCCTGCTGAGGCAGCGTAATTTTTGGTGAGACATCAATGGTGGTAGGCGGGGTTGCACAGCCTGCCAGCATAAAAAGGGCTACCAACGGAAAGAAGAGTTTTTTTAACATTTTCGGGTTCTCAACGAATCGTAAGCATATAAAGAGAAAAATTGCCGTCATCATAACATCGCCAACGGCGAGGGGAAGTGGTCAACGCATGTAAATTCATCGCCTTGTCCGAAAACTGACCAGCTTACCCAATTTCCCCTCTCGCGAATGATGAAAGGTATGAGTCTCGCAGTGAACTTCATTCGTTTGAATGAGAAAATCAGACGAAAGCTAAATATTTGTTGTCAAGGTGTAATGGAAACGGTAAAAGCGGCTAACATTTAAAGGGATGGGTGACATCCTGGCGTTGTCGGAGGAGTAATTTCATGATGATACGTGAGCAGATAGAAGATAAATTAAGGGCAGCGTTCAACCCTGTGTTCCTCGAAGTCGTCGACGAGAGCTATCGTCATAACGTGCCGGCAGGTTCTGAAAGCCACTTTAAAGTGGTTCTGGTTAGCGATCGCTTCACGGGAGAACGTTTCCTGAACCGACACCGCTTGATCTACAGCACCTTGACGGAAGAACTCTCCACCACCGTGCATGCGCTGGCACTGCATACCTACACCATTAAGGAATGGGAAGGCTTGCAGGATACGGTTTTCGCATCACCGCCGTGTCGCGGTGCAGGCACCATCGCCTGATAAATCGGATTTGCAACGGCTGGAGCTTTTCCAGTATGTTGCTTACAGATTTCCTCAAAACGGCCTCCGGGCCGTTTTGTTTTGTCTGAGTTTTGAGCGGATGGAGCGATTTTAAGGCTAAAAATAGCCTTAAAGTGTGAAAAAAGCCGCAGCAACATGCCCCAACCGTTCTCGACTCACCTAAGTGATGCCGCTATAATGCCGCGTCTTATTGAATGTCTTCGGGATGATTCTGGCGACAGGGAATGTGAATCTGCACTAAGAGAGCATCCCGGTATAACAGACAGATTCAGAGTTGACCGAGCACTGTGATTTTTTTGAGGTAACAAGATGCAAGTTTCAGTTGAAACCACTCAAGGCCTTGGCCGCCGTGTAACGATTACTATCGCTGCTGACAGCATCGAAACTGCTGTGAAAAGCGAGCTGGTCAACGTAGCAAAAAAAGTACGTATTGACGGCTTCCGTAAGGGCAAAGTTCCAATGAATGTTGTTGCTCAGCGTTATGGCGCCTCTGTGCGTCAGGATGTGCTGGGTGAACTGATGAGCCGCAACTTTATTGATGCGATCATCAAAGAAAAAATCAATCCGGCCGGCGCGCCAAACTACGTTCCAGGCGAATACAAACTGGGCGAAGACTTCACTTACTCCGTAGAGTTCGAAGTGTACCCGGAAGTTGAGCTGAAAGGTCTGGAATCTATCGAAGTTGAAAAACCGATTGTCTCCGTGACTGACGAAGATGTTGACGGCATGCTGGACACCCTGCGTAAGCAGCAGGCGAACTGGAAAGATAAAGAAGGCGCTGTTGACGCGGAAGACCGTGTGACCATCGACTTCACCGGTTCTGTTGACGGCGAAGAGTTCGAAGGCGGCAAAGCGTCTGACTTCGTACTGGCAATGGGCCAGGGTCGTATGATCCCAGGCTTCGAAGACGGTATCAAAGGCCACAAGGCTGGCGAAGAGTTCACTATTGACGTGACCTTCCCTGAAGAATACCACGCTGAAAACCTGAAAGGTAAAGCAGCGAAGTTCGTGATCAACCTGAAGAAAGTGGAAGAGCGCGAACTGCCAGAACTGACTGAAGAATTCATCAAGCGTTTCGGCGTGGAAGATGGTTCAGTTGCTGGCCTGCGTACCGAAGTGCGTAAAAACATGGAGCGCGAGCTGAACGGTGCTGTGCGTAACCGTGTGAAATCTCAGGCGATTGAAGGTCTGGTGAAAGCGAACGACATCGACGTTCCAGCAGCCCTGATCGACAGCGAAATCGACGTGCTGCGCCGTCAGGCTGCACAGCGTTTCGGTGGCAACCAGCAGCAAGCGATGGAACTGCCACGCGAGCTGTTTGAAGAGCAAGCGAAACGTCGCGTTGTTGTTGGCCTGCTGCTGGGCGAAGTTATTCGTACCCACGAGCTGAAAGCTGACGAAGAGCGCGTGAAAGGCCTGATCGAAGAGATGGCTTCCGCATACGAAGATCCATCAGAAGTGATCGAGTTCTACGGTAAGAACAAAGAGCTGATGGACAACATGCGCAACGTCGCACTGGAAGAGCAGGCTGTTGAAGCGGTTCTGGCGAAAGCGAAAGTGACCGAAAAAGCGACCTCTTTCAACGAACTGATGAACCAGCAGGCGTAATAACGCCCTAACGGTTTAAAGTTTGACCAAAAAACCCGTTGCCCTCCGGCGACGGGTTTTTTTTATCGCAGCTTTAGTCCTGGAAGGGTGCTAAAACGCCCTTTCAGTGTTAGCGTTACAACAAAAGGTTGTTATGCTTGAAATAGGGCGTGGCGAACCCCATAAGTA
The DNA here is from genome assembly GCF_049238025.1 of Enterobacter cloacae complex sp. IR5458. Lineage (NCBI taxonomy): Bacteria > Pseudomonadati > Pseudomonadota > Gammaproteobacteria > Enterobacterales > Enterobacteriaceae > Enterobacter > Enterobacter cloacae complex sp. IR5458. The sequence goes on from NZ_JBMKIF010000005.1 coordinate 85,799, forward strand.
TGTAATCACGATGATTGAGACTGGCTGATAATCCGTCCATAAGGTTACAATCAGTACAGCAGGTGTTTTCAATTTTGAACCAGGAGACGGAAATGTCATACAGTGGCGAACGAGATAACTTTGCACCCCATATGGCGCTGGTGCCAATGGTTATTGAACAGACCTCACGTGGTGAGCGTTCTTTCGATATCTATTCCCGTCTGCTCAAGGAACGCGTTATCTTTCTGACCGGCCAGGTAGAAGACCATATGGCTAACCTGATCGTAGCGCAGATGCTGTTCCTGGAAGCGGAAAACCCGGAAAAAGACATTTACCTGTACATCAACTCGCCAGGCGGTGTGATTACGGCGGGTATGTCCATTTATGACACCATGCAATTCATCAAGCCAGATGTCAGCACGATCTGTATGGGTCAGGCTGCATCCATGGGTGCCTTCCTGTTAACCGCAGGGGCGAAAGGTAAGCGTTTCTGCCTGCCTAACTCCCGTGTGATGATTCACCAGCCGCTGGGTGGTTACCAGGGGCAGGCGACGGATATCGAAATCCACGCCCGCGAAATTCTGAAAGTAAAAGCGCGCATGAATGAACTTATGGCGCAGCATACAGGTCAATCTCTCGAGCAGATCGAGCGCGATACCGAGCGCGATCGCTTCCTCTCTGCTCCAGAGGCAGTTGAGTACGGCTTAGTCGACTCCGTATTGACCCATCGTAATTGATGCCCGCGACGCGAGTGTGCCGCTATACTAAGGTAGGGCGGCACGCTGCTTTAAGCAGTACGCGTCTTAGAATGGCATTTGCGTCGTCATGTGCGGCACAAAGAACTTAAAAAGAGGTTTGGACTCATGACAGATAAACGCAAAGATGGTTCGGGCAAACTGCTGTACTGCTCTTTTTGCGGCAAAAGCCAGCATGAAGTGCGTAAACTGATTGCCGGGCCGTCCGTGTATATCTGCGACGAATGTGTTGATTTATGTAACGACATCATTCGCGAAGAGATTAAAGAAGTTGCGCCGCACCGTGAGCGTAGCGCATTGCCAACGCCGCATGAAATTCGTCATCACCTTGACGACTATGTCATCGGACAAGAGCAGGCGAAGAAAGTGCTGGCGGTAGCGGTATATAACCACTACAAACGTCTGCGTAACGGCGATACCAGTAATGGCGTAGAACTGGGTAAAAGTAACATCCTGCTGATCGGACCGACGGGTTCCGGTAAAACGTTGCTGGCGGAAACCCTGGCGCGCCTGCTGGATGTTCCGTTTACCATGGCCGATGCCACCACCCTGACCGAAGCCGGTTATGTGGGTGAAGACGTTGAGAACATCATTCAGAAACTGCTGCAGAAGTGCGATTACGACGTACAGAAAGCACAGCGCGGCATTGTTTATATTGATGAGATCGACAAGATCTCCCGTAAATCAGACAACCCGTCCATCACCCGCGACGTGTCGGGTGAAGGCGTGCAGCAGGCGCTGCTGAAGCTGATCGAAGGTACGGTTGCCGCCGTTCCACCGCAGGGGGGGCGTAAGCATCCTCAGCAGGAGTTCCTGCAGGTTGATACTTCCAAGATCCTGTTCATCTGTGGCGGTGCGTTTGCCGGTCTGGATAAAGTCATTTCCCACCGTGTTGAAACCGGCTCCGGCATTGGTTTCGGCGCAACGGTAAAAGCCTCGTCCGAAAAACCGAACGAAGGCGAACTGCTTTCGCAGGTTGAACCTGAAGATCTGATCAAATTCGGTCTGATTCCTGAGTTCATTGGCCGTCTGCCCGTTGTGGCAACGCTGAATGAGCTGAGTGAAGAGGCGCTGATTCAGATCCTGAAAGAGCCGAAAAATGCGCTGACCAAGCAGTACCAGGCGCTGTTCAATCTGGAAGGGGTTGACCTGGAATTCCGTGACGAAGCGCTTGATGCGATTGCTAAGAAAGCGATGATCCGTAAAACCGGTGCGCGTGGTCTGCGTTCAATCGTTGAAGCGGCGCTGCTCGACACCATGTACGATCTGCCGTCGATGGAAGATGTTGAGAAAGTGGTTATCGACGAGTCCGTAATCAGCGGCCAAACCAAGCCGCTGCTGATTTACGGTAAACCGGAAGCCCAGCAGGCATCTGGCGAATAATTCACCAAATCATACAAGCAGTTAATTAAAAAGGGGGGATTTTATCTCCCCTTTACTTTTTCCGTATTCATAGCGTTGAATGTGTGGGAAACATCCCCATATACTGGATACATGTTAATGGTTATGTGAAGTACAGTGACATGACCAGCTTACCTGGCGGACACTAAACTAAGAGAGAGCTCTATGAATCCTGAGCGTTCTGAACGCATTGAAATCCCCGTATTGCCGTTGCGCGATGTGGTGGTTTATCCGCACATGGTCATACCCTTGTTTGTAGGGCGGGAAAAATCTATCCGTTGCCTCGAAGCCGCCATGGATCATGATAAAAAAATCATGCTGGTGGCACAGAAAGAAGCATCGACGGATGAGCCGGGTGTAAACGATCTTTTCACCGTCGGGACCGTGGCCTCTATTTTGCAGATGCTGAAGCTGCCTGACGGCACCGTGAAGGTGCTGGTCGAAGGGCTGCAGCGTGCGCGTATTACCACTCTGTCAGATGACGGCGAACACTTCTCTGCCAAGGCAGAGTACCTTGATTCGCCTGAGCTTGATGAGCGCGAGCAGGAAGTGCTGGTGCGCACCGCAATTAGCCAGTTTGAAGGCTATATCAAGCTGAATAAAAAAATCCCACCAGAAGTGCTGACGTCGCTGAACAGCATCGACGATCCTGCGCGTCTGGCGGACACCATCGCAGCACACATGCCGCTGAAGCTGGCTGACAAACAGTCCGTGCTGGAAATGTCCGACGTTAACGAACGTCTGGAATACCTGATGGCGATGATGGAGTCTGAAATCGATCTGCTGCAGGTTGAGAAACGTATTCGCAACCGCGTCAAAAAGCAGATGGAGAAATCTCAGCGTGAGTACTATCTGAATGAGCAAATGAAAGCGATTCAGAAAGAGCTCGGCGAGATGGACGACGCGCCGGACGAAAACGAAGCGCTGAAGCGTAAAATCGACGCGGCGAAGATGCCGAAAGAGGCGAAAGAGAAAGCCGAAGCAGAATTGCAGAAGCTGAAAATGATGTCTCCAATGTCGGCTGAAGCAACCGTCGTACGCGGCTACATTGAGTGGATGGTGCAGGTTCCGTGGAACGCCCGCAGCAAGGTCAAAAAAGACCTGCGTCAGGCGCAGGAGATCCTGGATACCGACCACTACGGCCTGGAACGCGTGAAAGACCGCATTCTTGAGTACCTCGCGGTACAAAGCCGTGTAAACAAAATCAAAGGCCCAATTCTGTGTCTGGTAGGACCGCCGGGGGTGGGTAAAACCTCTCTGGGACAGTCCATCGCCAAAGCGACCGGACGTAAGTATATCCGTATGGCGCTGGGTGGCGTTCGCGATGAAGCGGAAATCCGCGGTCACCGTCGTACCTACATCGGTTCTATGCCGGGTAAACTGATCCAGAAAATGGCGAAAGTGGGCGTTAAAAACCCGCTGTTCCTGCTTGATGAGATCGACAAAATGTCTTCGGACATGCGTGGCGATCCGGCCTCTGCGCTACTGGAAGTACTTGATCCAGAACAGAACGTGGCGTTCAGCGATCACTACCTGGAAGTGGACTACGACCTGAGCGATGTGATGTTCGTGGCAACCTCCAACTCCATGAACATTCCGGCCCCGCTGCTGGACCGTATGGAAGTGATCCGCCTCTCCGGTTACACCGAAGACGAGAAGCTGAATATCGCGAAACAGCACCTGCTGCCGAAACAGATTGAGCGTAACGCACTGAAAGCCAACGAGCTGACCGTCGAGGACAGCGCGATTATCGGCATCATTCGCTATTACACCCGTGAAGCGGGCGTGCGTAGCCTTGAGCGTGAAATCTCTAAACTGTGCCGCAAGGCGGTGAAACAGCTGCTGCTGGATAAGAGCCTGAAACACATTGTGATCAACGGCGACAATCTGCATGCCTACCTGGGCGTTCAGCGCTTTGACTATGGCCGTGCGGATAATGAAAACCGCGTAGGCCAGGTGACCGGTCTGGCATGGACGGAAGTGGGCGGCGATCTGCTGACCATCGAAACCGCCTGTGTACCGGGTAAAGGCAAGCTGACCTACACCGGCTCGCTGGGTGAAGTGATGCAGGAGTCCATTCAGGCGGCGCTGACCGTGGTGCGCGCGCGCGCGGAAAAACTGGGGATTAACCCGGATTTCTACGAAAAACGCGACATCCACGTTCACGTCCCGGAAGGGGCGACGCCGAAAGATGGTCCAAGCGCGGGTATTGCCATGTGTACGGCGCTGGTCTCCTGTCTGACAGGCAACCCGGTACGCGCTGATGTGGCAATGACCGGTGAAATCACCCTGCGTGGTCAGGTTCTGCCTATCGGCGGGTTAAAAGAAAAACTGCTGGCGGCACACCGTGGTGGGATCAAAACCGTATTGATTCCTTACGAGAATAAACGCGATCTGGAAGAGATTCCGGACAACGTAATTGCCGATCTGCAGATTCATCCTGTTAAGCGAATTGAGGAAGTTCTTACTCTCGCATTGCAGAATGAACCGTCCGGAATGCAGGTTGTAACCGCAAAATAGTGACCTCGCGCAAAGAGCGTCAATAAAAACAAGGCTGGTAAGGCATTTCGCACTTGCCAGCCTTTTTTTGTATAGCTAATTTAGATTGCTGATTAGGTCAGCCATCAACAACGGGTGTTGTAAGGTCATGGCAGGCCTGATATAACTGCTGCGCGGTCGCGTTGTGAAGGACTCAGGCGCGATATAAATTATAAAGAGAGGAAGAGAACAGTGAATAAATCTCAACTGATTGACAAAATTGCTGCTGGTGCTGATATTTCTAAAGCTGCAGCTGGACGTGCGTTAGATGCATTAATTGCTTCTGTTACTGAATCTCTGCAGGCTGGAGACGACGTTGCACTGGTAGGCTTCGGTACTTTTGCTGTTAAAGAGCGTGCTGCCCGTACTGGCCGCAACCCTCAGACCGGTAAAGAGATCACCATTGCTGCTGCTAAAGTGCCGGGTTTCCGTGCAGGTAAAGCGCTGAAAGACGCAGTAAATTGATTGCTTTCCCGTTTCAGGGAAGCCGGAAAGTACAAGGGCGCATCATTTGATGTGCCTTTTTTGTTTGTCCAGACCTGATTTGTGCGAGTTTATGCGAGTTGTGGGCTGACAATCGCCCCGTTTTCTTGTCACAATACGCCTTTACGCGCGACGGGCAGGATTTTCCGTCAGCGTCAGGTAACCAGTCACCTACAGCGGAGTGTTGTTACACCATGATGGACAGCTTACGCACGGCTGCTAACAGTCTCGTGCTCAAGATTATTTTCGGTATCATTATCGTGTCGTTCATATTGACCGGCGTGAGCAGTTACCTTATTGGCGGTGGCGCGAACTATGCCGCAAAAGTGAATGGCCAGGAGATCAGCCGTGGTCAGTTCGAGAATGCTTTTGCCGGTGAACGTAACCGTATGCAGCAACAGCTGGGCGACCAATTCTCTGAACTGGCGGCGAATGAAGGGTATATGAAGACCCTGCGCCAACAGACGCTGAACCGTCTTATCGACGAAGCGTTGCTGGATCAGTATGCCAAAAAGCTGGGTCTTGGCATCAGCGATGAGCAGGTGAAAAAAGCGATCTTCGCCACTCAGGCCTTCCAGTCAAACGGTAAATTCGACAACGCACGTTACAATAGCATCGTCAACCAGATGGGTATGACGGCTGACCAATACGCTCAGGCGTTGCGTAACCAACTGACCACTCAGCAGCTTATCAACGCCGTTGTGGGCACCGATTTCATGCTCAAAGGTGAGACGGAAGAGCTGGCCGCGCTGGTGGCGCAGCAGCGCGTTGTCCGTGAAGCGACCATTGATGTTAACGCCCTGGCGGCCAAACAGCAGGTCAGCGACGCGGAACTGAACGCCTGGTACGAGCAGAACAAAAATACCTTCGTTTCTCCAGAGCAGTTCCGCGTGAGCTACATCAAGCTGGATGCTGCCGGGCTGCAGGAAACGGCGTCTGATACAGAAATTCAGTCTTACTACGATCAGCATCAGGATCAGTTCACTCAGCCGCAGCGTAACCGCTACAGCGTGATTCAGACTAAAACCGAGGCTGACGCCAAAGCGGTACTGGATGAGCTGAATAAAGGGGCTGATTTCGCCACCCTCGCGAAAGCAAAATCCACCGATATTATCTCTGCCAAAAACGGCGGTGATATGGGTTGGCTGGAAGACGCAACCACGCCGGACGAACTGAAAAATGCGGGTCTGAAAGAGAAAGGCCAGCTTTCTGGTGTCATTAAGTCTTCCGTTGGTTTCCTGGTCGCGCGTCTGGACGACATCACCGCGGCGAAAACCAAGCCGCTGGCTGACGTTCGTGATGATATCGCGGCGAAAGTGAAACAGGAAAAAGCGCTGGATGCCTACTACGCACTTCAACAGAAGGTGAGCGATGCCGCCAGCAACGACAACGAATCGCTGGCGGGTGCAGAGCAGGCTGCTGGGGTGAAAGCGGTTGAGACGGGCTGGTTTGGTCGTGATAACCTGCCGGAAGAGCTGAACTTTAAACCGGTTTCAGACGCCATCTTTAACGGTGGTCTGGTGGGCGAGAACGGCACGCCAGGCAGCAACTCTGACATCATTACCGTCGACGGTGACCGTGCGTTCGTGCTGCGCGTCAGCGAGCACAAGCCGGAAGCGGTCAAACCGCTGGCAGAAGTGAAGGATCAGGTTGCCGCTCAGGTTAAGCACAACAAAGCGGAACAGCAGGCGAAACTGGATGCTGAGAAGATTCTGGCTGATCTGAAAGCGGGCAAAGACGATGCGCTGAAAGCGGCAGGCCTGAGCTTCGGTGAAGCGAAAACGCTGAGCCGTACCGGTCAGGACCCCATCAGCCAGGCTGCGTTTGGCCTGACTCTGCCTGCGAAGGACAAACCAAGCTTCGGCACCACCACCGATATGCAGGGTAACGTTGTTCTGCTGGCGCTGGACGAAGTAAAAGCCGGTACCCTGCCAGAAGCGCAGAAGAAGGCGATGGTTCAGGGCATTACCCAGAACAATGCTCAGATTGCTTTCGAAGCCATGATGAGCAACCTGCGTAAAGATGCCAAAATCAAGCTGGGCGATGTGATGACTCAGCAGCAATAATTACGTCTCTGCTCGCAGATTTTCGTAACGCTCTGCAAAAACTAAAGGCCGCTTTCGCGGCCTTTTCCATTTCTGCAATCTGCTGTTTGTAGCTGTTTTTCCGGGCGGCTATCGTGACGTGGCTGTCAACAAACAAGGAGAAAACAGCATGAAATGTGGAATCAAATCACTGTTAATTGCGCTGGCTATTGCCACCACCGGGATGACCACGAGCGCGCTGGCCTCGACGCCCGCTGCCAAAGCACAGACGGTGCAGAGCAAGTCTGACGCCTCAGCGTCAGTGCAAGGGCAATCCAAAGCGGCTGATGCCGGTAAAACGGCGGATGATGACGGTACGCGGGTCAGTATCAATTCGGCCTCTGCGGAAGATCTCGCCCGCGCAATGAACGGTGTCGGCCTGAAAAAAGCACAGGCCATCGTCAGCTACCGCGAAGAGTATGGTCCTTTCAAAACTGTTGACGACCTCAAACAGGTGCCGGGCATGGGCAGCGCGCTGGTGGAGCGTAACCTCTCACACCTGACGTTGTAATCTCACAATTACTTGCACTGCGGCGATAATTTGCCAGGATAAAGAGGTCATACCAGTTATGACCTCTGATCCTATAACAACAGTAAAGGCTATTGCGCTATGCAGACAAAAATCAAAGTACGCGGTTACCACCTTGATGTTTACCAGCACGTTAACAACGCCCGCTATCTTGAGTTCCTTGAAGAAGCGCGCTGGGACGGGCTGGAAAACAGCGAAAGCTTTCAGTGGTTGACCGCGCATAACATCGCGTTCGTGGTCGTCAATATCAACATCAACTACCGCCGCCCGGCCGTGCTGGGTGATGTACTCACGGTGACCAGTCAGGTGCAACAGCTCAACGGCAAGAGTGGTGTATTAAGCCAGGTGGTGACGCTCGATCCTGAAGGGCAGGTGGTGGCTGATGCACTGATCACCTTTGTCTGTATCGATCTGAAAACCCAGAAGGCTCTGCCGCTGGAAGGGGCGTTGCGGGAGAAGCTGGAGCTGATGATCGTTTAGAAATTTTGTCTTTTATAAAAGACAAAACGTTTTTCCAGGGATAGAATCATGGACAGGGACTACGTTGTTGAACGCTACCGTACCCGTGACGGAAAAGTGCCATTTGAGGAGTGGGTAGCGAAGATGAAGCGAAAGGATCCGGATGTTGTTTTCCGGATCCTTGTACGGGTTAACCGTGCGATAAAACGTAATTTTGGCGATTACAGATATCTCAGGGAAGGTATCTGGGAGATGCGCATCGACAGTGGTCCCGGCTACAGGATCTATTTTGCGGTAGAAAATCGGCAGGTTTTATTGTTACTTGTGGGTGGTGACAAAAAGAGCCAGAAAGCAGATATTCAACTGGCGATAGACTTCTGGAACGATCATCAATCAAAAGGATAATCAGATGAGTGCCGCTGAACGAAAATATTCAAGTTCTGTTAGTCACCATGATGCTGTTGTGAAAATGCTGCGGGAGGATCCCTCCTGTGCTCAGCTTTATCTGCAAACAGCCCTGGAGGAGATCTATGAAGACCAGGGGATCCCTGCCTATCTCATTGCACTCCGTCAGGTCATCGAAGCCCGAGGTGGCATAGGTGAAATCTCCGCCAAATCCGGTCTGTCCCGCCAACAGTTATACCGAACCTTATCTGACAACGGCAACCCAACGCTGACGACGCTAATGAAAGTGACCCGTGCTGCCGGCGTAAAACTGTTCGACAGCACGGTTAAGTAGCGTTATTTAAGCCCGGTCTTTTGCTTCATTGCGGCCATCACGCCAACTTTATCGGCCAGATAGTGGTTCAGCCCGTTAGCGCGAAGATTACAGGCCGCGCACTGGCCGCAACCGTCGCCTTTGATGCCGTTATAGCAGGTGAGGGTTTCACTGCGAACCAGATCCAGCTTGCCCCAGTAGTCCGCCAGGGCCCAGGTTTCGGCTTTATCCAGCCACATCAACGGCGTCTCAAAGCGCGTCTCTTTCGCCATGCCCAGATTGACGGCGTGGTTTAATGCTTTCACGAATTCGTCACGGCAGTCAGGGTAGCCGGAGAAGTCTGTTTCGCATACGCCGGTGATTACCGCTTCGGCTTTCACCTGGTAGGCGTAGATCGCCGTCAGGGTCAGAAACAGAATATTGCGGCCCGGTACGAAGGTATTCGGAATGCCGCTGGCATCGGGTTCATAATCCGGTACAGGAATGCTGTCGCGGGTGAGGCTACTGACAGCCAGTTCATTTAACAGCGTAACGTCCAGCACCTTGTGCGCGCGTGCCCCCAGTTTGAGGGCCAGTTCACGGGCAACGTCGATTTCAGCGCGGTGGCGCTGACCATAATCGAAGGTCACACAGTGAACTTCATCATACTGATGAAGGGCCTGAACCAGGCAAGTAGTAGAGTCTTGTCCTCCGCTGAACACGACGACGGCACGTTTCATAAATCATCTCAACAGTTACGGTAAAAACGTTATGTTACCGCCTGGCTACGGCGGCGACCAGCTTCTTCACGATTTGGGGGCAGGCAGCCAGGCTTCGGTAAAATCAAACCAGCCGCGGGTGTTAAGGCGTATCCCGTTTACGCCTGGCGGCGCGCTGATTTGATACTGATAATTAAAGAGCGGCGTCAACACCGCATCCTCCATTAAGCGGCTGAAAATGGCTTGCAGCCCCGCGTGTCGGTCCCGGGACTCGGCTTGGGCCTGCACCGCATCCAGCGTGGCTTGCAAATGGGCGTAAGCCGGTGCGCTTAACACATGCGGCCAAAGCGCATCACAGCGGAGCCACTGCTCAAGCGTATACGCTGGCGCTTCGCCAATCAGCTTATCTCCCATCATGATGTCTGCATCGGCAAGCTGCTGGCATCCATCCCACGTCTTCGCGTCGTGAAAGATGACGGTCAATTCACAACCCTGCAGGGCGAGGTACTCCTTCAACTGGCTGGCCATGGTATGAAGCTCAACGGGCAGATGATAAACCAGCGTCAACGCCTCAGGGAGGGCAATGTCCGTTAAATCAGGCCATTCCGGGATTGTCCAGCCGGGAAGCAGTTCATGAGTTGGCGTGATGAGCCCTTCATTGAGCGGAAGCGTGTGCAGAAGCCTGGAGAGATGAATGATATTAATCAACCGCTTTGCCTGGATCTCACTCAGCCGCGCGCTCTGTTTCAGCGTGAGATAACAGAAGCCCAGGCTGGTGCTGCTGCTCACCAGCCGCAGGCTTTCGAGCTCATCGGCCTCGCCAATGGCGATTTGCACCGGGTGGCGACAGCTGGTACCCAGCCTGTAATCAAAAAGCTGGGGAGTGATCCAGTACTCGATGGCCTTAAGCAGCGGATGACTCAGGTGGTACTGCTCATGGCTTTCCAGGCGTACCAGGTCGGGCTCAAAGAGAGTCAGCCGGAAGGGACCACTGCCGACGACCGGGCGATCGGGATGCGCCAGACGGCTACAGTAGGTTGCCAGCCTGTGCGCCAGCCAGTAGTCCGGTTGATGTAAAACAAACGTCAGACATTGCGGATGTGTGGTTTCGACAGACAAGACGCTCTGAAAAAGCGTGCGCATAATGGGCTGCGCTAACAACGCCGTCAGGCTTCGCTGGAGTTGCGCCGTTTCTATTTTATCGCCGTCATGCCAGTGCAGCGTGGAGCGAATATAGAAATGCCAGCGCAGCCCGTCAGCAGAGACCTCCCAGTGATGCGCCAGATCGCCGGTGGGTTCACTGCTGTTACCGTTAAATCGCGTCAAGCCTGAGAACACCTGTCCTGCCAGATGTTGCTCGGCCCGGCCCGGTAAAAAACCCGGCTGAAGGGGTTCCAGCGAGCGATAGTAGGGGATGCGCAGCGTCGGCGTGTCGTTTTGCCATTGCCCACCCAAAAACGGATGCAGTAACGAACGCAGCTCGTCAGGCGCAAGCTGGGCCAGCTCCAGCGCGTTATGCTGCTGTCCGCTCTTCAGCGCTTCTTCCATCATCATATTGCGCAGCGACTCAGGGGTGGCATGGAACGTCAGTTCGCCGCGCTTGCCGCGACCAGACTGCGCGCGCCAGCTCAGCCAGCCCGCCTCCTGAGCCTGACGCAGCAGCGTTCGGACATGCCGCTCGCTACAAAAACAGCGGGCTGCCAGTTCGCTGATAGTGACCTGCTGCGTCGCACCTTCGGACGGCTGCCATAAACGGTGATACTGGTTAAGACGGTTAAGCTGACGCATAGAAACCCGGAACAATAATTATCATCTATTCACTATTACTTCCGTATATCTCACCTGATACTGATGCACAAGTTAATCGCATCACATTTCAGGAGTCATCATGGCCCGCCTCGCTGCATTTGATATGGACGGCACGCTGTTAATGCCGGATCACCGTCTGGGAGAGAAAACGCTGAGTGCCCTGAAGCGCCTGCGCGAGCGAGATGTCACTCTGACATTTGCCACCGGCCGACATGTTCTGGAGATGCGCCATTTACTGGGCGCGTTTTCTCTTGATGCTTTTCTGATCACCGGAAACGGAACGCGCATTCACACCGTCGAAGGTGAGGTACTGCACCGCCAGGATCTTAACCCGGAAGTGGCGGATATCGTCCTGCACAGCACCTGGGACACACAGGCCAGTGTCCACGTTTTTAACGATCAAGGCTGGTTTACCGGAAGCGAAATCCCCGAGTTACTGCATGCGCATGTCTATAGCGGTTTTAAATATCAGCTTATCGATCTGCGCCGGATCCCCGCCCACGCGGTGACCAAGATCTGCTTCTGTGGCGATCACGACGATCTGCGACGCCTGCGCATCCAGTTAAATGAGGCGCTCGGCAACCGGGCGCATCTGACCTTCTCGGCGGTAGATTGTCTGGAAGTATTACCCGTGGGCTGTAACAAAGGTTCCGCCCTGGCGGTACTGAGCGACCATCTGGGCTTAACGCTGCAGGATTGTATGGCATTTGGCGACGCCATGAATGACCGAGAGATGCTGGGCAGCGTGGGGCGCGGCTTGATTATGGGGAATGCGATGCCGCAGCTGATTGCCGAGCTTCCTCATCTGCCCGTTATCGGACACTGCGGTAACGAAGCGGTGTCCCATTTTTTGACTCATTGGCTGGACAACAACAACCTCCCTTATTCCCCCGAATAGCGAGCGCCTTCCAGCAAGCCAGACGTCGGTCTGGCTTTTTTTTATTTCAGCAGCTGTGCAATCTGCACTTTCCACTGCGTGATGTCGCCGATGTTAGCCTGTACCCATTCTGCATTGTAGTAGGTCTCAAGGTAGCGCTCGCCGCTGTCGCACAGCAGCGTGACGATGGAGCCGGTACGCCCTTCCTCACGCATGCGTGCCGCCAGCTGCAGTGCGCCCCACATATTGGTGCCTGTCGATGCCCCGACTTTGCGGCCAAGCTGGGTTTCCAGCCAGTGTGCGGTTGCCACGCTGGCGGCATCCGGCACGCGAAGCATTTCATCCACTACATCCGGGATGAATGACGGTTCTACGCGCGGGCGGCCAATTCCTTCAATTTTACTGCCTGACGGGCTGCGAAGATCGGCATCGCGGCTCTGCCAGTAGTCGAGGAACACCGAGTTTTGCGGGTCAACCACCATCAGTTGGGTATCGTAGCCCTGACAGCGAATGTAGCGTCCTATGGTGGCTGAGGTGCCACCGGTACCGGCGCTCATCACAATGTACGACGGCACGGGGTGCGGCTCGTGGGTCATCTGGCGGAAAATACTGTCAGCGATGTTGTTATTGCCGCGCCAGTCCGTTGCGCGTTCGGCGAAGGTAAACTGGTCCATATAGTGGCCGTTGAGCTCACGGGCCAGCATTTCAGAGGCGGCGTAGATTTCGCAGGCACTCTCAACGAAGTGGCAGCGACCACCGTAAAATTCGATCTGCTCGATTTTGCGTTTTGCAGTGCAGGAGGGCATCACCGCGATAAACGGCAGGCCCAGCAGGCGGGCAAAATAGGCTTCGGACACGGCGGTTGAACCGGACGAGGATTCAATAATGGGAGTGGCTTCTTTGATCCAGCCGTTACATAAACCGTATAAAAACAGTGAGCGCGCCAGGCGATGCTTCAAGCTGCCGGTCGGATGGGTGCTTTCATCCTTCAGATAGAGCTGAATACCGTCAAATCCCGGCAGGCAAAGGCGGATCAGGTGGGTATCCGCCGAACGCTGGTAGTCGGCATTGATTTCGCTGATGGCATGTTTAACCCAGGTGCTATTCATCGTAATTATCCGTTTGTCATTTTGTGCCCAGCATAGCGAAAAGCACAGAAAAAATTGTTGCTATCTGGCCTTTAAAATAGAATGAAGGGAGAAAAATTTTCTCTGTGAGGTGGGTATGCTAGATAAAATTGACCGTAAGCTCCTTTCCTTGCTGCAAAGTGACTGTACCCTCTCTTTGCAGGCGCTGGCAGATGCCGTTAATCTGACCACCACACCGTGCTGGAAGCGCCTTAAGAAGCTCGAAGATGATGGCATTTTGCTGGGGCGCGTCGCGCTGCTCGATCCCGAAAAACTGGGGCTTGGGTTGACGGCATTTGTGCTGATTAAAACCCAGCACCACAGCAGCGAGTGGTATTGCCGCTTTGTTACTCAGGTCTCTGAGATGCCCGAGGTGCTCGGTTTCTGGCGAATGGCCGGCGAGTACGATTACCTGATGCGCGTCCAGGTGGCAGACATGAAGCGCTATGATGACTTCTACAAGCGGCTGGTGAACAGCGTCCCGGGCTTATCAGACGTCACCTCAAGCTTCGCCATGGAACAGATTAAGTACACCACAGCTTTACCCATTGAATAACTTCGTAAAAAACCTTCAGGAACAAACCGCGTGCGATTATTTGCCCAATTAAGCTGGTACTTTCGTCGGGAGTGGCAACGCTACCTCGGTGCAGTGGCCCTGCTTATTATCATTGCCATTCTGCAGCTGATCCCGCCGAAAGTGGTGGGGTACGTCGTGGATGGCGTCACCGAACAGCATTACACCACCGCACGGGTGTTGATGTGGGTCGGCACGCTGGTGCTGACGGCCGTCATTGTTTATCTCCTGCGCTACGTCTGGCGCGTGCTGCTGTTTGGTGCGTCCTATCAGTTGGCCGTTGAGCTGCGTGAAGATTTTTACCGCCAGCTGAGCCGACAGCATCCCGAATTTTATCTGCGCCATCGCACCGGGGACCTCATCGCCCGTGCCACGAACGATGTCGATCGCGTGGTCTTCGCCGCCGGAGAAGGGGTATTAACGCTGGTGGACTCGCTGGTGATGGGCTGTGCGGTATTGATTGTCATGTCCACGCAGATCAGCTGGCAGTTGACCCTTCTGGCGCTGCTGCCGATGCCGCTGATGGCATTGGCGATCAATCGCTACGGCGAACAGCTGCACGAGCGCTTCAAACTGGCGCAGGCGGCATTTTCGTCACTGAACGATCGCACTCAGGAGAGCATGACCAGCATTCGCATGATCAAAGCCTTTGGTCTGGAGGGCCGGCAGTCCGCGCTGTTTGCCGCCGATGCGGCAGACACGGGGGCGAAGAACATGCGCGTCGCGCGCATTGACGCCCGTTTTGACCCGACAATCTATGTTGCGATTGGCATGGCCAACCTGCTGGCTATCGGAGGCGGTAGCTGGATGGTGGTACAGGGGACGTTAACCCTGGGACAATTGACCAGTTTTGCGATGTATCTCGGGCTGATGATCTGGCCGATGCTGGCTTTAGCCTGGATGTTCAACATTGTGGAGCGGGGCAGCGCCGCCTACAGCCGCATTCGCGCCATGCTGGCCGAAGCGCCGGTGGTGACTGACGGCAGCGAAGCGGTCCCGGAAGGGCGTGGCGTAATGAAGGTCGACGTCCGTCAATTTGTCTATCCGCAGACGGCGCATCCGGTACTGGAGAACGTCAGCTTTACGCTTCAGCCCGGCCAGATGTTGGGTATTTGTGGTCCGACGGGGGCCGGAAAAAGTACCGTCCTCTCTCTGCTCCAGCGCCACTTTGACGTCACCGAAGGGGATATTCGTTTCCATGATATTCCCCTGAAGAACCTGCTGCTGGATGAGTGGCGTGGCCGCCTGGCGGTGGTCAGCCAGACGCCGTTTTTATTTTCGGACACCGTGGCGAATAACATTGCCCTCGGATGCCCTGCGGCGACGCAGGAGGAGATCGAGCATGTGGCGCGTTTAGCCAGCGTGCATGATGATATTTTGCGTCTGCCGCAGGGGTACGAAACGGAAGTCGGGGAGCGTGGCGTTATGCTGTCCGGCGGGCAGAAACAGCGTATTTCGATTGCCCGTGCGCTGCTACTGAATGCCGAAATCCTGATCCTGGATGATGCGCTCTCCGCTGTGGATGGCCGTACCGAGCACCAGATCCTGCATAACCTGCGTCAGTGGGGCGACGGTCGCACGGTGATTATCAGCGCTCACCGTTTGTCGGCGCTGACCGAAGCCAGCGAAATTCTGGTATTGCAGCACGGGCACATTGCCCAGCGCGGGCAGCATGAAAATCTTGTTGAGCAACCGGGCTGGTATCGCGATATGTATCGCTATCAACAGCTTGAAGCGGCGCTGGACGATGCCCCCGAACAGAATGAGGAGGCCGCTAATGCGTAAGCTCGGAACGATGTGGCCGACGCTCAAACGTCTGCTGGCCTACGGCTCGCCGTGGCGTAAACCGCTGTCCGTGGCCGTGCTTTTACTCTGGATAGCGGCGATTGCAGAAGTGAGCGGGCCGCTGCTCATCAGTTACTTTATCGACAATATGGTCGCCAAAAGCTACCTGCCCCTGGGGCTGGTGGCGGGTTTAGGCGTCGCTTACGTTGGGTTACAGCTGACGGCTGCAGGGCTGCACTATGCGCAGTCGCTGCTGTTTAACCGCGCAGCCGTCGGTGTCGTTCAGCAGCTGCGTACGGATGTAATGGACGCCGCGCTTCGCCAGCCGCTCAGCGAGTTTGATATTCAGCCGGTCGGGCAGGTTATCTCCCGGGTAACCAACGATACCGAGGTGATCCGCGATCTGTACGTCACCGTGGTGGCGACGGTGCTCCGCAGCGCGGCGCTGATTGGTGCGATGCTGGTGGCAATGTTCAGTCTCGACTGGCGCATGGCGCTGGTGGCGATCACGATCTTCCCGGCGGTGCTGATCGTCATGGTCATCTACCAGCGCTACAGCACGCCAATCGTGCGTCGGGTACGAGCCTATCTGGCCGACATCAACGATGGCTTCAACGAAGTCATCAACGGCATGAGCGTTATCCAGCAGTTCCGCCAGCAGGCGCGCTTTGGTGAACGGATGGGCGAAGCCAGCCGCTCGCACTATATGGCACGCATGCAGACGCTGCGGCTTGACGGTTTTCTGCTGCGTCCGCTGCTGAGCCTTTTCTCTGCGCTGGTGCTTTGCGGTCTCCTGATGCTGTTTGGGCTGAGCGCTAACGGTACGATTGAAGTGGGGGTGCTGTACGCCTTTATTAGCTATCTGGGGCGCCTTAACGAACCGCTGATCGAACTCACCACCCAGCAGTCTATGCTGCAACAGGCGGTGGTCGCCGGTGAGCGTGTTTTCGAGCTGATGGACAGGCCGCGACAGGCCTACGGCAACGATGAGCGGCCTTTGCAAAGCGGTGCCATTGATTTTGATAATGTCTCGTTTGCCTATCGCGAAGACCGGCTGGTGTTGCAGGATATCTCACTTGATGTTCCGTCGCGTGGTTTCGTGGCGCTGGTGGGCCATACGGGAAGCGGTAAGAGCACCCTTGCCAGCCTGTTAATGGGGTACTACCCGGTTACGCACGGTGAAATCCGGATCGACGGACGTCCGCTCGCGTCTCTTAGCCACAACGTGTTGCGTAAAGGCGTCGCGATGGTGCAGCAGGATCCGGTCGTCCTGGCCGATACCTTCTATGCGAACGTGACCCTGGGGCGGGACTACACGCAGGAGCAGGTCTGGGAGGTACTGGAAAAAGTGCAGCTGGCGGATCTGGCGCGCGGGTTTAGTGAGGGGATCAATACGAAGCTGGGCGAGCAGGGGAACAATCTCTCCGTCGGGCAAAAACAGCTCCTCGCCCTGGCGCGGGTGTTGATTGAAACGCCGCAGGTTCTGATTCTGGATGAAGCGACAGCCAGTATTGACTCCGGTACCGAGCAGGCCATCCAGCAGGCGCTGTCGGCCGTGCGTGACCATACGACGCTGGTGGTGATTGCCCACCGTCTTTCCACCATCGTTGATGCCGATACCATTCTGGTGCTACATCGCGGCCAGGCCGTTGAACGGGGTACGCACCGTGAACTGCTGGAAGCCAAGGGACGTTACTGGCAGATGTATCAGCTTCAGCTGGCAGGCGAAGAGCTGGCGGCCAGCGTGCGTGAGGAAGAATCGCTGAGCGCCTGATGCACCAAAATGAGGCGACGCGCTAACAGTCATTCCTGTTGGTGCAAAACGGAAACGCACCCTGCACCGGCATGGTGCGTTTTTTTTCACCGGTTCGTTTATCAAGGCCGTGTAGCGCTCTTTGCACCGCAGTTCCTTCTGGTTTTCATTTCTGGCACACCCCTTGCAATACCTTCTGCGTAAGCTGCGGCCATTACCGAATTCTGACTGGAGGGGATCTATGAAGCTGGTTACGGTTGTAATCAAACCATTCAAACTCGAAGACGTGCGTGAAGCGTTGTCTTCCATGGGTATTCAGGGACTGACTGTCACCGAAGTGAAAGGCTTTGGTCGTCAGAAGGGTCATGCCGAGCTTTACCGCGGGGCGGAATACAGCGTTAACTTTCTGCCAAAAGTAAAAATTGATGTCGCGATTGCTGACGATCAGCTTGATGAAGTCATTGATGTCATTAGCAAAGCGGCCTACACAGGCAAAATTGGCGACGGCAAAATTTTCGTTGCCGAACTGCAGCGCGTCATTCGCATTCGTACCGGCGAATCTGACGAAGCGGCACTGTAAGTAACTCCTGGCACACAGTGATAGGGATCGAGAAAATGAAGATAGCAACACTTAAAACGGGTCTGGGTTCGCTGGCACTGCTGCCGGGCCTCGCGCTGGCTGCCCCTGCGGTGGCAGATAAAGCCGATAACGCCTTTATGATGATCAGCACCGCGCTGGTGCTGTTCATGTCAATTCCGGGGATTGCCCTGTTCTATGGCGGTCTGATCCGTGGCAAAAACGTTCTCTCCATGCTGACCCAGGTAGCCGTGACCTTCGCACTGGTCTGCGTGCTGTGGGTGGTTTACGGTTACTCGCTGGCCTTTGGCACTGGCAACGCCTTCTTCGGTAACTTTGACTGGGTGATGCTGAAAAATATTGAGCTGACCGCGCTGATGGGCAGTTTCTACCAGTATATTCACGTTGCGTTCCAGGGCTCGTTCGCCTGCATCACCGTCGGGCTGATTGTAGGCGCGCTGGCCGAGCGTATTCGTTTCTCTGCCGTTCTGATCTTTGTGGTGGTCTGGCTGACGCTCTCCTATGTGCCGATTGCGCACATGGTCTGGGGCGGCGGTCTGCTGGCAACGCACGGCGCGCTGGACTTCGCGGGCGGTACCGTCGTACATATCAACGCCGCGGTAGCGGGTCTGGTTGGCGCATACCTGATCGGCAAACGCGTGGGCTTCGGTAAAGAAGCGTTTAAACCGCACAACCTGCCGATGGTCTTTACCGGTACCGCGATCCTCTACTTTGGCTGGTTTGGCTTCAACGCCGGGTCTGCAAGCGCAGCAAACGAAATCGCCGCGCTGGCCTTCGTGAACACCGTCGTGGCCACAGCCGGTGCGATCCTCTCCTGGGTCTTCGGTGAGTGGGCGGTGCGCGGTAAACCTTCCCTGCTGGGTGCCTGTTCTGGCGCAATCGCGGGCCTGGTCGGTATCACGCCTG
Source organism: Enterobacter cloacae complex sp. IR5458 (assembly GCF_049238025.1). Taxonomy (NCBI): domain Bacteria; kingdom Pseudomonadati; phylum Pseudomonadota; class Gammaproteobacteria; order Enterobacterales; family Enterobacteriaceae; genus Enterobacter; species Enterobacter cloacae complex sp. IR5458. The sequence goes on from NZ_JBMKIF010000005.1 coordinate 104,872, forward strand.
CCTGTGGTTATGTGGGTGTCGGTGGTGCGCTGCTGGTAGGTTTGGTTGCAGGTCTTGCAGGTCTGTGGGGCGTTACGGCACTGAAACGCGTGCTGCGCGTTGATGACCCTTGCGATGTATTTGGTGTGCACGGTGTGTGCGGCATCGTCGGCTGTATCATGACCGGTATCTTCGCCGCGAAATCGCTGGGTGGCGTGGGCTATGCAGAAGGTGTCACTATGGTTCATCAGGTACTGGTGCAGCTGGAAAGTATTGCTATCACTGTGGTGTGGTCTGCCGTTGTCGCTTTTATTGGCTACAAGCTGGCGGACATGACTGTGGGTCTGCGCGTACCGGAAGAGCAGGAGCGCGAAGGTCTGGATGTGAACAGCCACGGTGAGAATGCGTATAACGCATAACCAACAGCAAAACGGCAATCTCGATTGCCGTTTTTAATGTTTATTCCCTCTCCCTGTGGGAGAGGGCCAGGGTGAGGGCATCAGGCCGCACGTTATTAACCGCGATTACGCATTACCCCTTCCTGCACCGTTGAAGCGACCAGCACGCCGTCCTGCGTATAAAACTCTCCACGCACAAACCCGCGAGCGCTCGATGCCGACGTACTCTCCACGCTGTAAAGCAGCCACTCATTCATGTTGAAGGGACGGTGGAACCACATGGAGTGGTCGATGGTCGCGACCTGCATCCCTTTTTCGAGGAACCCGACGCCGTGCGGCTGCAGCGCCACCGGCAGAAAGTTAAAATCTGACGCATACCCGAGCAGATACTGATGCACGCGGAAATCTTCCGGCACGGTACCGTTGGCGCGGATCCAGACCTGACGTTTCGGCTCGGCGGTGTGACCCTTCATCGGGTTATGGAACTCGACGGGGCGGATCTCCAGCGGTTTATCGCACAGAAATTTCTCTTTGACCTGTGGCGGAAGCAGATGCGCCAGCGCACGGGCGATATCGGTCTCTGATTTGAGCGTGTCTGGCGACGGTGCCGGCGGCATCGTTTTCTGATGCTCGTATCCCGGTTCCGGTGCCTGGAACGAGGCGGTCATATAGAAGATGGGCTTACCGTTCTGAATGGCCGCCACGCGGCGGGCACTGAAACTATTACCGTCACGCAGAACTTCAACATCATACACAATCGGTTTTGCGCTATCGCCAGGGCGTAAGAAATAGCTGTGGAACGAATGCACCAGACGGTCTGCCGGGACGGTCTCCTTTGCCGCGTACAGCGCTTGTCCAACGACTTGCCCACCGAAGACCTGGCGCAAGCCTAAATCTTCACTCTGTCCGCGAAAGAGTCCTTCCTCAATTTTTTCCAGATTCAGTAATGTCAGCAGATTGTTCAGTGCCTGACTCATAGTTGTCCTCAATAAACGCCGTAGCGAAAGATAGGCAGAGTATAACGCAGAAATGTAAGTGGTCCGATGGGTAGAATAATCTTAATATCGGCACGTTTTCAGGCATTAATCGGTGATCTGTGCCACACTTGAATATGTTATGTGATTGAAACGACATCGGATGGGATCGATCCCGCTGGTGCATTGATGATAAGGAGACTTCAATGAAACTCGTGCCTATGCTAAGTGGTGTAGCTATTGCGGTGGCGTTGTCCGCCTGTGCCGGTAAGAGCGCCCAGGTGCCGGTACCTGCAGCCGATCCGAACGGGATTAATACCCTTTCACAGCAATCCATTCAGCAGCCTAATGTTTCCGGTACCATCTGGATCAAACAGAGAGTCGCTTTGCCGCCGGATGCGGTATTAACGGTAACGCTGTCTGATGCTTCTCTGGCCGACGCGCCGTCGAAAGTCCTGGCTCAGCGTGCGGTTCGTACTGAAGGTAAGCAGGCGCCATTTAGCTTCGTGCTGCCATATAACCCGTCAGACGTACAGCCGAATGCCCGTATCCTGCTGAGTGCCGCGGTAACGATCAACGATAAGCTGGTCTTTATTACCGATACGGTTCAGGAAGCCATTAACCACGGTGGGACTAAAGTCGACCTGAATCTGGTTCCCGTACAGCAAACCGAAGTGCCGGTTGCTCCACAGACCAATCAGCCGTCCCTTCCAACCCCACCGACCCAGATGTAATTGTTGCTATTACCCTCTCCTTCGGGGGAGGGATTAGTACACCCAGCGGTACTTTTGCAAATCAATCTGTCCCGATCCCGATACCTGCACACCCTCTGACAGTAATGCCTGGCGCTGACGCTGGAGATCCGGTCCGGTCAGCGAGATGGCACCATGACGATTCACAACGCGATGCCAGGGCAGCGTGCTTCCTTCCGGCAGCCGTTTAAGAACGCCGCCTACCTGTCGCGCCGCGCGCGGTGAACCGGCCAGCTGTGCGACATCACCATAGGTTGTGACGTAGCCTTCCGGGATTGAGGCCACAATTTGCCATACGCGCTGGGGAAAGGAGTCGTGTTCGTCCATACCTGCACCTGCGGGGATCATCTGGACAGCCATGGTAAACGAAGATTGCCCTGATTGCTGCGTCTGTTTGCGCAATAAACCAGCATCCGGTTCCGGGTCGCTTGCAATTGGGTCTTCGCACAGGGATAATGCGCCAGCGCGTTGGTTATCAACGCTCTCAATGGGGGCTCTGTTGGTTCTCCCGCAACGCTACTCTGTTCACCAGGTCAGGTCCGGAAGGAAGCAGCCAGGGCAGACGACGTGGGTGCCGGGATGTAGCTGGCAGGGCCCCCACCCATTTACGGCCTCGTACAAACCTTCTTGCGTTACCTCTCTCTGTAGTCATTATTCCACAATACTATAACGCCTATACGCTGTAATATATATTTCATCGTGCTGAAATATTATTGTCATAAACCTGTAATAATAGACTGGCATTTTATAATTGGACGTCTATTTAACACCAAAATTCAAAAAAATATAAATCTGGATAACAGTGTTAACTTCGTGTATTACATAAAGTACTTATTCCGAAGGGAAGTGACAAACATGGCTACTGCGGTTTTAAATGTTAAAATTGACGACGCGCTAAAAGAAAGGCTTCGCCACTATGCGGAAGTGAATAACGAGAATTTAAGCGTGACCACAGAGAAACTGCTGCTGCTGGCGTTTGAAGCAGTAGAAGAGGCGGGAGTATCGGAAGAAGATATTGATAATCAGCATACGGAAGAAGAGAGTGTTTCTCCTTTTACTCCTAAAGAAATCAAAGCACTACGTAAACTTCTGAAGAAGAGAAAATGAAACAACAACTGTCAACTGCCAGTGACTACAACGAGGCCTGCGATCTCTTGCGCTCAGGCTATGTGAAGCATGTACGTCTTGGCTGGAATGTTGGAAGCGATGAGTTCTTTCGTATTGCATCTGACTGGTGTGATACCGGTGCAAAAATAAAGAAAGACGGTGATAACTTCGTTATTTCGCTGAAAGGTTTCCCTATTCCTCCGCAACATTAATTGTTGTCCAGTGAAAACTGCTGACTGCATATATTACAGTCAGCAGTTTTTATTTTATGATCCCCTTCAAACTTTTTATTCTTAAACCAGACTGCGTTTGATGGCTGGCTCATTTGAATGTAATGCACGCCATAAGGGTTTAATCCGCAGTAACGCCGCTTCCATTTCCGCTGGCTCCAGCGAGAAGGGCATGCGCAAAAAGCGGTCAAACGCCCCCGATAAGCCAAACCGTGTGCCCGTTCCCAGGTTAATCCCGATGATTTCTGCCCGCGCGGCAAGCTGTGTCGCCAGCATGCCGGGAAGTTCGATCCAGTAAGAAAGTCCGCCTTCCGCCTCATGGAATCGCCACTCGGGAAAATGTTCACGCAGCAGTTCACTGCATCGATCGCACCGTTCCGCAAGCATCTTGCGGCGAGCGGGCAGAAAACGTTCGCTATTGTTGATAAGCCACAGCGTCGCCAGTTGCTCCAGCAGCGGCGAGCCCAGATCAAGTGTATCCCGCGTCTGGGCGAGGGTGGCGATGGTACGTGAAGAGGCGCGGATCCAGCCGAGACGCAGTCCGCCCCAGAAGCTTTTTCCGGCGGAGCCTAATGTCATGACGGTTGCCTCCCGGTTAAATGATGCCAGCGGTGGCGGTGGGGGCGAGTCAAACCAGAGATCGACCATCGTTTCATCTACAACCAGCGTCGTGCGGGTTTGTGCGGCAATATCGGCGATCGCTTGACGGGTGGCGATATCCATACAACGCCCGGTTGGGTTGTGAAAATCAGGCATCAGGTAAGCCAGGCGCGGTGCAGTCTGGGCAAGCGTGGCGGCAAAACCATCCGTGTCCCAGCCTGTATCCGGCAGCGACACCCCAACGGGCCGGCACTGCGCCCCCTGAATGGCGGCAATCGCCAGCGGATAGGTAGGGTGATCGACCACGACGCGATCTCCCGGCCCGGTTAACATCCGCAATATCAACGCAAAACCGCTGACGGCACCGTTGACCACCATGACTTCGTCTGCGCGGGTGGGAAGACCCCGTTCGGTATAGCGTGCCGCTATAGCTTCCCGAAGCGCAGGCAGCCCAAGCTGGTCGTAGCCCGTCAGCGAGAGGTGCTGGGTAATAGCCGTCAGCGCGTGGGTATAAGCCTGGTGGATCTCTGGCCCGGCATTGAGGGCGGCAGTGGAGAGATCCAGTGCGGCACTCGCCGCTGAAAGGGTAGGAACGGCGCGCGTATCCGGGAGGATCACGCGCGACCCGCTGCCGTGGCGGCTTTCAAGATATCCCTCCTCGCGCAGATGGGCGAGGGCGCTGCTGACGGTGGTCCGGCTCACGTCCAGCGCCGTAGCCAGCTCACGCTCACCCGGCAGTCGCGTATTTAATGCCAGTCGGCCATCAAGGATTAACAGACGCAACGCGTCAGCCAGCTGGCGCCAGAGCGGGGTGCGGGATGAGGCTTGCTGCCAGTGGCCTAAAAGGCGTACCAGAGACTGACTTCCAAAGCGGCGTGATGACATATGCAGTCCACTATTTGAAAACTGGACATTAATCATAGTGCCATTTTAGGTCAGGATGAAAGCCTGGTTATCGGGAGAAGATAAAAAATGGTACGTCGTCTGCTACAACTTTATGTCGGTTTGGGTCTGTATGGCCTCTCTACCACGATGTTTATTCGCTCGGATCTGGGGGTTGATCCGTGGGATGTATTTCACCTTGGCGTCGGGCTACAGCTGGGGATGAGTATAGGGACGGTGATCATTTTGACCGGCGCTGCGGTGCTGCTGCTGTGGATCCCCCTGCGCCAGATGCCCGGACTCGGCACGATCAGTAACGTGATTTGTATCGGTCTGGCGGCAGACGCCAGCATGGCGCTCATCCCCGAGCTGAGTTCGTTACCTGTGCGAATCGCTTTCCTGGTATCGGGCATTGTGATGAACGCGATTGCCACCAGTATGTACATTGGTGCCGGTTTCGGGCCCGGCCCGCGCGACGGTCTGATGACAGGCATTCACGCCCGGCTGGGCTGGTCCATTCGCAGCGTGCGAACCACAATCGAAGTGTCCGTCCTGCTGATTGGGTGCGTGCTTGGCGGTACGTTTGGCGTAGGAACCGTACTGTATGCCCTGACCATTGGTCCGCTTATTCAGCTCTGTATGCCCTGGTTCCGCCAGAAGTCGCGCAATGAGAACGTTCCTCAGCCGGAACGGGTTGTTTAATTTGCGAAGCGCTCACATGTTTTAACGACATCGCTGTGGCAGAATAGTCGCTTCGACTATCGCGATGCCAGAATGCATGAAAGCAATCACTCTCTATGATGTCGCCTCCCTTGCGGGGGTTTCTTATCAGACCGTTTCCCGCGTGATTAACGACGCGGAGCATGTCTCTGCCCGCACGCGGGAAAAGGTGCAGCAGGCAATGGCGGAACTGCACTATGTGCCTAACCTGCGGGCACAACAGCTGGCGGGTAAACGCACCCGTACGCTGGGTCTTATTACGACCGATCTGGCGCTGCACGCGCCTTCACAAATCGTCTCGGCGGTAAAATCCCGGGCAGCGGAACAGGGGGCGAGTGTCCTCATTTCCATGGTAGAGCAACCGCACCAGTGTCAGGCCGCGCTTCAGGCGTTGCTGGCGCAGCGGGTGGAAGCACTGCTGGTCAATGTGCCGATTGACGATCCTCACGCCGAACAGCTCAGGGCGCTGGCATCGCCCGTTCCGGTGCTGTTTCTGGATGTATCGCCCTCAGCGCAGGTAAACAGCCTCGTGTTTAACGCAGAGGAAGGGGCGCGTCTGGGCGTTGAGCATCTGCTTTCGCTGGGGCATCAGCATATTGCTTTGTTGAGCGGACCGGAAAGCTCGGTCTCTGCGCGTGCGCGTCTGGCCGGATGGCAAGCGACGCTGGCACAGGCCGGCCTTGACGCGGTTGCCGTGGAATACGGTGACTGGAGCGCGGCCAGCGGTTATGAGAAAGGGCATATGCTGCTGTCGGGTACGGTATTACCGGAGGCGATTCTGGTGGCGAACGATCAAATGGCGCTTGGGGTGATGCGCGCCTGCGCGGAAAAAGGGGTAGCGATCCCTGGCCAGCTATCGGTAGTCGGGTTTGACGATACGGCCGACAGTGCCTGGTTTTCGCCGCCGCTGACGACCGTTCGCCAGGCGTTTCGCCAGGCGGGCGAACGCAGCGTGACGTGGCTGCTGGACCCCCTCCAGGGCGATGCGTGCTGGCAGGTTCAGCTGCCGGTTACGCTGGTGATCCGTCACTCCACCGCGCGCCGCCATCCGCAGCAGGCCGAACAAGAGGATCTGGCGGAGCAGCTCAGACGCCTGGCTCTCCTGGCAGAGCAGCTTGCGCGTAAATAAAACTTTGTGATCTGACTCGCTGCTCCGCGATGGAATGCTTTACCCTCGCTCAGTGCCAGGGCATGTTAACCAAAATTGTGAGCGCTTCGCAAAGAGGTTAGTATGCCCAACACTTTATCACCGACGCTCGGTGCCATTCTGGCCCGACGGGACTGGGAAAACCCCGGCGTTACCCAGTGGAACCGGCTGGCGGCTCATGCGCCGTTACACAGCTGGCGCCATGAATCCTCGGCCCTGGACGACGAGGAGTCAGTCAGCAGACGTTCTCTTAACGGGGCGTGGCGGTTTAATTATTTTCCTGCACCCGAGCAAGTCCCGGAGGCATGGGTAACGGAAGATTGCGCGGACGCCGTTGCGATGCCCGTGCCGTCTAACTGGCAGATGCAGGGGTTTGACACGCCCATCTACACCAACGTCACCTATCCCATTCCCGTCACGCCGCCTTTTGTTCCGCAAGAGAACCCAACCGGATGTTACTCGCTCACATTTGAGGTGGATGACGCCTGGCTCCACGGCGGGCAAACCCGCATTATCTTTGACGGCGTGAACTCGGCGTTTCATCTTTGGTGCAACGGACAGTGGATAGGCTATTCCCAGGACAGCCGCTTGCCCGCCGAATTCGATCTCTCGGCGGCGCTGCGCGCCGGGGAGAACCGCCTGGCGGTCATGGTACTGCGCTGGTGCGACGGCAGTTATCTTGAAGACCAGGACATGTGGCGGATGAGCGGCATTTTCCGCGACGTCACTTTGCTGCATAAACCCGAAACGCAGATCGCCGATTACCATGTGTTGACGGACCTGAACGCTGAGCTTGACCGCGCGGTGCTGAAAGTGGCGGTCGCGCTGACAGGCGCTCGCTACGCGGAGTGCGATGTCACGATAACGCTGTGGCGCAACGGTGAACGCTGTGCCAGCGCGACCCAGCGGCCAGGCTCTGCCATTGTGGACGAGCGCGGCGGCTGGGCTGAGCGGTTAACGGTGGCGATCCCTGTCGAGCACCCTGCGCTGTGGAGTGCTGAAACGCCGGAACTGTATCGCCTGACGATTGCGCTTCTCAACTCGCAGGGTGAGGTGGTCGAGGTCGAGGCATGCGACGTTGGCTTCCGCCGCGTTGACGTCAGCAATGGCCTGCTCAAGCTCAACGGTAAACCGCTGCTGATCCGCGGCGTTAACCGACATGAGCACCACCCTGAAAACGGCCAGGTGATGGATGAAGCAACCATGCGTCGCGATATCGAAATCATGAAGCAGCACAACTTCAACGCCGTGCGCTGCTCGCACTATCCTAATCATCCGCTGTGGTACCGGCTTTGCGATCGTTATGGGCTGTACGTCGTTGACGAAGCGAATATCGAAACGCACGGTATGGTGCCGATGAGCCGCCTCGCTGACGATCCGCGCTGGCTACCTGCCATGAGCGAGCGCGTGACCCGCATGGTGCAGCGCGACCGAAATCATCCTTCGATTATTATCTGGTCGCTGGGCAATGAATCCGGCCACGGTGCGAACCACGATGCGCTGTACCGCTGGCTGAAAACCACCGACCCGACTCGCCCGGTGCAGTATGAAGGCGGCGGGGCGAATACGGCAGCGACCGATATTGTCTGCCCGATGTACGCCCGGGTCGATCAGGATCAGCCTTTCCCGGCAGTCCCTAAATGGTCAATCAAGAAATGGATCGGCATGCCGGATGAAACGCGTCCGTTGATCCTCTGCGAATACGCCCACGCGATGGGCAACAGCTTTGGTGGGTTTGCGAAATACTGGCAGGCGTTTCGCAATCATCCTCGCCTGCAGGGCGGGTTTGTCTGGGACTGGGTCGATCAGGCCCTGACGAAGCAAGACGAAAAGGGTAACGCGTTCTGGGCGTATGGCGGAGACTTTGGCGATAAGCCGAACGATCGGCAGTTTTGCCTCAATGGTCTGGTATTCCCCGACCGAACCCCGCATCCGGCGCTGTACGAAGCGCAGCGCGCCCAGCAGTTCTTTACCTTTACGCTGGCGAGCACTGCTCCGCTGGTGATTGAGGTGCAAAGCGGCTACCTGTTCCGCCACACCGATAACGAGGTGCTGAGCTGGACGATTGCACGTGATGGAGAGGTGCTGGCCGCGGGCGAGGTCACGCTCGCGATGGTTCCCGAGGGCACCCAGCGTCTGGCGCTCGATCTGCCGGCGCTGAAGGCCGGGCCGGGAGAGGTTTGGCTGAATGTTGAGGTTCGCCAGCCGCGGGCAACGCCGTGGTCACCGGCTGGCCATCGCTGCGCGTGGGAGCAGTGGCCGCTCCCGGTTCCTCTCTTTATTGCGCCGACAGTGTCTGCGGGCGAACCTCCCGTGTTGACGCAACATGACCTCATGCTGGAGATAACGCATCAGCAGCAGCGCTGGCAGTTCGATTGCACTTCCGGAAACCTGACCCAATGGTGGCGAGATGGCGTGGAACTGTTGATTTCGCTCGTGACGGATAGCTTCAGCCGCGCGCCGTTGGATAATGACATTGGCGTGAGCGAAGCGACGAAAATCGATCCGAACGCGTGGGTTGAACGCTGGAAAGCAGCGGGTATGTACGATCTCACCTCCCGCGTACTGTCCTGTGATGCAGAGCAGCATGCTCGCGAGGTGGTGGTCAATACCCTGCATGTCTGGGAGTACCAGGGCAAAGCGCTGTTCCTGAGCCGTAAAACCTGGCGGGTGGACGAGCAGGGCGTTCTGCATGGTGATATTCAGGTCGATATGGCGTCTGATATCCCGGAACCCGCGCGGATTGGCCTGAGCGTTCATCTCGCCGAAGCGCCGGAAAACGTTCACTGGCTGGGGCTGGGGCCGCACGAAAATTACCCGGACAGAAAGCTGGCGGCACAGCAGGGGCGCTGGACATTGCCCCTGGAGGCGATGCACACGCCGTATATCTTCCCGACGGAAAATGGTTTGCGCTGCGATACCCGCGAACTTGTGGCAGGAACGCATCTGCTGAATGGTCAGTTCCACTTCTCAATAAGCCGCTACAGCCAGCAGCAGTTGCGCGAGACAACCCATCATCACCTGTTGCGCGAAGAGCCGGGGTGTTGGCTCAACCTCGACGCGTTCCACATGGGCGTGGGCGGCGATGACTCCTGGAGCCCCAGCGTCTCGCCGGAATTTCTCCTGCAGACGCGCCAGCTTCGTTATCGCTTCAGCTGGCGTCAGAAGGCGGTCTGACGGGCAGTCCCGCGGCCATATTTTGTGTCCGCGGGGCTTAGTCAGAATACTTCCCGAGGTTATTTTCAGCCCACAGAATAAATTCCGTCTTTGGCAGCGCCTTACTGTAGAACCACCCCTGCCCATACTGCACCCCATGACGGTGCAGCCACGCGAGCTGCCCTTCGGTCTCGACACCCTCCGCCACCATCGCCAGCTTCAGCGATTTCGCCATTTCAATAATGTGCGGCGTGACGTTTTTGTACTCCAGCGCATCCACGAACGATTTATCAATTTTGAGCGTATCCACGTCGAGATCCTGCAGATAGCTCAGGCTGGAGTAGCCCGTGCCAAAGTCATCAATATAGACAGGATGACCGGAATGACGTAGCGCGGCGATAGCCGGGGCGCTGATTTTAGGGTCGGCAAAACCGCGTTCGGTGAGCTCAAGAGCGATTTGTCGCGGATGAATTTGCCATTTATTCATTAACTTACTCAGCAATGGTGGCAGTTTGCCGGAGGTCAAATCGGCAGGGGCGAGATTAATGGAGATATGCTGATCGGGGTGGTGTTGCAACCAGTGGCCCATATCTTCAAACACTTTTTCAATGACTAACTGCGTGAGCTGCGAGATGAGCCCGGTTTGTTCAGCAAGGGGAACAAAAATATCCGGCGAGAGGCTGCTGCCATCTGGCTGAGGCCAGCGCGCCAGCGCCTCTGCCCCTACCACTTTCCCGCTACAGAGCGCCACGATGGGCTGATAGTGAACCACAAAATCCCGGCTGTTAATGGCGTCAAGCAGGCGATTGCGGGGCGACTGGATGCGACGCAGTATCCGCAAGACAAACAGTGCGGCGAGCAAGCTTATCAATATGCCAAACGGTAACCAGAAAAGGAGTTGCCTGTGCCAGGTATCAGCCAAAGGTTTGAGCGGAGCCCAGGTCACGACGGTAAAGCCCAACTCAGGGACAGGCTTCATCACGTACATTGAACCGTTGTACTGGACGCGGTCTCCCTCTCGTTCCTGAATCATCTCGCGGATATGCGGCGCGAGTGGATTAGTGCTGGCAAAAATGCGGTGTGTTGCGGTTCCGACCAGGGCTGCGTCGATGGCTATTTCCCCGAAGGGGATCACATCCACCAGCGAGTCAGGATCGATCATGACAAGGTAGCGGCCTTTGCCCAGCACAACCATGTAGCGGTGAAATCCCAGATCGTTTTGCGCCGTCAGCCATGCGCTGTAACCATCCCGGGTAATGCGCGTTGGTGGGGGGAAGGGGGAGGCATGGCTGGATTGCTCCAGCGAGGAGCAGCGTGGTTTCAGGTTGTCGGTATAGATCGCTTCCTGGACATATCGCCAGGAAAACGCGGCCCGGCGCATCTCTTTTAAATGCGAAGGGCTGCACGGCACGCCGTCATACGTTTGCAGATGATTAAGCGCATCTTTTGCCTGAGCCAGGACCCTGTCGGTTCGTATCAGCACACGAGAAGCATAGTTATCCAGCGCATCGACAAATTTCTCTTCCGCCTGGCGATGCGCCAGCCAGATGCTCAGGCAAATGGGAACCAGCACAGAAAAGATAAGTATGCCAGTCACCAGACTGACCAGATGTCGGGTATTCATGCTGTCGTTTCCTTTCTCATATGTCGAAATCCGGACGCTGAGTTCCCTGCCTGAAGAGAAAGATTTTACCGCGAAATGATACAGTTATAGCACGTGGGCGGCCTGGTTTTTATTTTATCTCAGGTAAACCTGTAAAATATCAGTGGCAAAAGGGGGGTTGTTTTTTCAACAAGGGCTGGATATTATTTTGTTATGTTATAACAAAACATGAGAGATTGATGATGAAACCCGATATCCATCCAGCGTATCGCACTGTGGTATTCCACGACACCAGTGCCAATGAATACTTTAAAGTCGGCTCAACCATTAAAACTGACCGCGAAATTGAACTCGACGGTGAAACGTATCCATACATCACCATCGAGGTTTCTTCGAAATCGCACCCGTTTTATACCGGTAAGCAAAAAACGTTCTCCACAGATGGCAGCGCGGCGCGCTTCCGTAAGCGTTTTGGCGGTTTTCTTAATGCGAAGCGGGGGTAATGATGCAGGTGCTTAACTCATTGCGCAGTGCGAAACAGCGTCACCCGGATTGCCAGATAGTCAAACGCAAGGGACGCTTATACGTGATTTGCAAATCCAATCCGCGCTTTAAGGCGGTTCAGGGGCGTAAGAAAAGACGCTAGGCGCGTATTTCTCGCCAGCTTTCCAGGGATCTTTTCTGTTTGCCATCGGCGGTAAAATTGTCGGTGGCAAGCCAGCCTTCAAAGGCGCTCGCCAGCGCCGGCCACTCTTTGTCGAGAATCGAAAACCAGTCGGTATCCCGGTTACGGCCTTTTATGACCAGCGCCTGGCGAAACCGCCCTTCAAACTGAAAACCCAGGCGCAGTGCGGCTTTGCGTGAAGGTGCGTTCAGGCTGTTGCACTTCCATTCGTATCGCCGATAGCCCAGGGTATCAAACACGTACCGCATCAGCAGGTATTGCGCTTCTGTCGACATTGGCGTGCGGCTCAACAGGGGCGAGAAATGAACGTGACCCACCTCCACGACGCCGTTTTTCGGATCGATCCGCATCAGGGCCAGCGTTCCCACCGGAGACTGGGTCTGATTATCAATGACGGCAAAGTGCATCGGGTCAGATAAGTCACTCACGCTCGCCACCCATTTGGCATATTCAGCGGCCGTGGCATCAGGTTCGCGCAGCAGCCACGTCCAGCTACGGGTGTCTTCGGCCAGGGAATAGGCGGAGAAGAGCGCCTCGGCATGCGCCACGCGCAGCGGTTCAAGCCGACAAAAACGCCCCTGCAGTACCACCCGGGACGGATGGGGTCGAGGCTGCCAGTCGATAAGGGCGTCGCCCACGGGTTGTCCAAACTCATTGAATGTCTTCATCTTCATTTCCGTGACGTTGAAAAGAGCTTCAGACTAGTGAATTGCTGGTTCCTTAAAAAGCACCACTCGGCTATGTTTTGTTGGTACCACAAGGAGATGAGATGAATATACCGGGTGATGAATTTTATACTTTGCTCCATGCTGCACTGAAAAAGCGTGGGGATGAGACGCTCCAGCGGGCGCTCTATCTGGCTTTGCGAGAGGCCATCCTCAGCGGGAAACTTCAGTCCGGTAGCCAGCTATCCGGCTCGCGAACGCTGGCGCAGCAGCTTGCGGTTTCCCGGAACACCGTTAACGCGGCGCTGGACCAGCTTACGCTTGAAGGCTATTTGCTGCGTAACCGGCAGGGGACAAAGGTTGCTCAATTTGCGCATCGCGCACGCGTCCGGGCATTGCCGGCGCCTGAGGTTGTGCTGGCAAAACGGGTCACTCATCTGCCTGCGCCGGTGCAGCGTGATACTCCGGTCATGGCATTTACGCCGGGAACGCCCGCCATCAACTATTTCCCGTTGCCGCTGTGGCGGCGATTGTACGATCGCGTCTTGCGCGAGGAGGGGAACGCTCTGCTTGGGTATGGCGATCCGGCCGGAGAGCCGTCGCTTCGTGCGGCGATTGCTCGCCACCTCGCGCTTTCCCGGGGCATTGACTGCGACGCCAGCCAGATAGTGATAACCGAAGGGGCGCTTGAAGGGGTTAATCTGTGCACGATACTGTTGAGCGAACCTGGCGATATTGCCTGGGTGGAAAACCCCGGCTACGCCGGGGCCAAAAGTGCCTTTGTCAAAACCGGCCTGACAATGACGGGAATGCCGGTGGATGATGAGGGAATGTGCTGGGAAGGGCGGAATGCGCCTTCCCCCACGCTGATTTTCACTTCGCCCTCGCATCAGTTCCCTTACGGAAGCGTGCTCAGCGCTCGGCGGCGGCTGGCGTTGCTGGAGCTGGCCCGACAGCACAACGCATGGATCATTGAAGATGATTACGACAGCGAGTTCCGTTATGCCGGTGAGCCCGTACCGGCCATGCTGGGAATGGTGAATAACGCCCCTGTTGTGTATCTCGGAACCTTCAGCAAAACGTTGTTTCCGTCACTCAGAATGGGGTTTATGGTGCTGCCGCCCGCACTGGCGAAGGCGTCGCGCGCTGCCATTGGCTCGCTGCTGCGCGGCGGGCATCGTGCGGAGCAGCGCACCCTCGCGCTGTTCATTGAAGAAGGTCACTATGCCCGTCATCTTGCTGCCATGCGGCGGCTTTATCGTAAACGTTACCGCCAGCTGCGCGAGGCGCTGAGCACAGCGCTTCACACCCCTCACCGTATTCTTGCCGGAGAGGGCGGGATGCACCTGACGGTGACGATTAACGGTATTGATGACCAGAGGCTGGTGGAGAAGGCGAGGGCATTTCAGCTGGCACCCGCTGCGCTGAGCGGGTACTACCTGGAGGCGAAGCAGGGGCAAACCGGTCTGGTTTTAGGCTATGGCAATACCTCTGCTTCGCAGTTTGTGCCGGGTATCCGACGCCTGCAGGCGTTAATTACGCAGCAGCAGGGCGGGAAAGAGTAAAGACATCATAGAAAGAGAGCTGACCTTTGGTGGAAACCATTTTTTGCAGCTTCTCTTTTTGCACGGTTTCAACGGCCGGAGAGTGCATGATGCTCTCGATAAGCTCCGCAGGCACGAAACGCGTGTTGTACCATTCACCGTTGTAGCAGACCCGGAAATCGAGCACGTCGATATCTTCGTAACGGTAGCGGGGATTCACGTCGAAAAAGAAAAAAGCGTTAAAGACGACAAATAACACAACCAGTAGCCAGACGGAGTCCACCAGCGTCTCGGACTTCAGCATCACAATAAGCGTTGCCAGCCAGGCGGCATACATTGCGACAAACAGTCCGGGATGTTTGCGGATAAAGCTGATGCTAAAGCGCGGGCGATTATCGCGCTTTTCGCGGAGGTTAAGATCGTCGATGGTGGCGGTAAGCAGGCGCTGTATCTCGGTCATTTTTTGCCTTTATGCGTGTAGACAATACAGGGTGTCTGCCAATTTTAGGGGAGCCATCCCGCTGAAAAAAGTAACAGTCAGGCGCTAAAAGACCATAACAGTTGACTCCCCCGGGATCTTACAGCGTTTTGATGATCTTCGCCGGGTTACCCCCAACGACGACATTAGACGGGACGTCTTTCGTCACGACGGCACCGGAAGCGACGACCACGTTGTCACCCAGGGTAACGCCTGGGTTAATGACCGCCCGTCCGCCAATCCAGACATTATTGCCAATAGTGACGGGCTTACCAAACTCGACGCCGCTATTACGTTCCTCCGCATCCAGGGGATGGGTTGCTGTATAAATATGAACACCCGGCGCGAGCATACAGTTATCGCCAATATGAACAGGACACACATCCAGCATCACGCAATCGAAGTTCGCGTAAAAGTTTTTGCCCAGATAAATGTTATATCCATAGTCGCAGCGGAAACTCGGCTCAATATAAGCCCCTTCACTTTGCCCCAGCAGTTCCGCCAGAATGGTCTGGCGTTCTGTTTTTTCATCAGGCGCAGTGTGGTTATAGCGATGGATGAGATGGCGTGCCCGCAGTCTGTCGGCGCGTAGTGTCTCATCACCCGGGCGGTAATGTTCACCTGAAATCATCTTCTGTTTTTCAATGCTCATCGTAAACCTCTCTGGATGTGATTCCTGAAGGGTAATCGCAACTGGCCAGAAGGGGAACGTTCCCGAAAAGCCGATGTGAGCAGAGTCACAACATTGTTGCTGATGAGCGCGTTTAACACGGAGACCTGGCTTTCGCACAGGGAGCATAACGGGACAGGTAAATACAGCCTAGAACGTGGCGTAGAAACTCTACAGACACACTTCAAAGATCAACGAACAAATTTCCACACGGATGTGGGGATTTTGTCATATAACTTATTCATCGTTAGCTCAGCGAGGCGATGGTCAGCAGCTGAATAAAATACCGCCAGTTCATTATCAGAAAGCTCGTATTTATTCTTTTCAATGACGCGTTCGAGGGTGTCAATTGACTGACAACGACGTAAGCGCATCAAATAATCGACCTTTGTGAGTGGTTTTTCAGACATAAATTCACCTTAGTAATTGTAATAATTTTAACAGGAAAGGCTAACGGGGTTAGCTCTGCTCACGTTGACGAAACAGCGGAATAGTCGGTTTCCCGATTTGCGCCATTTTTGCAAATCCTGAGCGTTAATGCCGTAACTACTGAACAACATAAAGGTGTCGTCCAGGTATTCATCAATTTGCTCAATGAGCTTATTATCTTCATTGTACTTAATTTTATAATTAAGTGCGAAGGTAGCGATATGCTCGATAAGCTCGTTCAACTGTAAATTGATGGCAGACGTTGGATCGTTTACCCAGCCATGGTTACTTTCATCAAGATTGGCAAGGCAGTCATGGTACAAGGATTCGCAGAGAAATTTCAACTGCGCGATATCATGCCGTTTTGGCGAGTACTCGTCCATAGCGCATCCCCTTCTGAGTGATTTATTACTCACCGAACATCATTGTCGGGATGGATACAACTGACTTAGCTACATGAGTGCTGTGTTCCTGATAACCTAACTATAAGCCACTCCTGTCTGGATTTCACCGCGCTATTACGAAAAATTACAAATAAAACCGCAGGCTGCGAGACTCTACGCAAATGTTCATCCGGAACGGAACATTTTTATCCAGATTAACGCTTGTTTTGTTAGCTTCCTTACGTTTCATTAGCTTAGGTTTGCGCCTGAAGAAAAAGTTCAAATCCGGAGTTCTGTTTTTCCGAACTTTTAATTAGGAATATTCCTAACCCTCTGGCCGAAGAAATGAATTTAAAAAAATCCTGTATTCTCGGATTACGTTATGCGTTATTTATGATATGTCCTGTTACGCTGGCAGAAAATAAATAAAACCACAATAAGCGTATTTTATGATTTTTTCTTAAAATGAAAAAGGCCGCTAATGCGGCCTTTTTATGATGTGAAACCGGTATCAGTGCGGTTCTACCGAATGACTGTGCTCAACATCTTCATTTTTGCGGCTGAAGCGGCGGCGAACCACCACGAAGAACACCGGAACGAAGAAGATAGCCAGCACGGTCGCGGTGATCATACCGCCCATCACGCCAGTACCGACCGCGTTCTGCGCACCGGAGCCCGCGCCAGAGCTGATAACCAGCGGCAGTACGCCGAGGATAAACGCCAGTGACGTCATCAGAATAGGACGCAGACGCATACGTACCGCTTCAAGCGTCGCCTCGATAAGCCCTTTACCTTCTTTCTCCATCAGGTCTTTGGCGAATTCAACGATAAGTATCGCGTTCTTCGCCGACAAGCCAATGGTTGTCAGCAGGCCTACCTGGAAGTACACGTCGTTGGTCAATCCACGGAACGTCGCCGCCAGCAGTGCACCGATAACCCCGAGTGGAACCACCAGCATAACGGAGAACGGAATCGACCAGCTCTCATACAGTGCCGCCAGACACAGGAATACCACAATCAAAGAAATGGCATACAGGGCAGGGGCCTGGTTACCGGACAGACGTTCCTGATAGGACATACCGGTCCAGTCATAGCCGATGCCCGAAGGCAATTTGCTCGCCAGCTCTTCCATCAGGTTCATGGCTTCACCGGTGCTTCGGCCTGGTGCGGCCTGACCCAGGATCTCCATTGATGGCAGACCGTTGTAACGTTCCAGACGTGGTGAACCATATTCCCAGCGTGACGTTGAGAACGCCGCGAACGGAACCATCTGACCATTGCTGCCGCGAACGTACCAGTTGTTAATATCATTCGGCAACATACGGTACTGCGCCTCTGACATCACGTACACTTTCTTCACACGACCACGGTCGATGAAGTCGTTCACGTAGCTACCGCCCCAGGCCGCGCCCAGTGTGGTATTGATGTCGCTGATGGACACGCCCAGCGCCTGTGCTTTCTCCTGGTCGATATCGATCTTGTACTGCGGCGTATCTTCCAGACCGTTTGGACGCACGCCAACCAGCAGGTCAGGGTGTTTCGCCACCTCTCCGAACAGTTGGTTACGTGCCTGCGTCAGTTTTTCGTGACCCAGACCGCCCTGGTCGATCAGCTGGAAGTCGAAACCGGTCGCGGTACCCAGTTCAACAATCGCTGGCAGGTTAAAGGCGAAGACCATCGCATCCTTAATCTGCGAGAAGGTCCCCATTGCACGGCCAGTGATGGCCTCAACTTTGTTCTCTTCGCCCGGACGATCCGCCCAGTCTTTCAGAGAGACGAAGGCGATACCGGTGTTCTGACCACGACCCGCAAAGCCAAAGCCGTTAACCGCAAACACGGACTCAACGTTCGCTTTCTCTTTGGTGAGGTAGTAGTCCGTCACTTCATCCAGCACTTTCTGGGTACGCTCCTGCGATGCACCCGCCGGAAGCTGCGCCATCGTCAGGAACACGCCCTGGTCTTCATCAGGCAGGAACGAGCTTGGCAGACGAACGAACAGATAGGCCATGCCGACGACAATGATGATATAGAGCAGCAGATAACGACCGGTGCTACGCAGGATGTTGCCCACGCTGTCGGTGTAGTGGTGCGTGCTCTTGTCAAACATGCGGTTAAACCAGCCGAAGAACCCTTTATGCTCGCCATGACCGCCTTTCTGAATGGGCTTCAGCATGGTGGCACACAACGCAGGCGTCAGGATCAATGCGACCAGCACCGACAGCGCCATCGCGGAAACGATGGTAATCGAGAACTGGCGGTAAATCGCACCGGTAGAGCCGCCGAAGAAGGCCATCGGGATAAATACCGCCGACAGTACCATCGCGATACCGACCAGCGCGCCCTGGATCTGGCCCATGGATTTACGGGTTGCTTCCTTCGGCGGTAAACCCTCTTCCGCCATGACACGCTCGACGTTCTCTACCACCACGATGGCGTCATCCACCAACAGGCCGATGGCAAGCACCATCCCGAACATCGTCAGGGTATTTATCGAGAATCCAAAGGCCGCAAGGATGGCAAAGGTCCCCAGCAGAACGACCGGCACGGCGATGGTTGGGATCAGCGTCGCGCGGAAGTTTTGCAGGAACAGATACATCACCAGGAAGACCAGGATAATCGCTTCTACCAGCGTTTTAACCACTTCATGAATCGAAATTTTTACGAACGGGGTCGTGTCGTACGGGTAGACGATTTTCAGACCTGACGGGAAGAACGGTTCCATCTTCTTCAGCTCTGCGCGGATCGCCGTGGCGGTGTCCAGGGCGTTAGCGCCGGTCGCCAGTTTAATACCCAGACCGGAAGCCGGTTTACCGTTAAACTTCGCAATGATGTCGTAGTTTTCGCCACCCAGCTCCACTTTCGCTACGTCGCGCAGGCGAACCTGCGAACCGTCCTGATTCACTTTCAGCAGGATTTTGCTGAACTCATCGGCGGAGGTCAGACGGGTTTGCGCGATAATGGACGCGTTAAGCTGCTGGCCTTTCACAGGTGGTGTACCGCCTAACTGACCGGCTGCCACCTGGGCGTTCTGCGCTTTAATCGCGTTAATCACGTCAACCGGCGTCAGCTGGAAGTTGTTCAGTTTGTTCGGATCCATCCAGATACGCATCGCGTACTGAGAACCGAACAGCTGAACGTCACCCACACCGGAAGTACGGCTGATGGCATCCTTCATGTTGGCGCCCACGTAGTCGGAAATATCCTCCTGCGTCATGGTGCCGTTGGTGTTGATAACGCCAACAACCATCAGGAAGCTACTGGACGATTTCTCGACGCTCACGCCCTGCTGTTGTACTTCCTGCGGCAGCAGCGGCATTGCCAGCTGCAGTTTGTTCTGCACCTGAACCTGTGCGATGTCAGCATCGGTACCTGACTCGAAGGTCAGGGTGATCTGTACTGTACCGGTTGAGTCACTGTTTGAGGACATGTACATCAGGTTATCGATACCGTTCATGTTCTGTTCGATAACCTGGGTGACGGTGTCCTGCACCGTTTTCGCATCAGCGCCCGGGTAGGTTGCGGAAATTGTCACCGCCGGTGGCGCAATCGTTGGATATTGCGCGACAGGCAGCTTCAGGATCGCAAGTCCCCCGGCCAACATGATGATAATGGCGATCACCCACGCAAATATGGGGCGATCGATAAAGAAATTAGGCATGTCTTAACGGCTCCTGTTTAAGTTAAGACTTGGTTTGTTCTGACTGGTCAGCGGCCGAAGCAGATTGTTTATCGTCAGATTTCACTTCCTGTGCTTTGACCTGCGCACCAGGACGAACTTTTTGCAAACCAGTAACAATCACGCGATCGCCATCTTTCAGACCTTCCGTCACCAGCCATTTATCGCCAATCGCCTGAGTGGCGGTAATGTTGCGCATTTCGACTTTGTCATCCGCCCCGACAACCAGCGCGCTCGCATCGCCACGTGGCGTACGGGTCACACCCTGCTGTGGAACCAGAAGTGCGGTTGGATTGGTGCCTTCTTCCAGACGCGCGCGAACGAACATACCTGGCAGCAGATTTTTGTCAGGGTTCGGGAAAATCGCCCGTAAGGTGATGGAACCGGTAGTCTGGTCGACCGTCACATCGGAGAACTCCAGAGTCCCTTCCTGCGGGAACTTGATACCGTCGTTAGTCACCAGCTCCACTTTGGCTTTGCCGTTTTCCTGTTTCAGGGTGCCGTTAGCCAGCTCCTGTTTCAGGCGCAGGAAATCATTGCTGGACTGGGTCACGTCAACGTAGATCGGATCAAGCTGCTGCACGGTAGCCAGCGCAGTGGTTTGTCCGTTCTGTACCAGCGCCCCTTCCGTGACGGAAGATTTACCAATACGACCGCTGATAGGGGAGGTCACTTTGGTATAGGCCAGATTAATACGTGCGGTTTCGACGGCCGCTTTGGCGGCCACCACGGCGGCGTTAGCCTGCTGGGCATCGGCCAGAGCGGTATCATAATCCTGTTGACTGATGTACTTCGTACCGAGCAGTTTTTGATAACGGTTCAGCGTCAGCTGGGCGATTTTGGCGGCGGCTTGCGCTTTTGCCAGGTCGCCTTTGGCGCTTTCATAAGAGGCCTGATAGGTCGCGGGATCAATCTGATACAGAGACTCACCGGCTTTCACATCACCGCCTTCGGTAAAGTTACGTTTCAGGATAATGCCACTCACCTGAGGGCGAACTTCCGCAATGCGATAGGCATTGGTACGGCCAGGTAATTCGGTGGTGATCTGCAGAGGTTCAGATTTGAGTGTCACTACGCCGACTTCTGGCGCCTGCTGAGCTCCTTGTTGAGCTGGTTTGTCGTCACATCCTGTTAGCGCTAAGCTGCCTGAGAGCATCAGAACGACCGCCAGAGGCGTTAACCCTCTGTTTTTGTTCATATGTAAACCTCGAGTGTCCGATTTCAAATTGATCAATGGTCCTGAGTCCAAAAACCCATTGCTGCGTTTATATTATCGTCATGCTATGGTACATACATTCACAAATGTATGTAAATCTGACTCCTGTAAATTCACTCACCTATGGCACGAAAAACTAAACAACAAGCGCTGGAAACCCGACAACATATCCTTGATGTGGCAATACGTTTGTTCTCTCAGCAGGGTGTTTCATCAACCTCGTTGGCACAAATTGCTCAGGCTGCTGGCGTGACTCGGGGTGCGATTTACTGGCATTTTAAAGATAAGTCAGATCTGTTCAGTGAAATCTGGGAGCTTTCAGAGTCCAGCATTAGCGATCTTGAGAGTGAGTATCGGGCAAAATTCCCTGACGATCCACTCTCAGTATTAAGAGAGATATTAGTATATATCCTTGAAGCTACGGTAGTTGAAGAACGTCGCAGATTAATGATGGAAATTATTTTTCATAAATGCGAGTTCGTGGGGGAGATGGCAGTAGTGCAGCAGGCGCAGCGTAGTCTCAGCCTGGAGAGCTATGACCGTATTGAGCAGAACCTGAATCTGTGTATGCAGGCAAAACTGCTCCCGGCCAACCTGTTGACCCGCCGGGCGGCTATTCTGATGCGCAGCTACATTTCAGGGTTGATGGAAAACTGGCTGTTTGCGCCGCAATCCTTTGACCTCAAAGAGGAAGCCCGCAGTTACGTGGCGATTTTACTGGAAATGCTACAGCTCTGCCCGACGCTGCGCAGCGATTCCCCTTCGTTACCCGCCTGAGCCATTCCAGGATTTATCTTAGAGGATAACGTTCACGCTATTCTGCTTCAGGCGAGCGTGATATTCTTCACGCCGGACTATTATCGGTCATCTGCTGACATCATTCACAACTATGCTGCCCATCAATCGCTCGCAACATCCTGTTTTTGCATTGCTCTTTGCTATGCTGTTTTTCTTCTCCACCGGACCGCTTTCGTGGGCCCGCGCAGATAACAGTACGGATATCCCCTCACGCAGTGATGTTCAGTCGCAACTCGACACCCTGAACAAACAAAAAGAGCTCTCTCCGCAGGAGAAACTCACCCAGCAGGATCTGACAGAGACGCTGGAAAACATTGATAAAATTGAGCGCGTTAAAGCAGAAACCACCCAGCTTCGTCAGAAGGTGGCGCAGGCGCCTGAGAACATGCGCAAAGCCACGGAAGCGCTGAATGCGCTGAGTGACGTCGATAACGACGACGAAACGCGTAAGACGCTCGCCACGCTTTCTTTGCGTCAGCTGGAGTCGCGCGTTGCCCAATTGCTCGACGATCTGCAAACCGCGCAGTCCGACCTCGCGACCTACAACAGTCAGCTCGTCTCTCTGCAAACCCAGCCCGAGCGCGTGCAAAATGCGATGTATACCGCGTCTCAGCAGCTGCAGCAGATCCGCAACCGCCTGAACGGTACGACGGTGGGGGAAGGGACGCTTCGCCCAACGCAGCAAACTCTGCTGCTGGTTCAGCAGTCATTACTCAATGCGCAAATTGAACAGCAGCGTAAAAGCCTGGAAGGGAATACGGTGCTGCAGGACACGCTCCAGAAACAGCGTGATTACGTCACGGCGAATATTAATCGTCTGGAACACCAGCTTCAGCTGCTGCAGGAAGCGGTAAACAGTAAGCGTCTGACCCTGACGGAAAAAACGGCCCAGGAAGCGGTATCGCCGGATGAAACGGCCCGTATTCAGGCCAACCCGCTGGTGAAACAGGAGCTTGAGGCTAACCATCAGCTGAGTCAGCGTCTGATTCTGGCGACGGAAAACGGCAACTCGCTGGTTCAGCAAAACATTAAAGTGAAAAACTGGCTGGATCGGGCGCTGCAGGCGGAACGCAACATCAAAGAACAGATCGCGGTCCTGAAAGGTAGCCTCCTGCTGTCGCGTATTCTCTACCAGCAGCAGCAGACGCTGCCGTCCGCCGACGAGCTGGAAGACATGACTAACCGCATTGCGGATTTGCGTCTGGAACAATTTGACGTGAATCAGCAGCGTGATGCCCTTTTCCAGAGCGATAACTTCGTCGCCAAAATTGAAGAGGGTCATTCCAGCGACGTGAACCCGGAAGTGCATGACGCGCTGCTCCAGGTCGTCGATATGCGCCGTGAGCTATTGGATCAGCTCAACAAACAGCTGGGCAACCAGCTGATGATGGCCATCAACCTGCAGATCAACCAGCAGCAGCTGGTCAGCGTTTCCAAAAGCCTGCAGGAGATTTTGACGCAGCAAATTTTCTGGGTGAACAGCAACAAGCCGATGGACTGGGACTGGGTGAAGTCCTTCCCTGAACAGCTGAAAACGCAGATTAAGAGCATGAAAATCACCGTGAACTGGGAGAAAGCCTGGCCTGCGGTAATGATTGCTTTCCTGGCGGGATTACCCCTGCTGCTGATTGCCGGTCTGATTCGCTGGCGTTTGAAATGGCTTAAACAGTACCAGGCGAAGCTGGCCTCGGAAGTGGGGCAACTGCGCAACGACAGCCAGCTCCATACGCCAAAAGCGATTCTGATCGACCTTATTCGCGCCCTGCCGGTGTGCCTGATTATTCTGGCGGTAGGCCTGATTCTGCTCACCATGCAGCTTAACGTCAGCGATCTGCTGTGGGCATTCAGCAAAAAACTGGCGCTGTTCTGGCTGGTGTTTGGCCTGTGCTGGAAGGTCCTGGAAAAAGACGGCGTTGCGGTCCGTCATTTCAACATGCCTGCCCAACTGACCAGCCACTGGCGTCGACAGATTGTACGTGTCAGCCTGGCGCTTCTGCCGCTTCACTTCTGGTCAGTTGTTTCTGAACTGTCTCCGCTGCATCTGATGGATGATGTGCTGGGTCAGTTGGTCATTATGCTGAACCTGCTGCTGATTGCCATCCTCATGTGGCCGATGTGCCGCGATAGCTGGCGTGATAAAGAGTCCCACAATATTCGTCTGGCCACCGTGACAGTACTGGCGATCATTCCGCTGGCGCTGATGGTGCTCACGGCGACGGGCTACTTCTATACCACGCTGCGTCTGTCCGGGCGCTGGATCGAAACGGTCTATCTGGTGATCGTCTGGAATCTGCTCTATCAAACCGTACTGCGCGGGTTAAGCGTCGCGGCTCGCCGTATTGCTTACCGTCGTGCCATCGCGCGTCGTCAGCATCAGGTGAAAGAGGGCGCCGAAGGTGCGGAGCCACAGGAAGAACCGACCATCGCGCTGGAGCAGGTCAACCAGCAGACGCTGCGTATCACTATGCTGGTGATGATCGCGCTGTTTGCGGTGATGTTCTGGGCTATCTGGTCTGATTTAATTACCGTTTTCGCCTACCTCGACAGCATCACCCTCTGGCAGTACAACGGCACCGAAGCTGGCGCTGCGGTGATGAAAAGCGTCACCATGGGCAGCCTGCTGTTTGCGCTGGTGTCGTCGGTGGTAGCCTGGGCGCTGATTCGCAACCTGCCGGGTCTGCTGGAAGTGCTGGTCCTCTCGCGGCTGAACCTGCGTCAGGGGGCGTCGTACGCTATCACTACGATCCTGAACTACGTCATCATTATTGTCGGGGCGATGACGGTATTCGGCTCGCTGGGCGTCTCGTGGGATAAACTCCAGTGGTTGGCGGCCGCCCTCTCGGTAGGTTTGGGTTTTGGCCTGCAGGAGATCTTCGGTAACTTTGTCTCCGGTCTGATCATCCTGTTCGAACGTCCGGTGCGAATTGGCGATACCGTCACCATCGGGACGTTCTCCGGTACGGTCAGCAAGATCCGCATTCGTGCCACCACGATTACCGATTTCGATCGCAAAGAGGTGATCATCCCGAACAAGGCGTTCGTGACCGAGCGTCTGATCAACTGGTCGCTGTCTGATACGGTGACGCGCGTGGTGATCCGCCTGGGCGTAGCTTATGGATCGGATCTGGAGAAGGTGAAAGAGGTGCTGCTGAAAGCAGCCTCAGAACATCCGAAAGTGATGCACGATCCGGCTCCGGCGGTGTTCTTCACCACCTTCGGGCCAAGCACGCTGGATCATGAACTGCGTTTATACGTGCGTGAACTGCGTGACCGTAGCTACACGGTAGATGAGCTTAACCGGTCTATCGATCGTCTGTGCCGTGAAAACGATATTAATATCGCCTTCAACCAGCTTGAAGTTCACCTGCGTAACGAAAAAGGTGATGAGCATACGGAAGTGAAGCGCGACATTAAAGGTGACGATCCCACTCCGGCTTAATCTATTTTCCCTCTCCCTGTGGGAGAGGGTTAGGGTGAGGGCTACTGGCCTTCACCTTTCCTTCGAAATCCCGCTGCACAATCTCCAGCGCTTTCAGCACCGTTTCGGCGGGAATATCATGATTCTCCAGCAGCATAATTAAATCGACGGCCAGCTTGACCTCATCGGGTGCATTTTCCAGTGACATGGGTGTGGCTCCTGTTAGCGGGTCAAACGTTCAATGACGCGTTCAATCTCATCCAGCGCCTGACGGCAGCGCACAATGCGGCCTTCCAGGGCGCTAATCTCGCGCATCAATAATTGCTGTTCTTCCAGCGTTTCGCTGTTATTCAGCCGCACTTCGCGCTCACGTTTCATCTCAAACAGTCGGCGTTCAAACTCCTGATTCTCCAGCCGCTTGCGCTGCCATTTGCCGAGTCCAGGCGAGCCGCTGTCCCAGGCGCGTAGCGGCCAGGCGGCAATTTCGCGATGCAGGGCGGTGATTTGCTCAGTGAGATGCTCTGCAAGCCACGCCACCTGTTCCTGCTGTTCACTTTCAACCGCATGGCAAAGCTCGTCAAGGTGGGTCTGCGCCTCAGCCAGGTAATCCTGAATGACCGTACTGCGGGTACGAAAAAGCTGCCGATCAAAGCGCGGCTTCAGCGTGGCGTGCCCCAGCAGAGGGGTGGCCTCTGCTCGCAGGGTGGTCAACTGTTTTTGCAGCGTCTCCAGAAGCAAGGCTGTTTTCAAAACGCTCTCCAGTGGTAAAGTAGCCGTTCAGTTTGATAACGATTCGCATTATGCAGCGTACTATTTTAATCATCATTGGCTGGCTCGCGGTAGTGCTGGGTACACTGGGTGTGGTTTTACCCTTACTGCCCACCACGCCGTTTATCCTGCTGGCAGCCTGGTGCTTCGCCCGCTCGTCGCCGCGTTTTCACCACTGGCTGCTTTATCGCTCATGGTTTGGTGGCTACCTGCGCCACTGGCAAAAACACCGTGCCATGCCGCCCGGCGCGAAGCCGCGCGCGATTGCGGTGATCCTCATTACCTTTGCTATTTCATTATGGTTGGTGAAAATGATGTGGGTGCGGATCCTGCTGCTGATCATTCTGACCTGCCTGCTTATCTTCATGTGGCGGATCCCCGTGGTTGATGAAAAGCAACAAAAGCACTGAAGCCTCATAATGGCTGTTGCAATTATTGCGTACAGCCAGTAAATTCGACCGTTTTCGAGCACAGGCGCGCCTGGTTAAAGGTTAAACGATTGTTACCTTTACCCACTCCGTTGCGCGTCGTGAGTAACACTGTTTCATTTAGGCACAAACCGATGACCGCAACTGCACAGCAGCTTGAATATCTGAAAAACAGCATCAAAAGCATCCAGGACTATCCAAAACCTGGCATTCTTTTCCGTGATGTCACCAGCTTGCTGGAAGACCCGAAAGCGTATGCGCTCAGCATTGAACTGCTGGTCGAGCGTTATAAAAACGCCGGGATCACCAAAGTAGTAGGTACCGAAGCCCGTGGCTTCCTGTTTGGCGCACCGGTTGCGCTGGCAATGGGCGTGGGTTTTGTGCCGGTGCGTAAACCGCGCAAACTGCCGCGTGAAACCATCGCAGAGAGCTACGAGCTGGAGTACGGCACCGATCAGCTGGAAATCCACGTTGATGCGATCAAGCCTGGCGACAAAGTGCTGGTGGTGGACGATCTGCTGGCGACCGGCGGCACCATCGAAGCGACCATGAAGCTGATCCGTCGTCTGGGTGGTGAAGTGACCGACGCGGCGTTCATCATTAACCTGTTCGATCTCGGCGGCGAACAGCGCCTGGAAAAACAGGGCATTACCAGCTACAGCCTGGTGCCATTCCCGGGTCATTAATCCCGGTTTTCACAACCTCGCTCAATGGGTGAGGTTGTGATAGCATTCCCCTCCATAAATTCACCTTCCAGCGTTGCAGAGCCTGCCCATGAGTTATCAGGTGTTAGCCCGTAAATGGCGACCACAAACCTTTGCTGACGTTGTCGGTCAGGAGCATGTGCTGACGGCCCTGGCGAACGGCTTGTCGCTAGGTCGCATCCATCACGCCTATCTTTTCTCCGGCACCCGCGGCGTCGGTAAGACCTCAATTGCCCGTTTGCTGGCGAAAGGTCTCAACTGCGAAACCGGGATCACCGCCACGCCGTGCGGCGTGTGTGATAACTGCCGGGAGATCGAGCAGGGGCGTTTTGTCGATCTGATCGAGATCGACGCCGCCTCGCGCACGAAAGTGGAAGATACCCGCGATCTGCTGGACAACGTACAGTACGCCCCAGCGCGCGGTCGCTTCAAGGTCTACCTGATCGATGAAGTGCACATGCTGTCGCGTCACAGCTTTAACGCCCTGCTGAAAACGCTGGAAGAGCCGCCCGCGCACGTGAAATTCCTGCTGGCGACGACCGATCCGCAAAAGCTGCCGGTCACCATTCTGTCCCGCTGCCTGCAGTTCCACCTGAAGGCCCTGGACGTAGAACAGATCCGCGCCCAGCTCGAACACATTCTCGATGAAGAGAAGATCGTCCATGAGCCGCGCGCCCTGCAACTGCTGGCGCGTGCAGCGGACGGCAGCCTGCGTGATGCGTTAAGCCTGACCGACCAGGCAATTGCCAGCGGTGACGGTAAGCTCTCTACCGAAGCAGTCAGTACCATGCTCGGTACGCTGGATGACGATCAGGCGCTTTCACTCATCGAAGCGATGATTGCCGCCAACGGTGAGCGCGTCATGACGCTGGTCAATGCTGCTGCTGGCCGGGGGATTGAATGGGAAGCGCTGCTGGTTGAGATGCTCAGCCTGCTGCACCGCGTGGCGATGCTGCAGCTTTCTCCGTCGGCAATTGGCGCAGATATGGCCGCCATTGAACAGCGGATGCGTGAACTTGCCCGCACCGTGCCGCCTGCCGATGTACAGCTTTATTACCAAACCCTGCTGATTGGCCGTAAAGAGCTACCGTACGCGCCGGATCCCCGGATGGGCGTAGAAATGACGCTGCTGCGCGCGCTGGCGTTCCACCCGCGCATGCCGCTGCCGGAGCCGGAAGCGCCGCGGCAGTCTTTTGCCCCGGTCGCCCCAACGGCGGTGATGTCACCTCAGCAGGTGCCACCGCAGCCGACACCGCCGCCGCAAAACGTGCCGCTGTCGGATGCCACCAGTTCGGTGCTTGCCGCTCGCAGTCAGTTGCAGCGTGCGCAGGGAGTAACCAAACCAAAAAAGAGTGAACCGGCAGCGCCAGGAAGAGCGCGGCCGGTGAACAACGCCGCGCTTGAACGACTGGCCTCGGTAACGGAGCGCGTACAGTCGCGCCCGGCACCGTCCGCGCTCGAGCAGAAAGCCCCGGCGAAAGAAGAGGCATACCGCTGGAAGGCGACCACCGTTGTCGAAACGGTAAAGGAAGAGGTCGCTACGCCGAAAGCGCTGAAAAAGGCGCTGGAGCATGAGAAAACGCCGGAGCTTTCCGCGAAGCTCGCAGAAGAATCTATTGCCCGCGATGCCTGGGCCGCTGAGGTCAGCAAACTCCAGCTGCCGAAGCTGGTCGAGCAGGTTGCGCTGAACGCCTGGAAAGAGCAGGACGGTAATCAGGTGCGTTTACACCTGCGTCCTGGTCAGCGACACCTGAATTCGCCAGGCGCGCAAAAGGCGCTGGCCGAGGCGCTCGCCACATTGCAGGGTGCGCCGGTTGAATTGACTATCATTGAAGATGATAATCCGGCAGTGAAAACGCCGCTTGAGTGGCGCCAGGCCATTTATGAAGAGAAACTCGCGCAGGCGCGCGAGGCGATTATTGCGGATAACAACATTCAGACCCTGCGCCGGTTCTTCGACGCCGATCTGGATGAAGAGAGTATTCGCCCCATTTGATCGTGAGTCTGACTTACGGTTGTAATCCTTAAACGTGAAAGAAGAGAGAAGCCTATGTTTGGTGGAAAAGGCGGTCTGGGTGGCCTGATGAAGCAGGCTCAGCAGATGCAGGAAAAAATGCAGAAGATGCAGGAAGAGATCGCTCAGATGGAAGTCACGGGTGAATCCGGTGCCGGTCTGGTCAAGGTGACCATCAACGGTGCGCATAACTGCCGTCGCGTTGAAATCGACCCAAGCCTGCTCGAAGACGATAAAGAGATGCTGGAAGATCTGGTTGCTGCCGCGTTTAACGATGCTGCGCGCCGTATCGACGAAACCCAGAAAGAGAAAATGGCCTCTGTTTCCAGCGGTATGCAGCTGCCGCCGGGCTTTAAGATGCCATTCTGATGCAAACCAGTCCGCTGCTCACGCAGTTAATGGAAGCTCTGCGCTGCCTGCCGGGCGTTGGCCCGAAGTCGGCGCAGCGCATGGCGTTCACGCTTTTGCAGCGCGATCGCAGCGGCGGGATGCGCCTGGCGCAGGCTCTGACCCGCGCGATGTCAGAAATTGGTCACTGTGCGGATTGCCGCACCTTTACCGAGCAGGATGTGTGTAACATCTGCTCGAATCCGCGTCGTCAGGAGAACGGTCAGATTTGCGTGGTGGAGAGTCCGGCGGACATCTATGCCATCGAACAAACCGGGCAGTTTTCCGGCCGCTATTTCGTGCTGATGGGGCATCTCTCCCCGCTGGACGGTATCGGCCCGGACGATATCGGTCTTGACCGCCTTGAACAGCGTCTTGAGTCCGAAACGATTAAAGAGGTGATCCTCGCCACCAACCCAACGGTGGAAGGGGAAGCAACCGCCAACTACATCGCCGAGCTGTGCTCACAGTACGGCGTTGACGCCAGCCGCATCGCCCACGGCGTGCCGGTGGGTGGTGAGCTGGAGATGGTGGACGGCACCACGCTGTCGCACTCTCTGGCCGGGCGTCACAAGATTATTTTCTGACCAAACGGAGGCTGCGTTCGCGGCCTCCGCTTGAAATTTCTCTCCCTTATCCCCATCTCTCACTCAACGTTTTACAACCCCATTAAATGGCATTGTTGAGGTCGACTTAGATGAAAGGACAAGAAACCCGTGGTTTCCAGTCAGAAGTAAAACAGCTTCTGCACCTGATGATCCATTCCCTGTATTCCAACAAAGAAATCTTCCTGCGTGAGCTGATTTCCAACGCCTCCGATGCGGCGGACAAGCTGCGCTTCCGCGCGCTGTCTAACCCGGATCTGTACGAAGGCGACGGCGAGCTGCGCGTGCGCGTCTCTTTCAATAAAGAGAACCGTACCCTGACCATCGCTGATAACGGCATTGGGATGAACCGCGACGAGGTGATCGACCACCTCGGCACCATCGCCAAATCCGGCACTAAAGCGTTCCTTGAGTCCATGGGCTCTGACCAGGCGAAAGACAGCCAGCTGATCGGTCAGTTCGGCGTGGGCTTCTACTCAGCGTTCATCGTGGCGGACAAAGTCACCGTGCGTACTCGTGCGGCGGGCGACAGCGCGGAGAACGGCGTGCTCTGGGAATCCAAAGGCGAAGGTGAGTACACCGTTGACGACATCACCAAAGCAGACCGCGGGACTGAAATCACCCTGCACCTGCGTGAAGGGGAAGATGATTTCCTGAACGACTGGCGCGTACGCTCCATCATCAGCAAATATTCCGATCACATCGCTCTGCCGGTTGAGATTGAAAAACAGGAAGAGAAAGACGGCGAAACCGTGGTTTCCTGGGAGAAAATCAACAAGGCGCAGGCGCTGTGGACGCGCAACAAGTCTGAAATTAAAGACGACGAATATAACGAGTTCTACAAGCACATCGCCCACGACTTTACCGACCCGCTGACCTGGAGCCACAACCGCGTGGAAGGGAAGCAGGAGTACACCAGCCTGCTGTACATCCCGGCGCAGGCCCCATGGGATATGTGGAACCGCGATCACAAGCACGGCCTGAAGCTGTACGTGCAGCGCGTCTTCATCATGGACGACGCCGAGCAGTTCATGCCGAACTACCTGCGCTTCGTGCGCGGTCTGATCGATTCCAACGATCTGCCGCTCAACGTCTCCCGTGAGATCCTGCAGGACAGCACCGTCACCCGTAACTTGCGCAACGCCCTGACCAAACGTGCGCTACAGATGCTGGAAAAACTGGCGAAAGACGATGCGGAAAAATACCAGACCTTCTGGAAACAGTTTGGCCTGGTGCTGAAGGAAGGCCCGGCAGAAGACACCGCGAACGTTGAAACCATTGCTAAGCTGCTGCGCTTCGCCTCCACGCACACCGACTCCTCCGCGCAGACCGTGTCGCTGGAAGAGTACGTCTCCCGCATGAAAGAAGGGCAGGAGAAGATCTACTACATCACCGCCGACAGCTACGCGGCGGCGAAGAGCAGCCCGCACCTGGAGCTGTTGCGCAAGAAAGGCATCGAAGTGCTGCTGCTGTCTGACCGCATCGACGAGTGGATGATGAACTACCTGACCGAGTTCGACGGTAAAGCGTTCCAGTCGGTTGCAAAAGCCGATGAGTCCATCGACAAGCTGGCGGATGAGGTAGATGAAAGCGCGAAAGAAGCCGAGAAGGCGCTGGAGCCGTTCGTTGAGCGCGTGAAAACCCTGCTGGGTGACCGTGTGAAAGAGGTACGTTTCACTCACCGTCTGACCGATACCCCGGCCATTGTCACGACCGATGCCGACGAAATGAGCACTCAGATGGCGAAGCTGTTCGCTGCGGCGGGCCAGGCGGTGCCGGAAGTGAAATATATCTTTGAGCTTAATCCGGATCATCCGCTGGTGAAACGCGCGGCGGATACCCAGGACGAAGCACGCTTTGCCGAGTGGGTTGAGCTGCTGCTGGATCAGTCCCTGCTGGCCGAGCGCGGCACGCTGGAAGACCCTAACCTGTTCATTAAACGTGTGAATGCGCTGCTTCTGGCGTAACTGACCACGCCTCCCCTGGTCTTCTCCCTCTCCCCGTGGGAGAGGGCCGGGGTGAGGGCCCCAGACTGCACTCACCCAAATTATCTCCCCCCGTTAACCGTTTCAGCCTTCCCGCCTTCCTTGAGCGATGTCCGTTCTGGTGGTATTGTTTAGCGCTTTTGAAAAATTGAAACGACATTTGAGGGGATTTTCGCAATGCGTATTATTCTGCTTGGCGCTCCGGGCGCGGGTAAAGGAACTCAGGCTCAGTTCATCATGGAGAAATACGGTATTCCGCAAATCTCCACCGGTGACATGCTGCGCGCCGCTGTAAAATCTGGCTCCGAGCTGGGTAAACAAGCGAAAGACATCATGGACGCAGGCAAGCTGGTAACCGACGAGCTGGTTATTGCGCTGGTCAAAGAGCGCATTGCTCAGGAAGATTGCCGTAACGGTTTCCTGCTGGACGGCTTCCCACGCACCATTCCTCAGGCTGATGCCATGAAAGAAGCGGGCATCAACGTGGACTACGTTCTCGAGTTCGACGTACCGGACGAGCTGATCGTTGACCGTATCGTTGGCCGTCGCGTACACGCTGCTTCTGGCCGCGTTTACCACATCAAATTCAACCCGCCTAAGGTTGAAGGTAAAGACGACGTGACCGGCGAAGAGCTGACCACCCGTAAAGACGATCAGGAAGAGACCGTGCGTAAACGCCTGGTGGAATACCATCAGATGACCGCGCCGCTGATCGGCTACTACACCAAAGAAGCGCAGGCGGGTAACACCAAATACGCCAAAGTCGACGGCACCAAAGCCGTGGCTGACGTACGTGCAGAGCTGGAAAAAATCCTCGGCTAATCGCGCGCCTCTCACCCGGGTCCCCGGGTGAGAAATATTCTCACCTTACCTATTACAGCAATGGGTTTCGTTTAAACGCATTTCCGCTACAATTGACAACCTATCAAATGGTTAAGAGGCGTGAATGAGTCAGGCGAAAACCGGCATCCTGCTTGCCAATCTGGGCACTCCAGAAGCACCTACATCAGACGCGGTAAAACGCTACCTGCGACAATTTTTAAGCGACACGCGCGTTGTGGATTTCCCGAGACTGCTGTGGTGGCCGCTGCTGCGTGGCGTGATTCTGCCGATTCGTTCTCCGCGCGTCGCCAAACTCTATCAGTCCGTCTGGATGGAGGAGGGCTCGCCGCTGATGGTCTACAGTCGTCGTCAGGAAAAAGCGCTGGCCGCCCGCCTGCCGGATATGCCCGTCGCGCTCGGCATGAGCTACGGAAAGCCGTCCCTGGAAAGCGCGGTGGAATCACTGCTGGCGCAGGGCGTGGACCATATCGTCGTGCTGGCGCTCTACCCGCAATACTCCTGCTCGACGGTGGCCGCCGTCTGGGACGAGCTGGCGCGCATTCTGGCGACCCGTCGCCGCATTCCTGGCGTGACCTTTATTCGCGATTACGCCGATAACGATCTCTACATCAAGGCGCTTGCCAACAGCGCGCGCGCATCGTTTGAAAAGCACGGCGAGCCGGATCTGCTGCTGCTCTCCTATCATGGGATCCCACAGCGTTTCGCCAACGAAGGGGATGATTATCCGCAGCGCTGCCGCGATACTACCCGTGAGCTGGTTTCCGCCCTCGGCCTGCCGCCGGAAAAAGTGATGATGACCTTCCAGTCGCGCTTCGGTCGCGAGCCGTGGCTGACGCCGTATACCGATGAAACCCTCAAAATGCTTGGCGAGAAGGGGGTTAAGCACATTCAGGTGATGTCGCCAGGCTTCTCGGCGGACTGCCTGGAAACCCTGGAGGAGATCGCGGTGCAAAACCGGGAATTTTTCCTTGAGGCTGGCGGCGAAAAGTACGAGTACATTCCGGCGCTTAACGACTCGCCTGAACATATTGACATGATGGTCTCGCTGGTGACGAACAGCCGCTGATCGCACTCCAGGCCGGGTTTGTGCTACCATTCCCGGCCCATATTCTTCATACAGTTCAGACCATGAAATTTCCCGGTAAACGTAAATCCAAACACTACTTTCCCGTTGATGCGCGCGATCCGCTCCTGCAGCAAATCCAGCCTGAAAATGAAACCAGCGCCGCCTGGGTCGTTGGTATCGACCAGACGCTGGTGGACATTGAAGCGAAAGTGGATGATGAGTTTGTCGCCCGTTATGGTCTGAGCGCCGGTCATTCCCTGGTGATCGAAGACGACGTTGCCGAAGCGCTGTACCAGGAGCTGGTGCGTGAAAATCTCATTACCCATCAGTTTGCCGGGGGGACCATCGGTAACACTATGCACAACTACTCCGTGCTGGCCGATGACCGCTCGGTACTGCTCGGCGTGATGTGCAGTAACATTGAAATCGGTGGTTATGCCTACCGCTATTTGTGCAACACCTCCAGCCGTACCGATCTGAACTATCTTCAGGGCGTTAACGGGCCGATTGGCCGCTGCTTCACGCTGATCGGCGAATCCGGGGAGCGTACGTTTGCCATCAGCCCTGGCCATATGAATAAGCTGCGCGCCGAGAGTATTCCTGAAGAGGTGATTGCGGGTGCCTCTGCGCTGGTATTGACCTCCTATCTGGTACGCTGCAAGCCGGGCGAGCCGATGCCGGAAGCGACCATGAAAGCGATCGAGTACGCGAAAAAGTACGACGTGCCGGTGGTTCTCACGCTGGGCACCAAATTCGTGATTGCCGATAACCCCGAGTGGTGGCAGGCGTTCCTGAAAGAGCACGTCTCAATTCTGGCGATGAACGAAGAAGAGGCCGAAGCGCTCACCGGTGAGAGCGATCCGCTGCTGGCCTCTGACAAAGCGCTGGACTGGGTGGATCTGGTGCTTTGCACTGCCGGCCCCGTCGGGCTCTATATGGCGGGCTTTACGGAAGAAGAGAGCAAACGCAAAACCCAGCACCCGTTGCTCCCTGGCGCGATTGCCGAGTTCAACCAGTACGAGTTCAGCCGCGGTATGCGCCATAAAGATTGCCTCAACCCGCTGCGTATCTACTCCCACATTGCGCCTTATATGGGCGGACCGGAGAAGATCATGAACACCAACGGGGCGGGTGACGGCGCGCTGGCAGCACTGCTGCACGACATTACCGCCAATGCCTACCACAAAACCAACGTACCCAACTCCAGCAAACACAAGTTCAACTGGCTGACCTATTCGTCGCTGGCGCAGGTGTGTAAGTACGCGAACCGCGTGAGCTATCAGGTGCTGAACCAGCATTCACCGCGCTTAACGCGTGGCCTGCCGGAACGGGAAGACAGCCTCGAAGAGGCTTATTGGGACAGGTAAAAGCAAAACGGCAACCCTGTTGCCGTTTTTAGTGTTTGTCCCCTCTCCCCGTGGGAGAGGGCCAGGGTGAGGGCATCAGACCGCACAAGGTAAAAGCAAAACGGCAACGCCCGTTGCCGTTTTTAGTGTTTGTTCCCTCTCCCCGTGGGAGAGGGTCAGGGTGAGGGCATCAGACCGCAAAAATCTTACCCCGTAGCAGCCTCTTCAACCGGCGGTTTCGCCAGCAGCGTCAGCATCGTGTTCGCAATCTCACGTTCGCCCATCACTACCTTATCCGCACCGCGCTCGGTGATGTACTCCACCTCATCGTCATAATGCGCCCGGGCGATAATCTCAATATTGGGGCATTTCTCACGCGCGGTGGCTACAATCTCGCCCGCTTCATAGCCATTCGGAATAGTCAGCAGCAGCCAGCGCGCGCAGTCCAGATGCGCCAGCGCCATAATCTCCTCGTTGGCCGCATTGCCCAGCACCGCACGAATACCACGCTCGCGCAGTTCATCAACGCGGGTGCGTGAGGTTTCAATCACCACCAGCGGAATGCCCTGCGCCATCAGCTTCTCACCGAGCAGGCTGCCCACGCGACCAAAGCCGACCAGCAGCGCATGGTTGCAGATATCCACCGGGATCTGCTTCTCCTCTTCGATGGCTTCTTCCAGCGTCTGCTCTTCCAGCGTTTCGGTTTTATCGAGGTATTTTTCCAGCAGGGCAAACAGGACCGGGTTCAGCATAATCGACAGAATTGCCCCCGCCAGCACCAGATTCTGCCCGGCCTGGGGCAGCAGGTTCAGAGCCATACCCAGACCCGCGAGGATAAAGGCGAACTCACCAATCTGCGCCAGGCTGGCGGCAATCGTCAGCGCCGTACGCGGGGAGTGGCCGAACATCCGCACCAGGAAGAAGGCGGCGAGCGACTTACCGAAGATAATGATCGCCAGCGTGCCCAGCACGGCCAGCGGCTGCTGAACCAGAATCATCGGATCAAACAGCATGCCGACGGAGACAAAGAACAGCACGGCGAAGGCATCACGCAGGGGCAGGGTGTCATGCGCGGCGCGGTGGCTCAGCTCAGACTCGTTCAGCACCATTCCGGCGAAGAACGCGCCCAGGGCAAAGGAGACGTCGAACAGTTCAACAGCGCCAAAAGCGATCCCCAGCGCCAGCGCCAGCACGGAAAGCGTAAACAGCTCGCGGGAGCCGGTCGCCGCGCTGCGGGACAGGATCCACGGCACCAGACGACGGCCCACCAGCATCATGATGGCGATAAACGCCACCACTTTACCGATGGTGATACTCATATCCAGCGCCAGCGAGGCGAAGCCGATGTTGTCTTTTTCCATCATTCCGGCGACGGCAGGCAACAGCACCAGCGTCAGCACCATCACCAGATCTTCCACAATCAGCCAGCCTATCGCGATTTGCCCGCGCTGGCTGTCTATCAGCTGTCTCTCTTCAAGCGCGCGCAGCAGCACCACGGTACTGGCGGTTGAGAGACACAGCCCAAATACGATACCGGTCATCAACGACCAGCCCAGCACGGCCGAAAGCGCCATCCCCAGCAGCGTCGCCACCCCTATCTGGGCGATCGCGCCAGGTATGGCGATCGACTTTACCGCCATCAGGTCCTTCAGGGAAAAGTGCAGGCCAACACCAAACATCAGCAGAATCACGCCTAATTCCGCCAGCTCAGGCGCCAGCTTGGTATCCGCGACAAAACCTGGCGTAAACGGTCCCGCCAGAACCCCCGCTAATAAATAGCCGACAAGAGGAGAAATACGCAGTTTATTGGCAATCATGCCAAGGATAAAAGCGAGCACAAGTCCACCAACAATGGTGGTGATAAGCGGTGTGGCGTGGTGCATTCCGTCTCCTTTCGCGGTGAGTGTTCCATTTTTGGCGTGAATACCAAAAGACCAGGTAATAGTTTATGACAATTTTTGCCCTTATGTTTATGAATAATTGTTGAAGTTTGAATAAAACGGCAATATGCGCGTAAAAAAGCGCATATTGATAAATTCAGGTCAGGGATGGAGAGGAAACCCTTATGGCATAAGGGTGGCAGGTAGCCAAAGTTTTACTTTGGCTACCTGTAATTCACGCTTTGTGACGATTATCAGGCAGGAATATGGTCAACATCCCCAGAAGTGGCAGGAAAGCGCAGATTTTATAAACCAGGAAGATGCTGGTGTGATCCGCGACCATCCCCAACACCGCTGCACCAAGCCCGCCCATACCGAAGGCGAAACCGAAAAAGAGTCCGGAAACCATACCGATACGGCCCGGTAACAGCTCCTGGGCATAGACCAGAATGGCGGAAAATGCCGAGGCGAGGATAAAACCAATGATCACGGTTAAAATGCCCGTCCATTCGAGGCTGGCATACGGCAAAATAAGGGTAAACGGCGCGACACCGAGGATAGAGCCCCAAATAAC
Organism: Enterobacter cloacae complex sp. IR5458; assembly: GCF_049238025.1. NCBI lineage: Bacteria > Pseudomonadati > Pseudomonadota > Gammaproteobacteria > Enterobacterales > Enterobacteriaceae > Enterobacter > Enterobacter cloacae complex sp. IR5458. The sequence continues at coordinate 142,982 of NZ_JBMKIF010000005.1, forward strand.
ATATTTCCGGCCAATCTTATCACCCACCGGCCCGCCAATAACCGTTCCGGCAGCAACCGCGAACAGGAAGGCAAACAGGTGGATTTGCGCATTTTGTACCGATAATCCGAATTTTTGCATCAGATAAAAGGTGTAATAGCTGCTGATGCTTGCCATGTAGAAGTATTTCGAGAAAATCAGCACCAGCAGTACGGAAACCGCCAGAATGACCTTATTTCGGGGCAGGGGATTGATAACCTTCGCTTTAGGTTTCCCCTTATTTACGCGATGCTGAGCGGCATACCAGCGGCTGATCTGCGCCAGCACGATAATCGCCAGCAGTGCGGCCAGCACAAACCACGCCACATTCCCTTTGCCATACGGGGCGATAATCACCGCCGCCAGCAAGGGGCCGAGGGAGCTGCCAAAGTTACCGCCGACCTGGAAAAGTGACTGCGCCAGCCCGTGACGGCCGCCGGAGGCCATACGCGCCACGCGTGAGGACTCAGGGTGGAAGACGGACGACCCGGTACCCACCAGCGCGGCAGCAATCAACACCGCCTCAAAGCTGCCAGCCATCGCCAGCAATACCAGACCGCTCAGGGTAAAGCACATGCCAATCGGCAGCGACCACGGCATCGGGTATTTGTCCGTCCAGTAGCCCACCACCGGTTGCAGCAGCGAGGAAGCCAGCTGGAAGGTGAGGGTGATCATCCCGATCTGCACGAAAGTTAACGAAAACTCGGACTGCAGCAGCGGATAAATTGCCAGAATCAACGACTGGATCATGTCGTTGAGCAGGTGCGAAAGACTGATTGCGCCTAATACCTTAAAAGAGGTGCGCGATTTTGGCGGCGACGCCGGGGTTGATTCGCTAATTGCCATAAATACCACGTTGTTTTGTTATTAGAGATGCAGGGTGTAATTATTATCCGACTAACATACCCGCCCGGGACATTTGAAGAAAGTCGCAATTCTGAAAACTTATTTGTCTATTATTGTGAGTCACTGTAATTTTTGCCTTTGTCTATTGGTCAGGGAGAGAGAAGATGAAGTTAATGAAGCGGGGCGTCGCGCTGGCGCTCATCGCCGCATGGGGTCTGGTAAGCCTGCCCGCGCAGGCGTATGAAAAAGATAAAACCTATAAAATCACCATCCTGCATACCAACGATCATCATGGTCATTTCTGGCGCAGTGAATATGGCGAATATGGTCTATCGGCGCAAAAAACGCTGGTGGACGGCATTCGCAAAGAGGTGGCAGCCCAGGGCGGCAGCGTGCTGTTGCTCTCAGGCGGTGATATTAATACCGGCGTGCCGGAATCTGATTTACAGGATGCCGAGCCGGATTTCCGTGGCATGAATCTGATTGGCTACGACGCGATGGCCGTCGGTAACCATGAGTTTGATAACCCGCTGACGGTGCTGCGTCAGCAGGAAAAATGGGCCAAATTCCCCTTCCTCTCCGCCAACATTTACCAGAAAAGCACCGGCGAACGGCTGTTCAAACCCTGGGCGCTGTTTAAGCGTCAGGATTTGAAGATCGCAGTCATTGGCTTAACCACCGACGATACGGCAAAAATCGGCAATCCCGAGTTCTTTACGGATATTGAATTCCGCAAACCGGCAGACGAAGCGAAGCTGGTGATTCAGGAACTGCAGCAGAACGAAAAGCCGGACGTGATTATCGCCACCACGCACATGGGGCACTACGACAACGGTGAGCACGGCTCCAATGCACCCGGCGACGTGGAGATGGCGCGCAGCCTGCCTGCAGGGTCACTGGCCATGATTGTGGGGGGGCACTCACAGGATCCGGTGTGCATGGCATCGGAGAATAAAAAACAGGTGGATTACGTGCCGGGCACGCCGTGTGCGCCGGACCGTCAGAACGGTATCTGGATTGTGCAGGCCCACGAATGGGGTAAATACGTGGGCCGGGCGGACTTTGAGTTCCGTAACGGCGAGATGAAACTGGTGCACTACCAGCTCATTCCGGTCAACCTGAAGAAGAAAGTGACCTACCCGGACGGGAAAAGTGAGCGCGTACTTTACACGCCAGAGATCGCTGAGAACACGCAGATGCTCTCCCTGCTGACACCGTTCCAGAATAAAGGCAAAGCGCAGCTGGACGTGAAAATCGGCACGCTGAATGGTCGTCTGGAGGGGGACCGCAGTAAAGTCCGCTTCGTGCAGACCAACATGGGACACCTGGTGCTGGCGGCGCAAATGGCGCGCACCGGTGCTGATTTTGGCGTAATGAGCGGGGGCGGCATTCGTGACTCTATTGAAGGCGGAAATATCACCTACAAGGATGTCCTGAAGGTGCAGCCGTTTGGTAACGTAGTGGTCTATGCCGACATGACCGGCAAAGAGGCGATTGACTACCTGACCGCCGTCGCGCAGATGAAGCCGGATTCCGGGGCCTATCCGCAGTTTGCCAACGTCAGCTTTGTGGCAAAAGACGGCAAACTGAATGATCTGAAGATCAAAGGCGAACCGGTCGACCCGGCAAAAACCTACCGTCTGGCGACGTTGAGCTTTAACGCCACCGGCGGCGACGGTTATCCGCATATTGATAATAAACCGGGCTATGTGAATACCGGCTTTATTGATGCGGAAGTGCTGAAGCAGTACATCGAGCAGAATTCACCGATTGACGTGAACGCGTATGAGCCGAAGGGTGAGGTGAGCTGGCAGTAGTGTTGTGCGGCCTGATGCCCTCACCCCAACCCTCTCCCACCGGGAGAGGGCGCAAACACAAAAAACGGTAACGCATGTTACCGTTTTGCTTTTACCTCGTAGCCGCCACCCGGCTTTTTCTTTCACTCCCGGCGCGCAATATCCGCAAACTTCGCGTCCAGCATTTTCGCCAGATCGCCCGCCGCCAGCTCGATATCCAGCCCGCGTTTGCCGCCTGAAATATAGATCGTGTCAAATTCCTGCGAAGGGGCATCAATCAGCGTCGGCAGGCGTTTTTTCTGCCCCAGCGGGCTAATCCCGCCCACCAGGTAGCCGGTGGTCCGTTGCGCAACCATCGGATCTGCCATATCCACCTTTTTCGCCCCCAGCGCCTTCGCCACTTTCTTGAGATCGAGCTGTCCGGCGACGGGCGTGACCGCCACGGCGAGATGTTTCATATCGCCGTTCACCGCAACCAGCAGCGTTTTATAGACCTGGTCAGCGTTCAGCCCCAATTTGCGCACCACTTCGTCGCCAAAGTTGGTTTCATTCGGATCGTGATCGTAAGTGTGGATCCGGAAAGAAATGTTGTTTTTTTCGAGTAATTTAACGGCGGGAGTCATAGCTATCCTTCTTACGACAGACAAATCATGCCAACAGCATACGCCTGACGTTTGTCTAAAAAATAGCACCATCTTGCGCAATAGTATTGGCAGTGATGGTCACTTTGAGCGACAATCGGCTCAACCGAAGGTCTCCTTCGGCATAATAAAAACGATGAAATTCCTCTTTGACGGGCCAATAGAGATATTGGCCATTTTTTTATTTCAGCAGCGACGGCAAATTCCCTTCTCCGTACAAATGTAACGCCCCGACCGCAACCACGTATTCCCCGGCAGGTAATGCATGCAGCGTCTCTCGCCAGGCATTGTTGCGCGCATTCATCAGCACATCATACAGCGATTCGCTGAACGTTGACGGCAGCGCCAGCTTTCCGTCTGCTGGCGGCGCATCCAGCCACCAGCCAATCATGGTTTGCAGCAGACGTGCGTTGGTGTGCCAGTGGGTCAGCGTATCATCCAGCAGCATGCGGCCGTCGTCCGGAAGCTGACGCAGGAGCGCAATTTGGCTGTCCGTTCCTTCCAGTTCAATGATGGGCAGATTGTGCGCTCTTGCCAGATTGAGCAGTTGGTAATCAATACCGTAGTCACCGCGCAGACCCAGTCGCTGCGCCTGCGTGGCCTGTAGCACCATCGCAATTTGCCAGAGTGGCAGGGCGTCAATCATAGAGAGCGACACGCCGGTTTCTTCGGCGACGCGCGTCAGTTCCGCCAGTTGGGCTTCGTCCAGACGTTCCGCCAGGGTCAGATCGCTTTCAAGCCCGGCAAATGGTGACTCCTGGCCCGAAATATCCGCCTCGACGACCAGCGCGTCGGCGCGCTTCAGCCGTTTTATCAGACCGGGGGGCAGAGGTGACATATCCTGAGTACCCATATGGATGCTGCCGACCAGATGCAGGTGCTGACCGCCGGGCAGGGAGATATCCAGGCCGGGCCACGCATAACGGCGGGGAAAGAGGGCGCGAAACGAGGTTTTTATACGATTAAACAGGCTCATACGCGCTCCATAAACGGAAAGGTTCATGCTAGCGCGTACGAGAACAAGGTTCAATCTTTCGGTTTAAAGCGCAACAGGCGGTTGGCATTACTCACCACGGTGATGGAGGAGAGCGCCATTGCCGCACCTGCAACCACCGGGTTAAGCAGCGTGCCGGTCAGCGGCCACAAAATGCCGGCGGCAATTGGAATACCGAGCGAGTTATAGATAAATGCCCCCAGCAGGTTCTGCTTCATGTTGCGCAACGTGGCTTTCGAAATGGCCAGCGCATCGGCAACGCCCATCAGGCTGTGGCGCATCAACGTGATGGCGGCGGTTTCAATGGCAACATCGCTCCCGCCCCCCATGGCGATACCGACGTCTGCCTGGGCCAGCGCCGGGGCATCGTTGATGCCGTCGCCCACCATCGCCACCTGACGTCCCTGGCGTTGCAGGTTCTTAATCGCATCCGCTTTGCCATCCGGCAGAACGCCTGCAATGACTTCATCAATACCGGCTTCTTTCGCAATAGCGTTTGCCGTCGTCGGGTTGTCCCCGGTCAGCATCACCAGGCGATAGCCCGCGCGGTGCAGACGCGCCAGGGCATCCACGCTGTCCTGACGAAGTGGATCGCGCACGGCCAGCAGGGCAGCGGTTTTGCCATCCACCGCCAGCAGAACCGGGGTTGCCCCCTGAGATGCCTGCGCTTTCAGTTCGCTTTCCAGCGCCGCGGTATCAATACCATTATCATTGAGTAATGCCTGGTTACCCAGCAGCAGCGTATGCCCCTCGGCTTCACCGCTGACACCGAGCCCGCGCAGCGTACGGAAGTTACTGACCTGCGGCAGGGCCGCAGCATTCGCTTTCTCGAGAATGGCGCGCGCCAGCGGGTGGCTGGAGCCTTGCTCCAGCGCGGCGGCGAGACGCAGCGCGTCCTCCTGCGCGATGCCTGCGGTGTTCACGGCCACAACCTGCGGTTTCCCCTCGGTCAGCGTGCCGGTTTTATCAAACACCAGCGTATCCAGCGTACTGGCCCGCTGCAGTGCGTCCGCATCCCTGACCAGCACGCCAAACTCGGCGGCACGGCCTACGCCGGAGATAATGGACATCGGCGTGGCCAGGCCAAGCGCGCATGGGCAGGCAATAATCAGCACCGTGGTGGCAATCACCAGGGTGTAGACAATCTGTGGCGCAGGGCCGAAGAAATACCAGATCGCCGCGCTCAGCAGGGCAATACCGACCACCACCGGCACAAAAATGGCCGAGATTCGGTCAGCAAGCTGGCCAATCTCCGGCTTGCTGCTCTGGGCCTGGCGCACCATTCGGATAATACGCGACAGCGTAGTATGGCTACCAACCGCACTGGCGGTGAACAGCACGCTGCCGTCCTGAACGACCGTGCCGGCATGGACGGCATCGCCGTCGGATTTCTGCTGAGGGATGGGTTCCCCGGTCAGCATCGCTTCATCCAGCCAGGCTTCACCCTGGGTTATCGTGCCGTCAACGGGCACGCGATCGCCGGTGGTCAAACGCAGCGTCATGCCGGGCTGCACTTCCGCCAGCGGGACGCTTTTTTCCCCCTCATCCGTGACCACGCGGGCCGTCGGTGGGGTTAAATCGAGTAATCGTTCCAGCGCTTTGGAGGAGCGCTGACGGGCGCGGGCTTCCAGCATATGGCCTAAGTTAATCAGGCCGATAATCATCGCGCTCGCTTCATAATAGAGATGACGCGCTTCCATCGGGAACCACTGCGGCCAGACGTTAACGCTCATTGAATAGAGCCACGCCGCGCCGGTACCGAGTGCGACCAGCGTATCCATCGTCGCGGTGCGGTTTTTCAGGCTCTTCCAGGCGCTGGTATAGAAATGGCCGCCTGCAAACACCATGACCGCAAGGGTAATCAGACCAATCACCAGCCACAGCGTGCGGTTGTCGGCGGTGACCATCATGTTGTCACCCATCATGCCCCACACCATCACCGGGATCCCCACCAGCAGGGCGACAATCGCCTGCCAGCGGAAGCGCTTCATGGTGGCGATAGCCGTTTCCTGCTGGCGCTCGCGGCGTTCGACATCATCTTCGATGGCCTCTGCGCCGTAGCCCGCTTTCTCCACGGCCTGCACTAACTCTGCGGCGGAGGCACTGCCCATCACCAGCGCAGTACGCTCCGCAAGGTTTACCCGTGCCTGTGCGACGCCCGGTACCGCCTGTAAGGCATTCTGTACCCGGGAGACGCAGCTGGCGCAGCTCATACCGTTGATCAGCAGCTGTTGGCTGTCATCAATATCATCCGCTGCCGGAAGCTCAGGAGTGGCCGCTGTCAGTGCTTCCGACGGGGATGATGACTCTGCCAGCGGTTTAGCCTTTGGGTGGCTCAGCTCCGCCCCATAACCCGCTTGTTTAATGGTATCGATCAGCGCATCCGCGCTGGCGCTGCCGGTCACGGCGGCATGGTCGATAGTCACCTCAGCGCTTTCAACATCAGGACGCTGTTCCAGGCTTTCTTTAACGCGTTTGACACAGTGGCCGCAGGAGAGGCCGTCCAGCGTCAGGTCAATAGTGTGAGACATAACAAAACTCCCGTATAATGAACTGGTCAGTTGTTGACCGGAGTAACGCTTTTCGCTAACTGTTATGAAGGTTAAACCTTCCATCAAGGGGAAGGTCAAGGGGGAAATGTGAATATCAGTGACGTGGCAAAAAAAACCGGCTTAACCAGCAAAGCCATTCGCTTTTATGAAGAGAAAGGGCTGGTAACGCCGCCGTTGCGCAGTGAAAACGGCTACCGCAGCTACACGCAACGGCATCTTGATGAACTGACGTTACTGCGCCAGGCAAGGCAGGTGGGGTTTAACCTGGAAGAGTGCGGCGAGCTGGTAAACCTGTTTAACGATCCGAAGCGCCACAGTGCCGACGTGAAAAAACGCACGCTGGAAAAAGTGGCGGAGATCGAACGCCATATCATCGAATTACAGTCGATGCGTGAACAGCTGTTACAGCTGGCGGATTCCTGTCCGGGTGATGACAGCGCCGACTGCCCGATTATCGACAATCTTGCCGGCTGCTGCCACCGCAAAACCCACGCTTAACAGGCTTTTACCCGCAGGGTAATGCCTTCTACCGCAATGACCTCAACCCGTGTTCCGGCGCTGAGGTCGTCGTCGGCCACCACCGGCCACGAGCTGTCACCTACGCGCATATGCCCGCGCCCGTTCACCAGCGGGGTGTCGAGCGTAAAACGCTTGCCGACGATCTGCTGTCCGCGCTGGTTAAGGTGGGCATCCAGCGGTTTCTGTTCGCTTACCTGTCGGTTCAGCCAGCGCCACCACAGCCAGGCGGCCACCAGCGTCAGCACGGCAAACAGCGCCCCCTGCCATGCCCAGTCAAGCGGCAGAAGCCAGACGACCAGGCCGGTAATGACCGCGGCAACACCGCTCCACAGCAGGTAACCGTTGCCGCCCAGCATCTCGGCGGCCAGCAGTAAGCCACCGAGGCTTAGCCAGAACGCATGAGGATGTGCGACGATCAGTTCAATCATTTTTTACGCTCGTTTCCGCTGTCTTTAATCAGTTCGGCAATCCCTGCGATAGAGCCCATCAGGCTGCTGGCATCCAGCGGCATCATCACCACTTTGCTGTTGTTCGCGGAGCCGATCTCTTTCAGTGCATCGGTATATTTTTGCGCGACGAAGTAGTTCACGGCCTGGATATCACCGGCGGCAATCGCCTCGGATACCATCTGGGTCGCGCGGGCTTCCGCCTCTGCAGAACGTTCACGCGCTTCTGCCTGTAAGAATGCGGACTGACGATCGCCTTCCGCTTTCAGGATCTGCGACTGTTTTTCCCCTTCCGCTTTGAGGATTTCGGCCTGACGCACCCCCTCGGCTTCCAGAATATAGGCACGCTTGGTTCGCTCAGCCTTCATCTGGGCGTTCATGGAGGCGATCAGTTCTGCCGGCGGGCGCACGTCGCGGATCTCGATACGGGTGACTTTGATCCCCCACGGGTTCGTGGCCTCATCGACAATGTGCAGCAGGCGGGTATTGATGCTGTCGCGCTGGGAGAGCATCTCGTCCAGCTCCATCGAGCCAAGCACGGTACGGATGTTGGTCATCGTCAGGTTAACGATCGCCAGCTCCAGGTTGCTCACCTCATAGGCCGCTTTCGGCGCATCAATCACCTGAATAAAGCAGACGGCATCAATGGTAACGTTGGCGTTATCCTTGGAGATCACTTCCTGAGAAGGGATATCCAGCACCTGTTCCATCATGTTGATCTTGCGACCGATGCGGTCCATGAACGGGACAATCAGGCTCAAGCCAGGCTGTAGCGTGTTGGTATAGCGGCCGAAGCGTTCGACGGTCCACTGATAACCCTGAGGGACAATTTTGACGCCTGCGCCGACGATAACCAGCGCAACGAAGATAAGGACAGGAACAACGATGAGCATAAAAACCTCCTGTTTTGCATGCTATGGCAGAAATGAAATCACTTTTTGTTGATCCTAAGTATACGAGGAAAGTCGCTTTATTATCACTCATCGCCGTAAACTAGTGCTCATTATTGGGATAAAGGCAGAAGATCACATGAAGGATAACAGCGCGGTATTAACCATTGAGGACGTGGGCTACCGCACAGGCGGTACCACCATTCTGAATAATGTCAGTTTTAGCCTCTTGCCGGGCGAGTTTCGACTGATTACCGGCCCCTCAGGCTGCGGGAAAAGTACGCTGCTTAAAATCATTGCGTCGCTGCTCACGCCAACGTCGGGAAAGATCTTCTTTGAGGGGAAGGATATTTCAACGCTTTCACCCGAGGCTTACCGCCAGCAGGTCTCTTATTCGGTGCAAACCCCTAGCCTGTTCGACAGCACGGTGTACGATAACCTGCTTTTCCCCTGGCAGATCCGACATAAGACGCCCGATCCTGAACGGTTTTCCGCCGACCTGGCACGCTTCAATCTGCCGCCGGACACCCTGACAAAGTCCGTTTCCGAACTGTCGGGCGGCGAAAAGCAGCGCGTCTCGCTGATCCGTAATCTGCAGTTCTTACCGAAGGTGTTACTGCTCGATGAGATCACCAGCGCGCTCGATGATGCCAACAAGCGCAACGTCAATGAAATCATTCATCGTTACGTCCGCGAGCAGAATATTGCCGTGCTGTGGGTGACGCATGACGCTAACGAAATTACCCATGCGGATGACGTACTGACGCTCCAGCCGCATGGCGGAAAAATGCAGGAGGCAAACCGTGGGTGAGCACAATATTACGAACGAATCCCTGGCGTTTTCGATGGTGCTGGTGCTGATCGCGATTGTCGTCAGCTACCGTGAAAAGCTGGGGCTGGAAAAGGACATTGTGTGGAGTATCTGCCGCGCGGTGATTCAGCTCATTATTGTCGGCTATGTGCTGAAGTATATTTTCAACGTCAACCACGCGGTGCTGACGCTGCTGATGGTGTTGTTTATCTGCTTCAATGCGGCGTGGAACGCGCAAAAGCGCAGTAAATACATCGATAAGGCGTTTGTCTCGTCGTTTATCGCCATTACCACCGGAACCGCATTAACGCTGGCGGTACTGGTGCTTTCTGGCTCAATTGAATTTACGCCGATGCAGGTTATCCCTATCTCAGGGATGATTGCCGGTAACGCCATGGTGGCCGTCGGGCTGTGCTATAACAATCTCGGCCAGCGCTTCAGCAGTGAACAGCAGCAGCTACAGGAGAAATTAAGCCTGGGAGCGACGCCTAAAGTGGCCTCCGCGCGGCTGATTCGTGAGAGCATTCGCTCATCGCTGATCCCCACGGTAGATTCAGCCAAAACGGTCGGGCTGGTGAGCCTGCCGGGCATGATGTCGGGGCTGATTTTTGCCGGTATCGATCCGGTAAAAGCGATTAAGTATCAGATTATGGTGACGTTTATGCTGCTCTCAACGGCAAGCCTGTCCACCATCATTGCCTGTTACCTGACCTATCGGAAGTTTTACAACGCGCGCCATCAGCTGGTGGTGACGCAGTTGAAAAACGTGCGGTGATTATGCCGGGCGGCACTGCCTTTGCCCGGCCTACGATCCGCACTTTTCCAGGCCCGGTAAGCGAAGCGCCACCGGGCATTTTTTTGTTAGTAGAGCAACGCGTACAGCTGACGACGATACTTCGACGCCAACGCATCGCCGGTGCCCAGCGCGGCCAGGATCTCCTGGAACATTTTGCGCGCCTGACCGTCTGCGGCAGCGAGGTCTTTTTGCAGATGGCTAAACAGCAACTCAAGCGCTTCTTCGTTACGCCCCACCTGATGCAGCTGCAGCGCCAGCTGGCTTGCCAGAGCCGCATCGGCCGGGTTGTCAGCGACCTGCTGCTGCAGTTGCTGAATTTCCGGCGTATCTGCCGCCTGTTTCAGCAGTTCAATCTGCGCGACCAGCCCCTGATAACGGGTGTCCTGATCCTGCAGGGGAACCGTTTTGAGCACGGCTTCGGCGTCTTCTGAACGGTGCAGGGCAATCTGCGTTTCCGCCAGCAGCAGGCCAATCTGACTGTTCTGATTCGAGAGCTGCCACGCGTCTTTAAGCAGCGGCAGCGCCTCGTCGTATTTGCCTTCCTGCATCAGCGCCATGGCTTCCTGCGCTTTCAGCTCTTCTTCGCGCGGGAGGACTTTATCCAGCAGGGCGCGAATGGCCTCTTCCGGCTGTGGCCCCTGGAAGCCATCGACAGGCTGACCGTTCTGGAACAGGTAGACGGTAGGAATGGCGCGCAGACCAAACTGAGACGCCACCATCGGTTCTGCGTCACAGTCCAGTTTGGCAAGAATGAACTGACCGTTGTACTGCGCGGCAAGGCTTTCCAGCACCGGCGTCAGCTGTAAACAGTGCTGGCTGCGTTCAGACCAGAAGTAGAACAGCACGGGTTTTGCCATCGACTGTTCGAGGATCTGTTGCAGGTTTGCTTCAGTAATATTGACGATATTCTGTACGGACATGCGGCCTTCTCTTTTATCGGTTTGTTATTTACATGGGGGTGAGCGCTGTCGCTTCAACTCAACCGTGTAAAATTTTGTCCATCATCCGGCCCGGTAGCAGACGTTTTAACCAGCCAACGGCATGGGTGACCAGCGTTACCGGGTAGCGCATTTTGGGATGTTCACTCTCAAAAGCATGGCGCACTTTAGCAACCACCGCTTCGGGCCCGAGCGTAAATCGTGCGGCAATGCCGGGGTTTTCGACCGGTTTATCCGCCTGCGTCTGGTTAACGTTTTCGGTAAAGCGGGTGCGGATCGGGCCGGGTTCAATCAGGCTGACCTTAATGCCGCTGTGACGTAACTCCATGCGCAGGGCGTCGGACCAGGCCTCCAGCGCATATTTGCTGGCGGCGTAGGCGCCGCGGCCGGGCGTTGATATCAGACCCATAACTGACGATGTCATCACGATGCGCCCCTCGCCGTGCGGCAGCATGGCGGGGAGCAGACGCATGGTGAGCTGGTGGACACCAAAGAAGTTGGTTGAAAACTGCTTTTCCAGCGTTTCGCGCGAGAGCGTATCCAGCGGGCCATACACGCCGTAACCGGCATTATTAAAAAGCCCGTACAGACGATTGTCGGTCAGGGCTATCACCTCATCGGCGGCGCGTTCGACGCTTTCCGGGGAGTCCATATCCAGCAGCACGCCGGTAAAGCCCAGCCCGTTCATGCGTTCGACATCGTCGGGTTTGCGGCAGGCCGCCAGCACCCGAAATCCCTGACGCTTTAATTCGAGCGCGCTTTCAAGACCGATTCCGCTGGAACATCCTGTAATTAAGACCGATTTTTGCATAACTTTACCTGTCAGGATCTCCGCTTAATCAGGAGTCATGTTTAACTAAAGGAGCCAGCCGCGTTGCCATCCAGTCGGCAATAAACGGCTGCGCATCGCGATTGGGGTGGATCCCGTCGTCTTGCATCCACTGGGGTTTGAGATAGACCTCTTCCATGAAAAATGGCAGCAGCGGAATATCAAACTCTTTGGCAAGCTTAGGGTAGATCGCGCTAAAGGCTTCATTATACCGACGACCGTAGTTAGCGGGCAGGCGAATTTGCATCAGCAGCGGCTGGGCGTTTGCCGCCTTGATGTCCTGCAAAATGGTGCGCAGCGTCTGTTCCGTCTGCTGAGGCTGGAAACCGCGTAATCCATCGTTGCCGCCAAGCTCAACCAGCACCCAGCGCGGCTGATGCTGTTTGAGTAGCGCTGGCAGGCGCGACAGGCCCTGCTGCGAGGTATCGCCGCTGATGCTGCCGTTGATAACCGTCGTCTTGCTCTGCCATTTATCGTTGAGCAGAGCGGGCCAGGCTGCGCTGGCCGCCATGCGATAGCCCGCGCTCAGGCTGTCGCCGAGAATCAGTAACGTGTCCGCTGCCGCCGCGCGGAAGGTCATCAGAATCAAGAACAGGAAGGGCAAATGCCAGCGGAAAACAGTGTTGAAGTTCATCGTCTTAAGAAGTCCGTCGGTCAGGGGGAACACGAGCTTTCCATCCTTACTGGAGTTGAACTCGTTGTCAAACGCGCTGAAACCATCGCGCTGATTGGCGAATCCGGTTCCGGCAAGTCCACGCTGCTGGCGATTCTGGCCGGTCTGGACGACGGGAGCAGCGGCGAGGTTCATCTTGTCGGGCAGCCGCTGCACCAGCTTGATGAAGAGGCGCGTGCTGCGCTGCGTGCGCGCCACATCGGGTTTGTCTTTCAGTCTTTTATGCTGATCCCCACGCTGAACGCGCTGGAGAACGTCGAACTCCCGGCGCTGTTGCGCGGTGAAAAGAGTCGCGAAAGCCGCGCCCATGCGAAGGCGTTGCTGGAACAGCTCGGTCTGGGCAAGCGCCTCAGCCATCTTCCCGCACAGCTTTCCGGCGGGGAGCAACAGCGTGTGGCGCTGGCGCGCGCCTTTAATGGCCGCCCGGAAGTGCTGTTTGCTGATGAACCCACCGGCAACCTTGACCGTAAAACCGGCGACAAAATCGCGGATCTGTTGTTCTCGCTTAACCGTGAACACGGTACCACGCTGATCCTCGTGACCCACGATCCGCAGCTGGCCGCCCGCTGCGACCGGCGTCTGCGGCTGGTCAACGGTACGCTTCAGGAGGAAGCATGATTGCCCGCTGGTTCTGGCGCGAGTGGCGCTCGCCCTCGCTGCTGATTGTCTGGCTGGCGTTAAGCCTGGCGGTGGCCTGCGTGCTGGCGCTCGGCAGCGTCAGCGACCGTATGGAAAAAGGGCTCAGCCAGCAGAGCCGGGAGTTTATGGCCGGGGACCGGGCGCTGCAAAGCTCGCGTCCTGTTCCGCCGGGCTGGATTGAGGAAGCGCACAAAGCAGGGTTGAAGGTGGGGGAGCAAATCACCTTCCAGACCATGACCTTTGCGGGAGACACGCCGCAGCTCGCCAGCGTGAAAGCCGTGGATGATGTCTACCCGATGTACGGTGACTTACAAACCAGTCCGCCGGGGTTAAAACCAACGCCCGGCACGGTGCTGCTGGCATCGCGTTTAATGGCGCTTCTGAACCTGAAAGCCGGTGACAGTATTGACGTGGGTGATGCCACGCTGAAAATTGCCGGGGAGGTGGTGCAGGAGCCCGACTCCGGCTTTAACCCCTTCCAGCTTGCGCCACGCCTGCTGATGAACACGGCGGATGTTCCGGCAACCCATGCTGTCCAGCCGGGCAGCCGCGTCACCTGGCGCTACAAGTTCGGCGGCACGCCAGCCCAGCTTGATGGGTATGAAAAATGGCTACTCCCGCAGCTTAAACCGGAGCACCGCTGGTACGGGCTGGAGCAGGACGAGGGGGCGCTCGGTAAATCTCTGGAGCGCTCTCAGCAGTTCCTGCTGCTTTCGGCGCTCTTAACCCTGCTGCTGGCGGTAGCGGCAGTGGCGGTGGCGATGGGGCATTACTGCCGCAGCCGCTACGATCGGGTGGCGATCCTTAAAACCCTCGGCGCGGGACGGGCGCAGCTGCGCAAGCTGATCGTCGGCCAGTGGCTAATGCTGCTGGTTTTGTCGGTGTTCACTGGCGGAATCATAGGGCTGCTGTTTGAAAAACTGCTGATGGTGATGTTAAAACCGGTGCTTCCGTCCGCATTGCCACCCGCCAGCTTCTGGCCGTGGCTGTGGGCGATTGGCGCGATGGTCGTGATCTCGGTGCTGGTGGGGCTGCGGCCCTACCGGCTGCTGCTCGCGACGCAGCCGCTGCGCGTGCTGCGTAATGATGTGGTGGCGAACGTCTGGCCGCTGAAGTTCTACCTTCCGGTGATTATTGCGGTCGCGGTGGGGCTGCTGGCCTGGCTGATGGGCGGCAGCACGCTGCTGTGGGCAGTGCTGGCCGGTGCGGTTGTGCTGGCGCTGCTGTGCGGCGTACTGGGCTGGATAATGCTCAACGTTCTGAAGAGGCTGACGGTGAAATCGCTGCCCGTGCGCCTGGCCGTTAATCGTCTGCTGCATCAGCCCTGGTCTACGCTCAGCCAGCTGTCGGCGTTTTCACTGTCGTTTATGCTGCTGGCCCTGTTGCTGGTGCTGCGGGGCGATCTGCTGGATCGCTGGCAGCAGCAGCTTCCCCCGGAAAGTCCGAACTATTTTCTGATCAATATCGCGCCTGAGCAGGTTACGCCGCTGAAGGGTTTCCTCTCTGAGCATCATATTGTCCCGGAGTCATTTTATCCGATTGTTCGCGCCCGTCTGACGCAAATCAACGGGCAGTCGACGGAGGGGAACAAGGACGAGTCGCTGAACCGCGAACTTAACCTGACCTGGCAGGAGAAACGGCCCGACCATAACCCGATCACGGCAGGCACCTGGCCGCCGAAAGTGGGGGAGGTATCAATGGAGGAAGGGCTGGCGGTGCGCCTGAACGTGAAGCTCGGGGACAGCGTGACCTTCACCGGCGATACCCAGGACTTTACCGCCAAAGTCACCAGCCTGCGAAAGGTGGACTGGGAAAGCCTGCGGCCCAACTTCTTCTTTATCTTCCCGCCGGGGGCGCTGGATGGACAGCCGCAAAGCTGGCTGACCAGCTTCCGCTGGGAAAATGGCAACGGCATGCTGACGCAGCTTAACCGGGAATTCCCGACGGTCAGCCTGCTGGATATTGGGGCGATCCTGAAGCAGGTGGGACAGGTACTGGAGCAGGTGAGCCGCGCGCTGGAGGTCATGGTGGTGCTGGTGACCATCTGCGGCGTGCTGTTGCTGCTGGCCCAGGTGCAGGTGGGCATGCGTCAGCGCCATCAGGAGCTGGTGGTCTACCGCACGCTGGGGGCCGGGAAGCGGTTGCTGCGGATGACGCTCTGGAGCGAGTTTGCGCTGCTGGGGCTGGTGGCAGGTCTGGTGGCCGCGATTGGCGCCGAGACGGCGCTGGCGGTGTTGCAGACACGTGTCTTCGACTTCCCGTGGGAGCCTGACTGGCGTCTCTGGCTGATTCTGCCTCTCTGCGGCGCGGTGCTGCTCTCCCTCTGCGGGGGCTGGCTCGGAACGCGCCTGTTAAGGGGCAAAGCGCTGTTCCGGCAGTTTATGGGGTAATCCAGCTCCGTGATAATTGCACGCCGGTTTTTATGCCGGTGTGCAATATTTTAAAAGCACAAAGTGATAATACCCACGTATTTAGTAGCACAAAACATTAAAAACCCGTCCACACAGCCCGATTATTTCCAGTTAATATTCACCCGCTAAATATTTAGCAGCGTGTCTATTAAGGAAAAATAATGACTATAAAAAAATCAGCGCTGGCGGTAACGATTGGCGCGGCAGTGGCATTAACGACCTTCGCTTCTCAGGCGGAAATCACCGTTCTTAAACAGGATCCGCAGGCGGGTAACCCGCTGAGCCGTCTGAACTTTACCGTTGGCGGCAGCATTCGTCCTCAGTTCCAGAACATGACCGGCGACGACGGTAAAAACAGCTATAAACGTAACGGTTTTGACGGTGGTACCCGTTTCCGTTTCGCGGCTGATTACTACCTGTTTGATGATATTAGCTGGATAAGCTACTACGAACTGGGTGTGAACATCCCTGCCCAGTTTAACTGGGATCATCACTATGCAGACGGCGCACACGATACCACTCGCCGTATGCTCTACACCGGCCTGAAGAGCGATACCTGGGGTACGCTGACCTTCGGTCAACAGAACAGCGTTTACTATGATGTGGTGGGCGCGAAAACCGATATCTGGGACTACGACATGATTGCTCAGGCACCAGGTAACGGGATCAACGGCGACTACGACGGTTCTTACCGTTCACGCCAGATGCTGAAATACAAGAAAACCGTGGGTGATGCCGACATCTATGCATCTTACCTGTTTGAAGACAGCGAATACCTGCCGGGTAACGGCCTGCGCTATAAGCGTAAAGGCGGCGGTTCACTGGGCCTGGATTACCACCTGACCACCGACCTGACCTGGGGCGCAGCGTGGAACTACACCCGTGCGGACATGCGTAACCCGGACAACGGCGACAGCAAAACCTACGACCAGAACATCCTCGGTACCGCGCTGAGCTGGACGCCGGACAACTGGACCTTCTCCGCAGGCGGCGGCTGGTATCAGAACTTCCTGACCACCAAAAAAGTGTCTGTTAACGACTACTTTGCGGGCGACGCGTGGGGTATTGAATACTTCGCAGGGTATAAATTCCCGATCGGCCAGTATGCGGTGAAATCCATCCAGCCTTACTTCATGGGCGACCGCATTGAGTATGTGAATGGCCGTAACTACCAGCGCATCGACAATGGCGTGGGTATCAGCTTCCAGCTGGATTACGGTTTCCGCGTGGATTACGAACACGTGTTCACCTCCAGCACCGACAACCTGGGCGACATGAACCTGGTGCGTCTGCGTTACGACTTCTAAGTCGTCTGTTCCCCGGTGGCGCTGCGCTTACCGGGGCTACAAAAGCACGCGTAGGCCGGGTAAGGCGTAGCCGCCACCCGGCTTTTTTCAGCGATTCAACCAGTCCGCAACCTCTGCGAACGTGCCGCGATAAATAATCTTCTCCGCTTTCTTCTCAAGCTGATAGCTGTACATCGGGTCGTAATAGTCGTTAAGCAGGGGCGCAAGCCAGCTAAAGTGAACCTCGGTGCAGCCCGTCCGTTGCTGTTCAAGCAACGCGGAATCGAGTAGGGCAGTCAGTTCCGCAAAACGCTGTAGCCCCAGGCGGCGGCGAATGGCGAACAGTCCGTGGTGCAGATACGCGCTGTACTCTTTCCAGCCAGCCTCTTCACCATAAGCGGCAGAAAAATCCGCCCACATGTGATCGAAGTACTCTTCGCGCAGACGCTCAAGACGAATATCAAACGGATCCTCGACAACCGCGATGGGCGCTTCATTCATGCGGTCGCGCAGGCACTCCGGCAGGTGGTTGGAGCCAATCATTCGACCTTCATCTTCCAGCACCCAGCGTGCGGCATCTTTTTTTAACAGCTCGACGGCAAGATGATTTTCAAAGCTGGCCTGGGACAGTTGCGGAGTGAGCGTGCGGCCAAAGGACGAACCGCGGTGGTGCGCCAGCCCTTCCAGATCGATACCCTGCGCATGCTGCTTCACCAGCAGGGTTTTCCCGTTTCCGGTACAGCCGCCGATAAGCACCATCGGCTTTTGCGACTGCTCAATCGTCACCTGAATCGCCGTCTGGCGCAGGGCTTTATAGCCGCCGCGGATCAGCGGGTAATCGACACCGGCCTCTTTCAGCCAGGCCTGTGAGATATGTGAACGCTGGCCCCCGCGCGCGCAGCAGAGATAACCTTCAGGGTGAGCAAGGCTGGCTTCACGCCAGGCGTTAATGCGCGCCTCACGCGTCTCGCCGTTGACCAGACTGTGGCCGAGCGCCAGTGCGGCCTCGGGGCCCTGACGTTTATAGCAGGTGCCCACGGCGGCGCGTTCGTCGTCGTTCATCAGCGGCAGGTTAAGGGCGGCGGGCATCGCGCCCTGGGCAAATTCTATCGGCGCGCGAACGTCGATTAAAGGGGTATCAGACGCGAGGATCGCGCGATAGTCCGTTCCATCGTTCATGGGTATTCCAGAAATAAAACCAGCAATGGCGGGGATTTTACGCGCGAGAGGAGAGGCCGGGGAAGGGGAAGATCAACTCCCCGGCACTTATCGCTTATTTAAGCTTTGACTGAGCCCAGACAATGCCGCTCGCGTATTCCGGCGGCAGGAGAGGGATCATGGCTTCCAGGGTGGCGCTCAGGCGGCCCGTGTCGCTATCGTTCAGGTTCAGGTGACCCACTTTACGACCCTGGCGGACCTCTTTGTCATACCAGTGCAGATGCACCAGCGGCAGCTTGAGCCAGTCGTAGTTCAGATCGGTCCCGATCAGGTTGATCATTACCGACGGGCTGTTCACGACCGGCTGCGGCAGTGGCAAATCGGTGATGGCACGCAGGTGGAGCTCGAACTGGCTGATGGAGGCACCGTTTTGCGTCCAGTGGCCGCTGTTATGCACGCGCGGCGCCAGCTCGTTGATCAGCAGGCCGGATGGGGTAACAAAACACTCCATCGCCATCACGCCCACGTAACCCAGCTCGTGCATTATGGCTGAGAGCATGTCTTCCGCCTGCGCCTGCTGGTCGGCGTTTGCCTGAGGGAAGGCGACGCTGGTGCGCAGAATGCCGTCCTGATGCAGGTTATGTGTCAGCGGATAAAAGACGGTGTGTCCGTCATGCCCGCGTGCGCCAACCAGGGACACTTCGCCGCTAAAGTTGATGCCCTGCTCAACGATACACTCGCCGTAGCAGTCGTCCGGCAGCTCCGCGGTTTCGTGCGCACGCAGACGCCACTGGCCGCGGCCGTCGTAGCCGCCGACGCGGCGCTTCACGATCGCCAGCTCGCCCAGCATCGCGAACACGTCATTCCACTCGCCTTTATCGGACAACAGCTGCCACGGCGCGGTCGCCAGACCGAGCTTGTCGAACAGCTGCTTTTGCGTCAGACGGTCGGCAATGATCGGAAACACGTCGCGGTTAACGAAGGCGTTATGGCGGGCCAGCTCGCGGGTCAGCGCGGTTTCTGGCCAGCGTTCGATCTCGGCGGTGATCACGCTCTGGTGGAACGGAACCGCTTCCGGTTCGGCATCCAGCCCGACAGGCCAGACGGCAATACCCAGCGGTTCACCGGCCTGGCGCAGCATGCGGCCTAACTGGCCGTTACCGAGGACGCAAACCTGCTTCATGCCGCACCCCGCGGGTCTGGATTATCCAGCACCTCATCGGTCTGGGCTTTACGCCACTCCGCCAGACGCTGGTGTAATGCTTTATCGTGCGTCGCAAGAATTTGCGCCGCCAGCAGGGCGGCATTAGCCGCACCCGCTTTACCAATCGCCAGCGTGCCGACAGGGATTCCGCGCGGCATCTGGACGATGGAGTAGAGGCTATCCACACCGCTTAACACGGCGCTTTGGACCGGGACACCGAGAACCGGTACCAGGGTTTTAGCGGCAATCATGCCGGGCAGATGTGCTGCGCCGCCCGCACCGGCAATGATCACCTCATAGCCATTCTCTTCGGCGCTTTCGGCGAAGCTGAACAGTTTGTCCGGTGTACGGTGCGCGGAGACCACTTCAACGTGGTGCTGAACATTCAGGATTTCAAAGATTTCGGCGGCGAACTGCATGGTAGCCCAGTCGCTTTTGGACCCCATCACGATGGCGACACGCGCCGGATTATTGCGGGAAGACATGCGTCTTAAAACTCCTGTGGTGCGAAACACACTGCTTTCGAGGGCACAGAGAATAGCATGTTATACGGGCAAGGAAAACGGTTGCGCGGTTAAATCTTGAGCCGTTGTAGGCCGTAAGGCATAACAAAACAGACCGCATCTGGCGGTCTGTTTTCGTCGATGGGCAATCATTATTTAGTCAGTTCTGCCGTCATGTGTACGCGGTTGTTGAACTGGGCGCTCGTGATTTTGTAAGACGCGCCTTGTTCAGCAGCCTGCGCGGCAATTTTCGCTTCTGCACGGTCAAGGGTAGAGGCGGTTGCGCTCACACTTTGAGCGAAAGAACCGAAAGAAACCAGGGAAAGAGCGGCAACTGCAACGAAAGTTTTGATGGATTTCATGGTCGTATTCCTTAAGTATTTTATCTGTGATAGGGCGTGTTGCCCTGATGTGATAAATAATAGGCCGACCACGGGCTGATTAAAATCGAAACAATTTGCCGATATTGTTCAAAAAAATAGAATGATAGTGTGAGGGTTAAAACGGAAACGCAATCAGCTCAACACCCTCAGGCGTCACTTTGACCATGGAACCTTCGCTGTGCCAGGCACCCAGTACGACGCGATGGGCCGGTTCGCCGTTGGCAAGAAGGGAATGAACGTCAGGGCGGTGGGTATGACCGTGGATTAACCACTGAACCCCATGTTTTTCCATTACGCTCACTACGGCCTGCGGATTGACGTCCATGATGGTCATGGATTTACTGCTGTTAGCGGCTTTACTGCCCGCACGCATTCTGGCTGCGATGCGTTTACGGACAAAGAGCGGCAGGGCAAGAAACAGCGTCTGGATCCAGGGGGTGTGAACTTTGGCGCGAAACGCCTGATAGCCGGTATCGTCCGTGCAGAGCTTATCGCCGTGCATAATCAGCAGCCTGCGGCCATAGAGGTCGAGCACCTGTTCTTCCGGCAGCAGCGTCATGCCGCTTTCGCGGGCGTAGCGCTTGCCGAGCAGAAAATCACGGTTGCCGTGAATGAAATAGCAGGGGACACCGGAATCAACCAGCGCCTTAATGGCGGAGGCGATTTCACGATGCAGCGGGTCAGGATCATCGTCGCCAATCCAGGCTTCAAACAGGTCGCCCAGGATGTACAGCGCATCGGCGCTTTTCGCTTCACCGCGTAAAAAACGCAGAAAACCGGCGGTGATCGCCGGTTCTTCTGTTTGCAGATGCAGATCCGCAATAAAGAGTGTCGCCACGAATTACTCGCTGACGGTCACGCTTGTAATCACAACGTCTTCTTTAGGAACGTCCTGGTGCATGCCGCTGCGGCCAGTAGAGACGGCTTTGATCTTATCGACCACGTCCATACCTTCAACCACTTCTGCGAACACGCAGTAGCCCCAACCCTGCAGGCTTTCGCCGGAGAAGTTCAGGAAGTCGTTATCAGCCACGTTGATGAAGAACTGCGCGGTCGCGGAGTGAGGCGCCTGGGTACGGGCCATTGCCAGCGTGCCACGGGTGTTTTTCAGGCCGTTGTTGGCTTCGTTTTTGATCGCTTCTTTCGTCGCTTTCTGCTTCATACCCGGTTCAAAACCGCCACCCTGGATCATAAAGCCGTTGATCACGCGGTGGAAAATGGTGTTGTCGTAGAAACCTTCGCGGCAGTAGTCCAGGAAGTTTTTAACTGTTTCAGGCGCTTTGTCATCAAAGGTTTTGATTACGATATCGCCATGATTAGTGTGGAAAGTAACCATTTTTGCATCCTGTTCCGTTATTGTGGTACGTCGACCCGCGTTCGGGTCACATATAGGGGCTTGTTATAGCATAACCTCAGGACGCGATCACCTTGCATTGTGTGCTGATCCTATTCCGAATTATAGGTATTATAGGGAACAAACAACCCACACACGTGTTTACATGGAATCTTCGATGTTAAAAATCTTTAATACAATGACGCGCCAAAAAGAGGAATTTAAACCTATTCATGCCGGGGAAGTCGGCATGTACGTGTGTGGTATTACCGTTTACGATCTCTGTCACATCGGCCATGGCCGTACCTTCGTTGCCTTCGACGTGGTGTCTCGTTACCTACGTTTTTTAGGCTACAACCTGAAGTACGTCCGCAATATCACCGACATCGACGACAAAATCATCAAACGCGCGAATGAAAACGGCGAGAGTTTTGTTGCGCTGGTGGATCGCATGATTGTCGAGATGCACAAAGATTTCGACGCTTTAAACATTCAGCGTCCGGACAGCGAGCCGCGTGCAACTCACCATATTCACGAAATCATTGAGATCACCGAGAAGTTGATCGCACGCGGTCACGCCTATGTGGCGGATAACGGCGACGTGATGTTCTCCGTGCCAACGGACCCGACCTACGGTGCGCTTTCCCGTCAGGATCTGGATCAGCTGCAGGCTGGGGCCCGCGTGGACGTGGTCGACGTGAAGCGTAATCCGATGGACTTCGTGCTGTGGAAGATGTCCAAAGAGGGTGAGCCAAGCTGGCCATCTCCGTGGGGTGAAGGGCGTCCGGGCTGGCACATTGAATGTTCCGCGATGAACTGCAAACAGCTGGGCAAACACTTCGACATTCACGGCGGCGGTTCGGATCTGATGTTCCCGCACCACGAAAACGAAATTGCGCAGTCCACCTGTGCCCACGGCGGCGAGTACGTGAACTACTGGATGCACTCCGGAATGGTGATGGTTGACCGCGAGAAGATGTCAAAATCGCTGGGCAACTTCTTTACCGTGCGCGACGTGCTCAAGTATTACGATGCGGAAACCGTGCGTTACTTCCTGATGTCCGGCCACTATCGCAGCCAGCTGAACTACAGCGAAGAGAACCTGAAGCAGGCGCGTTCGGCGCTGGAACGTCTGTATACCGCGCTGCGCGGTACCGACAAGTCTGTTCCTGCCGCAGGCGGCGACGCCTTCGAAGCCCGCTTTGTTGAGGTGATGAACGACGACTTCAATACTCCGGAAGCCTACTCTGTGCTGTTCGATATGGCGCGCGAAGTGAACCGTCTGAAGTCAGAAGATATGGCGGCGGCGAATGCGCTGGCCTCTCATCTGCGTAAGCTCTCTTCCGTGCTCGGCCTGCTGGAGCAGGAGCCAGACGCCTTCCTGCAGAGCGGTGCGCAGGCGGACGACGGCGAAGTGGCGGAAATTGAAGCCTTGATCAAGGCACGTCTGGAAGCGCGTCAGGCGAAAGACTGGGCGGCGGCAGATGCGGCGCGTAACCGTCTGACAGAGATGGGGATTATTCTGGAAGACGGCCCGCAGGGCACCACCTGGCGTCGTAAGTAATTTTCCCCTCACCCTAACCCTCTCCCACAGGGAGAGGGAATTGTTAGGTTTTCTCCCTCTCCCTGTGGTAGAGGGCCGGGGTGAGGGCATCAGCGCGCACGTTTTCTCCACCACAGCAACCCCATCAGCACCACTCCCGGCAGCCAGACCCACAGCAACTCTGAAATGATCACCTGATGTCCGTACGGCGTGGTATAGCGCGACAGGGCAAACGGCGCGACTTTTATCACCTGCCACGGGGCAAAGAAGCGTTCATCTGACCACGGCCACAGCCAGCCGACCCCTTTTCCGCCGGTCGTCACGGAATCCAGCAGGCTGTGAGACAGCAGTGACACGGTCAAAAAAAGCCAGCAGCGCGTCAGAGGAGTTTTGAACCATCGTCGGCCAATCAGCACGCAAAGTATCGGCACCACAAAGGCAAACAGCAGAGAATGGGTAAAGCCGCGATGGCCGAAAACATTGCCGTAAGCAACGCCGAACTTAAACGCCAGCACGTCGGCGTCCGGCAGCATGGCGAGGACAATTCCGGCAAATAACAGGCGGGGAGGGATGACTTTACTTCCCAGGCCTAAGCCCAGGCAAAGGGGAACAGCTGCGTGAGTGATAACGGTAGGCATTGCATTTATCCATGGCAAATCATGGAAATATAGCAGGGTAATGGCGGAAAATACGCTGTGCTATATTCTGATTTTACGCCGACTCGCGTGCGATAAGCTGCCCGGAGAGGGTGATGCGTTGCGTTTGCAGATCTGGCTCTTTCAGCTTACGGATAATCAGCCCTGCCGCCTGACGCCCGGTTTCATCGCTCGCTGAGGAGACATAGGTCAACGACGGTGAGGTAAGGTTAACGTGAAGCATATCTTCAAAACCGACCAGCGCGACCTGCTGCGTCAGAAACACATCTTTACCCACCGTACGCCCCACCTGGTGAATGCCTGAGATGGAGCCGAGCATGGCATCCGGGGAGTGGCAGAGCAGGGCGGTGATGGTGTTGTTCTTCTCAAGCAACTGGCGCGTTGCCATCGCCGCCGCCTGGGTATCATCGGGGCAGGCGGGAGAATATTCGTCACGCCAGACCAGCCCGCTTTGCGTCATGGCACTGCGAAAACCGAGCAGGCGTTGCTCGCGGAGAAGACAGCCGTCGCGCCCGCCAATGTAGGCAATATTGCGATGTCCGCGCTCGATAAGATAGCGCGCGGCCAGGTTCGCGGCCTGGCGGTTATCGCGCATGACCAGGTTACATTTTTCATCCAGCAACGACTGGGAGACGACCACCAACGGCAGCGGGCAGTGGCGAATGTGTTCCGGCAGCGTTGCGGTGCGGGTGTCGGACGCCAGATAGATGACACCCGCCACACCCTGCTGCTTAAACGAGAGCAGGGTGCGTTCAAGATGCTCACGGTCATTCAGTGGCTGACCGAGAAACACCATATAGCCTTGCTTCTCCAGCTCCTGAACAATGCTCGCCATCACCTTGATGGAAAAGCTGTCGCTGAAGTCCCGCAGGATCAGGCCAATTAAATTAGAGGTGTTGGCGCGAAGGTTGGCAGCGGCGACGTTATGAACATAGCCCAGCGTCGTGATGGCGGCGTTGACCTTCCCGATCGTTGCCTCTGAGATTTTCCCTTTCTGGCGCAGCACCAGTGAAACGGTCGAGACCGAGACGCCCGCGTGCTTTGCGACATCAATAATGCTGACTTTCTTCAAAACCGCTCCCTGAAATTAACCGATTATCAGCCAGATAAAGTAATGCGTCCCCCAGCGTACAGGAGACGCATCACGCCGGCATCTTATTATTTGCCAATCATGGTGGACATGGTCTGGGCGATAAACTGTGCTCTGGCACCGAAAATCACCTGAATACCGTTGTCGCCAACGAAGACCACGCCGCGGGCGCCGAGTCCGTTCAGCCCGTCTTTATCCACTGCCTCGCTTTTCGCCACTTCCAGACGCAGGCGGGTAATGCAGGAGCCAACGGAATCAATATTCTGCGCGCCGCCCAGCAGGCTGATAATCTCTGTGGCAAGTTCGGAATCGGACTTGTCATTTGCATTGACAGTGACATCGGTACGACCCGGGGTTTTGACGTCGAAGCGACGGATCACGAAGCGGAACGTAAAGTAGTAAATCAGCCCCATTGGAATGCCGATGATAATGGCATTCAGGAAGTTGGTCTTGTAACCGTTAAAGGACGGCAGGATCCCGAACGACAGGTAGTCGATAAAGCCCGCCGAGAACGATTTGGCAATATGCGCATGCAACAGGTACATGGTCATGTAGGCCAGGCCCGCCATGATGGCATTAAAGACGTAGAGAATCGGCGCCACGAAGATAAAGGTAAACTCTACCGGTTCGGTGATCCCCGTCAGGAAGCAGGTGAGCGCTGCCGAGAACAGAATACCGGCCGCAATCTTTTTGTTTTTCGTGTGGGCTTCGTGATACATCGCCAGGCACGCCGCAGGCAGCGCGAACAGCATCAGCGGGAATTCACCCTGCATGAATTTACCGGCGTTCTGGTAGGTGTCGCTGCTGAAGGATTTCACCCCTTCTTCCAGCATCTTGAACCAGATGGTCTGGTCGCCATGTATCACCTGGCCTGCCTGAGTTGTGTAATCCCCAAACGAATACCAGAACGACGGATACCAGATATGGTGCAGGCCGAGGGGGATTAGCGCACGCTCCACCAGGCCGAAGATAAAGGTCGAGGCCGCCTGGTTATCGCCGTTAACAATCACCGAGAGTGCGTCGATACCGGCCTGAATATGCTGCCAGACGTACGGCAGCAACAGCCCCATCAGGAACGAGAGGAACGCGGTGGCAATCGCCACGAAGCGCTTACCGGAGAAGAAGCCAAGGAACTCCGGCAGCTGCATGGTGTGGAAGCGGTTAAAACACCAGGCCGCAAGGATACCGCAGATCAGGCCGCCGAAGACGCCCATCTGCAGCGTGGGTATGCCGACCACCATGGCGTATTTCCCGCCCTGCGAGGCCATTTCCGGCGTGATGCTTAGCACGGTGCTGATGGTGATGTTGGTGACAAACACCGAGACCGCCGCAGAGAGCGCCGCAATACCGGACTCTGACGCCAGGCCCACGGCGGAGCCAATGGCGAACAGCATCGGCAGGTTGTCAAAAATCACCCCGCCCGCGTTCATCATCAGCGGCAGATGGAACTTGTCGCCGAAGGCCAGCAGCAGGCCCGCAGCGGGAAGCAGTGAAATTGGCAGCATTAAGGCGCGACCAATCATCGATAACTTAGACAGCGATTTAACAAACCCTGATATCAGACCCATGCTGATTTCCCCCGAGTAGCGCTTTTTTTGGCGCTGTTATTGTAAGTAGAACGTTTTAGTAGAACGTTCTACTTATCGTGGAGAAAGCATGAAAAACGCGCAACTGAATTCTCACCTTTCAACAGATGAAATAGTGATTATTTGAAGTTGATCGATAATTAACCGTGATGATTGTGGGGGGATGGTGAGAGAAATTGCCGGGTGCGGCTTCGCCTTACCCGGCCTACAAATGGAGACAGTACGTAGGCCCGGTAAGCGCAGCGCCACCGGGCATCAGACGGCTCAGGCCGTAACCGTCACGCTCTGTCCTTCAAAACTCACGGTCTGGCCCGCGACAATTTTGCAGCGCTTGCGGGTTTCCACCGCGCCGTCGACTTTTACCAGTCCATCGGCAATGGCGATTTTGGCCTGCGCGCCGCTTTCGCTCCAGCCTTCCAGCTTCAGCAGATCGCACAGTTCTACGTGCGGGTGTTTACCTAATGAAAATGTCGCCATCTTACGCGTCCTCTACGTCGTGATACTCTTCGCATGCCTGCAACGTATTCTGAATCAGTGTTGCTACGGTCATTGGGCCTACGCCGCCCGGTACTGGCGTGATGTAAGAGGCGCGTGCCGCCGCATCTTCATATACTACGTCGCCGACCACTTTGCCGTTTTCCAGACGGTTAATACCGACGTCCACGACAATTGCGCCTTCTTTGATCCACTCTCCAGGAATAAAGCCCGGCTTGCCAACCGCCACGATCAGCAGATCGGCGTTCTCGACATGGTGACGCAGGTTTTTGGTGAAGCGGTGGGTCACGGTGGTCGTGCAGCCAGCCAGCAGCAGCTCCATGCTCATCGGGCGGCCCACGATGTTGGACGCACCGATGACAACGGCGTTAAGACCGTAAGTGTCGATGTTATAGCGCTCCAGCAGCGTCACGATACCTCGCGGGGTACATGGGCGCAGACGCGGCGCGCGCTGGCACAGACGACCCACGTTGTACGGATGGAAACCGTCAACGTCTTTATCCGGAGCGATACGCTCCAGCACCTTCACGTTGTCGATGCCTGCTGGCAGCGGCAATTGAACCAGAATACCGTCGATCTCTTTATCGGCGTTCAGGGTGTCAATCAGTTCCAGCAGTTCCGCTTCGCTGGTGGTTTCAGGCAAATCGTAAGAGCGGGAGACGAACCCCACCTCTTCACACGCTTTGCGCTTGCTACCGACATAAATCTGCGATGCCGGGTTGCTACCAACCAGCACAACGGCGAGCCCGGGAGCGCGTTTTCCGGCAACTTTACGTGCCTTCACTTTTTCCGCGACCTCAGAGCGCACCTGCTGCGCAATCGTTTTACCGTCAATTATCTTTGCTGCCATCAGAGAGATGATTCCGTCTGTAACGTTTGAAAGGGGGGATTGCCTGTATTTTGTCAGAAGCGAGCGCCGCTGTCAGTCACCCTTTACGCGTTTTTATCAGCGAGACGCAAAAACCCTTCTTAGTGGGTGGTCAATTTCTTAGGCAGTATTAGGATGTGACCTGGCGAAATGGCAGCGTTTTGACATATTTAAAAACCTATTCCTGCGCTACTTTGTCTCCTCCGAAATAAGCTTTCAATTAATCAATTGAACGTATTTCTTATTCCCGATTTTCGCGGGAAGGGTTATTTACATTTTAAAGGAATAGACATGAAACTCAGCAACATTGCTTCTACTGTTATTGCTACACTGGCCCTGGTCGCGGGTGCCGCTCATGCTGAAGATCCAGCCACGCCGGTAACCGTAAATGGCGGTACCGTGCATTTTAAAGGTGAACTGGTTAATGCTGCTTGTTCAGTAAATACTGATTCTTCCGAGCAGACCGTTAATCTCGGTCAGTATCGTACCGCGAAATTCACCAAAGTGGGCGACACCACCTCTAATATTCCATTCAACATTGAGCTGAATGACTGCGATCCGCTGGTCGCTAAAACCGCTGCGGTTGCCTTCACCGGTCAGATCGACCCAACCGACAAAACCCTGCTGGCCGTGACGTCCGGTAACAACGACAACACCGCAAAAGGCGTGGGTATCGAGATCCTCGACAGCAAATCCAGCGTGCTGACCCCAGACGGTGCGACCTTCTCGGCCGCTCAGACGCTGATTGAAGGGACTAACACCCTGAAATTCACCGCGCGTTATAAATCAACGGCTGCGACCACTGAGCCTGGCCAGGCGAACGCTGACGCCACCTTCGTAATGAAATACGAATAATTCCCTCGCACAAGGATGTTCAGGCCTCAGGGATGAGGCCGTCATACGCAAATGCCAGGAATGAAGGATGACAAGGACTGGAACACTACTGCTGTTAACCCTTGCGATGGCTGGCCCGGCATCGGCACATACCGTGGTGATCGACGGTGGCAAAGTGCATCTTCGCGGGGAGTTGGTAAACGGCGGCTGCGCCGTGGCACCCGACAGCCAGAATATGCGCATCGACATGGGGCAGTACCGAACCAATTCATTTTCCGGTGTGGGCAGTTTCTCAACGGTTAACGTGCCCTTCACCGTGCGACTGCTGGATTGCAGCGTGGATGTCTCGCGCACCGTAGGGATCCAGTTTCAGGGTGTTACACCAGAGGAAGATCCGCAGGTTTTTCTGGCGACATCGCGGCCAGGCGAAACACCTGTCAGTAGCGGCGTGGGGCTGGCGCTTTTTGATGAACAGCAGCGTCAGATTATCCCAAATGCGACGGCCGTTAGCTGGTTGCCGGTGAATACCAGCGAGCTCGCATTTCATTTTAGCGCCCGCTATCGCGCTATTTCCGAACACCTCGTGCCAGGCAATATTCAGTCGGATGTCTGGTTTACGTTGATTTATCCATAACACCTGCGAACACATTATTAAAGGTACGGTTTTGATGAATATGCTAATTAAACCAGGACTGATGTTATCGTTTATTTTAATGATGGTTTCTACTTGCGCGAATGCTTCCGGCGGTATTGCGCTGGGGGCCACACGCGTTATTTACCCGGCGGATGCGAAGCAAACGTCGCTGGCGATCACCAACAGCAATAAACAAGAACGCTATTTAATTAACGCGTGGATCGAAAATGCAAACGGGCAGAAGGAGAAAACCTTTGCCGTCACGCCGCCGCTGTTTGTTAGCGAGCCGGACAGTGAAAACACGCTGCGTATTATTTACGCCGGGCCAGCGCTGCCCGCCGATCGCGAGTCGCTCTTTTACATGAACGTGAAGGCGATCCCGTCAGTGAACAAAGCAAAAACAGAAAACAATAACGTGCTGCAGCTGGCAATCCTTTCGCGTATCAAACTGTTTGTACGCCCGAATAATCTGGCGATGCAGCCAGAAGAGGCACTCTCTCAACTGCGTTTTGAGCGCGTTGGTAACCATCTCAAGGTCAGCAATGCGTCTCCTTACTACATCACCCTGGTCAACCTGAAGCTGGGCGGTCAGACGCTGGATAACCTGATGGTGGCACCGAAAAACTCGGCTCAGCAGGTGCTGCCAGCCGGTGCCAGCGGTACGCTCTCATGGCAGAGCGTGAACGACTACGGTGCCATTACACCGGCGCGTAGCGTCAACCTGTGAGCAGAGACAGGGCGATGAAAAACCATCAGGGACGTTACTGCCCGGTTGCGCTGGCGCTGATGGCCGCGCTCTGGCCCCAGGCTGGCTGGAGCGAAAGCTACTTCAACCCGGCCTTCTTGTCTGACGATACTGCCAGCGTGGCGGATTTGTCGCGTTTTGAACAAGGACACCAGCAGGCACCCGGCGTTTATCGCGTGGATATCTGGCGTAACGATGAGTTTATCGGCACTCAGGACGTGCGTTTTGAGCAGGCTGAGAATATGCCACCGGTGGCGGGCGGTCTGACCCCGTGCATTACGCGCGCGATGCTCGATCGCTTTGGCGTCAACGTTGCGGCGTTTCCCGAACTGGCTAACGTGCAGGGCGAAACCTGCGTTCCGTTGACCACGGCCATTCCCGGCAGCGAAACGGTATTTAACTTTGCCTCACAGCGTCTGAACGTCAGCCTGCCGCAGGTGGCGATGCAAAACAGTGCGCGCGGCTACATCCCGCCCGAACAGTGGGATGAAGGTATTCCCGCCGCCCTGGTGAACTACAGCTTCACGGGCAACCGGGGAAGCGAAGACGACAGCTACTATCTCAACCTGCAGAGCGGGCTGAACTATGGTGCCTGGCGTTTACGTAACAACGGCGCATGGCGTTACACCCAGAATAACGGGCAGCGGCACAGTGAGTGGGAGAATATTGGCACCTGGGCGCAGCGCACCGTTATCCCGCTCAAAAGCGAACTGGTGCTGGGCGACAGCAATACCGGGAATGATGTTTTCGACAGCGTCGGTTTTCGCGGCGGACGACTCTATTCGTCCGACAGCATGTACCCGGACAGCCTGCAGGGCTACGCCCCGACCGTGCGCGGTATTGCCAGGACGCCAGCCAAAGTTGTGGTGCGTCAAAACGGCTACGTTATCTATCAAAGCTACGTTCAGCCTGGTGCCTTTGCCATCACCGATCTTAACCCGACCTCCTCAAGCGGTGACCTGGAGGTGACGGTGGAAGAGAAAGACGGCAGCCAGCAGCGCTACACCGTGCCGTATTCCACCGTCCCGCTGCTGCAGCGAGAAGGGCGCTGGAAATACGATCTCGTGGCGGGGGACTATCGCAGCGGTAACAGCGACCAGGATACGCCGTTCTTCACCCAGGGCACCCTGGTGACCGGTCTTGCCAACGGCTTTACCCTGTATGGCGGTACGCAGCTGGCGTCACGCTATACCGCGCTGGCCGTCGGGGCCGGGAAAAACCTCGGTGACTGGGGCGCGGTATCGGTCGATATCACTCATGCCCGCAGCCAGCTCGCGGACGACAGCAAGCACGAAGGGCAGTCGCTGCGTTTTCTTTATGCCAAATCGCTCAACGGCTTCGGCACCAACTTCCAGCTGCTGGGCTACCGCTACTCCACCAAAGGGTTTTACACCCTGGATGATGTCGCCTGGCGCTCAATGGAAGGCTATCAGTATGCCGATAATCAGGACGGTAACGATGTGCCTGACGTACAGAGTTATCACAACCTGACGTGGAACAAAAAAGGCCGCTTTCAGCTCAACGTCTCTCAGTCACTGGGGGATTACGGCTCGGTCTATATTTCCGGGAGTGAGCAAACCTACTGGGGGACGGACGAAACGAACCTCTGGTATCAGCTGGGTTACGCGGGGGGCGTGAAGGGGATCAACTATTCCGTCTCGTGGTCGTGGAACAAATCCGTCGGTATCGACGGGACTGACCGGATCGCGTCGTTCAACGTCTCCGTGCCGTTTAGCTTGTTTACCCGTCAGGGCTATCGCCGGGACAGCGCGATTGACCGCGCCTACGCCACGGCATCCGCCAGCCGAAACAGTGAGGGTGATACCAGCTGGCAAACCGGCGTCAGCGGCACGCTGCTGGAGGACCGCAACCTGAACTACAGCGTGACCCAGGGACACGCCAGCACCAACGGCTCAAGCGGAAGCGCCAGCGCCAACTGGCAGGCAACCTACGGCACGCTGGGGGTGGGCTACAACTATTCCCGCGATCAGCACGATTTCAACTGGCAGCTCTCCGGCGGGGTGGTCGGCCATGCTGATGGCGTGACCTTTAGCCAGCCGCTGGGCGACACCAACGTGCTGATCAAAGCCCCGGGGGCATCAGGCGTCAGCGTGGAAAACCAGACCGGCGTGAAGACCGACTGGCGCGGCTATGCGGTGATGCCGTATGCCACCGTCTATCGCTATAACCGCGTGGCGCTGGATACCAATACCATGAGCAACAACACCGATATCGAAAATAACGTGAGCAGCGTGGTGCCGACCAAAGGCGCACTGGTGCGCGCCAGCTTTGACACCCGTATTGGCGTGCGTGCCCTGCTGACCGTCACACGTGGTAACCAGCCCGTGCCGTTCGGCGCCGTGGTGCGTGAAACCCAGAGTGGCGTGACCAGCATGGTGGGGGATGACGGGCAAATTTACCTGAGTGGGCTGCCGCTCGAAGGCGAACTGCTGATCCAGTGGGGGAACGGGGCACAGTCCCAGTGCCGTGCGCCTTACAGCTTGCCTGAAAAGAGCCTGCAACAGGCAATCACACTTAAGGGGATCCGCTGTGATTAAAATCCACATTTTTGCTTTATCACTTCTGGCTTTACTGCCCGCGTCAGACGCACTGGCGACCGTGTGCGTCAACGAAAATGGCGTGCCGACAGAGGTGTACTACGACCTGACGGATAAATTCAACAGCTCGAATAACCAGGTGGGTCAGATTGTGACCCTCAGCGAAAAATCGCAATGGGTGGGGGTGAATGCCGTCTGCCCGAAGGGCACGACCGGCAATACCACCAGACGCAGCTACGTCACGGATTACCCGATCACCGGGACCAGCGATCGCTACCAGTATCTGAAGCTTAACGACTATCTGGATGGGGCCATGAAAATCACGGACAGCTATGCTGGCGAGTTTTACCCCCCGCAAAACTATATCCAGATGGGGAGCCATCCGAACGTCTCAAAAAACAAACCGTTTGGCGTTAAGGATTCCAACCTGGTTTTCCGTCTTAAGGTGACCCGGCGTTTTATCAACATGGTGGTGATCCCGCGTGCCACGATGTTCCGTGTTTACGTGACTACGACCGCCTCTGACCCGTTAACCACACCGGTCTATACCATCAGCTACAGCGGAACCATTCAGGTACCGCAAAGCTGCGCAATCAATGCCGGTAATGTGGTTGAGTTTGATTTCGGGGACATTGGCGCCTCCTTGTTCAGCAAAGCGGGCGCGGGTAACAAGCCGGAAGGGGTTTCATCGCAGAGTAAAACCATCGCGATTAAATGCACTAACGTAGAGGCGAATGCCATGCTGACGATGCGCGTTGAGGCTGAAAAGGTCTCCAGTAATGCACTGGTATCGGATAACCCGGATGTGGGGTTCATCATTGCCAACGAGAGTGGTACGCCGTTAACGCCTAACAACCTGACGAGCAAAATTCCGTTCCGTCTGGACGACAGCGCGCAGGCGCAGGTGGGGATCCGGGTCTGGCCAGTGAGCGTGACGGGCAATAAGCCCGCGGAAGGGCGCTTTACCTCGCGCGGGTATTTGCGTGTGGATTACGACTAAGGAGCCGATATGCGAAACGGGATCCGTTTTATCACCGTAGCGCTCTTTGCGCTTTGCACACAGGCTCAGGCGGAAACCGCGTTGGGCGAAATTAACATTCAGCTCTACGGCAATATCGTCGATTTTACCTGCGTAGCCGAGGGGAACGACAGTGACAAAACCGTCACGCTGGGCACCTGGCCCACGAAGCAGCTCAGCACTACCGGGAGCCGCACGCAGCCCATGCCTTTTACGCTGAAACTGACCGGCTGTCCGCCAGGGGCCGCGTCCATTACGTTTTCCGGTAAAGCTGACGGGAGCAACAACGGGTTGCTGGCACTGAACGACGCCAGCACGGCAAGCCGCGTCGCCGTCGAGATCAGGGATGCGGATAAATCGCGTCTGGATCTCCAGCAGGCCAGCCAGCCGGTCACGGTCGATGCGCAGGGGAATGCGACACTGTCATTTTATGCCAATTATATTGCTACTGCCGATAACCCTCAGCCCGGAAAGGCTGATGCTGATGCGACCTTCATGATTAATTATAATTAGCACTGACCGCACTCCCTGCAGCTCAGATAAACTGCAGGGAGTGAATTCAGGTTATAGCAGTTCGTGTGCTTTAGCGTAATCAATTAATTCCACGATGCTTTGCACCCCCAGCTTGGAATAAATATTGGATTTGTGCGCACTAATGGTCTTGTTGCTTAATAGCAATTGCTCCGCAATTTCCTTATTGGACAGCCCATTCGCCAGATAACGTAATACCGTAACCTCGCGATTCGATAACGGCATATCTGCCAGCTCTCCCTTTCCCGACCCCATATGGTTTATAAAATTCAGCGTCTCCGACGGGAAAAAAGAATAGCCCATCAGGATCATCTCTACGGCGTTGTAGATCTCACCCAAATCTTTTCGTTTACTGACAAAGCCGTTGGCCCCGGCGCGAATGGCACGTCCGGCGTAAAACAGTTCTGATTTAGATGATAAGAAAAGAACCTTAATGTCTTTATTTAAGTTTTTGATTCTCTTAAGTAAAGCAAAGGCATCTGTGCCCGTAAGTTCAATGTCAAGGATCACCAAATCGATAGGGTGATTGCGGATGCAGTCAAGAACTTCATGGCTATCGCCAGACTTAAGCTTGACGATGATATTCTTATTTTTCTGTAGCAGGACTTCTATCGACATTCTGACGATAGGATGTTCGTCCATAATGATAACGGATGCCGGTTTCATTTTTAATGCCTCAGATTGTTAAAAGCGTTATGTAGAGTTTTGTAAAACTCTCGAAATGCCGGAAGGATATAATGAGCAGATCCCTATACCGTAGTATTTCCCTGGAAAGAGCGAAAGCATCCCTGTTTACGTAATGAAAAGAACTCTGCCTCAGCGCGGTCGTCTCATTTGGCTGGTGTTGGCAAAAAGGTTTTTCTTATTCAATTTTGATACGCATCTTATTATACAGGGTAAGTTTTTTCCGAAAACCCTGTAAATTACGTTCCGCTTATTGGTTTGTATTATCTTCTGGATCTGAATGGCCTCCTTTTTAAATTTAGCGGAATTATCCTGGTATCCCATTTACCGCATCTTTTCATCTTTATGTAATAACAAAAAATAACAGATGTCTCTTTATGTTGCAAAAATGTTAATGAAATGGCGTCTCGATTTCAGGCAGGATCTTGAGAAGAGGAGGCGAAAAAGTGCCCTCTCAGGGCCTCAGACCTTCATCTGAAAGTCCTTAAGCGATATCAACGTCGCTCCATCATCGTACAGGAGAACGTGCTGCCAGCTTCGCTTCCCGCTCCTGGTGCGTAAAGGGAAGCTGCTTGTTTTTACATCATTATCATCTCGTTAACGCCTTCTGCATTCACTTAACGGATGGAGGAAAGTGCTGCAGTTGATTCAATCTGTGACATTTCACATGGTTCAAGGCCATAAATTAGGAATAGTTATAAAATCGACTTTATTGTTAATATTTAACATTAAATTAACATAATGGGTAAGTAAATTCTTAAAGCGCTTTAGGAAATAAGGGGTTAGGACGTAAGTTAAAACGAGCAGTCTGAGAGGTTATTAAGAAGGTGTAACAATTCCTGGCGATGGCTCAGCCCGAGCTTCATCAGGATGCAGCTGAGGCGATAGATAATGCGGCTATAGGGACGATTCTGCAGAAGGGCAATCTGTCGTAACGTCTTGCCACGGG
This sequence comes from Enterobacter cloacae complex sp. IR5458, assembly GCF_049238025.1. Lineage (NCBI taxonomy): Bacteria > Pseudomonadati > Pseudomonadota > Gammaproteobacteria > Enterobacterales > Enterobacteriaceae > Enterobacter > Enterobacter cloacae complex sp. IR5458. The sequence continues at coordinate 178,839 of NZ_JBMKIF010000005.1, forward strand.
CAAGCTCCTGCAAAATGGGCCATTCGTTGCGCGAGAACCAGTCTCTATCGGAGCCCTGAAGGGGGCGGGGTTCCATCAGGCTGTGCTGAAGCCCTGCTGCGTTCATCTGACGTTCGAGCACATGAAAAGGACCTGCCGCTTTGCAGAAGAGACGTGCGTCATAATTATCAGCCCGGATCAGCAGCCACGGCGTCAGGAAGGGGGGATACAGGCTATGTCTTCTTAACTGATCCAGCTGATCAATCAGCCCCGTGGAACGGCTTTCAATATCCACTACCAGACGGGCCGAGGGCCATTGGCTCTGCGCACCCAGCGCATCGTCCAGCGAAGTGAAGTCGCAACAGCTGCTTAGCGGAAACTGCCCATTGAGAAAACCGGAGCGCAAAAAATTGTCCTCCGTTACCAGGATGATAAACGGGGCATCGGTTTTTCGGGGCTGGTTGATGGACTGGCTCAAAAACTCGAGTCGGTCGAAAAAGGGGGGGGCAAAAGGTGAGTGCGTAAATCCCAGTGCATCACTTCCTGTACGCCGCCGCCGGTAACGGCGCACTGTCATTCGCATGGCCTCCCTCCTGGAAATGGCGTGTTAATCCTCCGGCCATGTCCAGGACGGCCAGTAATATCCCTGGCCGAGATCGGCACCTGCCTGCAGTGCCCAGATACGATCGCGTTCAGTCTCAATACCTTCGATGAGTACGCTTCCGGCCAGCTGAAAGCAAAGTGAAACCAGTTTCCTCAGTGCAGGTGTGGCGCGTAAACGCCAGAATGCGTTCTTATCGATTTTGATGCCGTTCAACGGTAATCGACAAAATAAAAACGGCTGAATGATAGTTTCGTCGATATCATCCAGCCAGATAGTGTGTCCCCGTTCCTGAAGTTGCCGCAGGTTGTTAACGACGCTCTGCTTCTGTGCGGCGGAGAACGCCAGAAAGAGAGGGAGGTCGACAATCTCAATATTCAGCGGCGCGGTTTTCATATTGATGAGCCGCGCAAAAGGCGCAGGTGCTGTCAACACGGTTATCGGCAGATTAATAAAAAGATTATTGCCATGCGGGGTATTTTTTAATGCGGCCAGCTGCGCTTCAAGCAGCGTCAAAGACGCTTCTGCCGACTGATGGCGGAAGAAGTCCTCGCTATGCTCGGTGTCGGACAAGACGCTCAGGACCTCCACGCCGACCCGGCGCCGGGCGTTGAGGGCGACGATAGGCTCCAGTTTGATGCCGACGATGTCCTGAGAAATAGACTGTAATCGGGGGGGCGTATCGAACGGGTTTTGCGCTGTCACTCCATTGTCCTGTTGTCTGTCAGCCTCCAGGCGGCCGGGATACCTCGCTCTAGTGTGACGAGCTGACGTTCAGGAAAACAGCAGGCGTTACTTAAATGCAACTAAGCCTTTTCGCAGCGCTAAATTTTAAGGTGAAACAGCGAGAAATGTTGAGAAAATAGCCGTATTTACAATCGGCTAACGGTAATTGCCTCTGAAAGCGGAAAAGGCATTGACTCACCTGCCATTGACCGTATAATTCTTCGCGTTTCACCGCCGCGAAGTTCACTCTTCTCAGTGCGCCCTTAGCTCAGTTGGATAGAGCAACGGCCTTCTAAGCCGTAGGTCGTAGGTTCGAATCCTACAGGGCGTGCCATTTAGTTTCAGATGTTAACGCCTCTTCCTCTTCTCACTATTCCCCTTAGATCTGCAACGAGCTCTATTATTTTCCCTTTCCAGATAAATAACCGCTTAATAAATAGAAGCCTAATTAAAATCCATTCGGGCTGGTCTTAATGTTTTCTTAATCTTTAATTAATCCGTTTTTTAAATCTGGATTTTTATCACTTCACTCCCCGCAAAAAAGAAATTTTACACTTTTACGCTTAAACTGGATTGATACTAATTATCATTAGCGTTTTTGTATGCTTTAATCCTGTCCCACAACGCTATGCGTCATTATTCCCGTTGCTCTATTAAGGATATGTTCATGAATTCTCGCCTGCTGTCCTGCTTCTCGCTTGCCTTGTTGTCATCATCGCTTTTCCTTTCCACACAATCCGTTGCCGCTGATAACAGCGAAGGCATTGTGGTATACAACGCGCAGCATGAAAACCTGGTGAAGTCGTGGGTTGACGGTTTTACCAAAGAGACCGGCATTAAGGTCACGCTGCGTAACGGCGATGACAGCGAGCTGGGTAACCAGCTGGTTCAGGAAGGCAGCGCATCACCTGCAGACGTATTTCTGACGGAAAACTCACCGTCCATGGTACTGGTGGATAATGCCAACCTGTTTGCCCCGCTGGATGCAGACACCCTGAAGCAGGTACCGGCAGAGTACCGCCCGGCGCATGGCCGCTGGATCGGCATTGCCGCCCGCAGCACCGTATTCGTCTATAACCCGGCAAAACTGAGCGAACAGCAGCTGCCTAAGTCGCTGATGGATCTGGCCAAACCCGAGTGGAAAGGCCGCTGGGCGGCATCACCGTCAGGCGCGGATTTCCAGGCCATCGTGAGCGCAATGCTGGCGCTTAAAGGCGAAAAAGCCACGCTGGAATGGCTGAAGGCGATGAAAGCTAATTTCGTGGCCTATAAAGGCAACAGCACCGTGATGAAAGCCGTCAACGCCGGCCAGATTGATGGCGGGGTGATTTATCACTACTACCGTTTTGTCGATCAGTCCAAAACGGGTGAGAACAGCAAAAACACCAAACTCTACTACTTCAAACACCAGGATCCGGGCGCGTTCGTCAGCCTTTCCGGTGGTGGCGTGCTGGCGTCCAGCAAACACAAAGCGCAGGCCCAGGCGCTCATCAAATACATTACCGGTAAAGAGGGCCAGGAAAGCCTGCGCACCAACAATGCCTTTGAATATGCGGTGGGCGTGAACGCGGCCTCTAACCCGAAACTGGTCCCGCTGAACGATCTGGATGCACCGAAAGTTGAACCTTCAACGCTCAACAGTAAAAAAGTTATCGAGCTGATGACGCAAGCCGGTCTGCTGTGATCCTGAGAGTGAAGTGAAGGTATTATGTCTGGTCTGAGTCTCGACCTCGGCAAAAACAGCGTGCGGGAGCCTGGCCGCAGGCGTCCCGCACTGCCGATGGTAGCGTTAGCTGTCCTTTTTTCTTTACTGGCACTTCTGCCCCTGGGTTTTATCATTGCCATAGGCGTTGAGACGGGCTGGGAAACGATTAGGGCGCTGGTATTTCGCCCACGTGTTGCTGAACTGCTCAGTAACACGCTGTGGCTGACGGCGCTGGCGGTACCGCTGTGTATCGTGACGGGCGTGGCAATCGCCTGGCTCACGGAGCGCACGCAGCTTGCCGGGCGAGGGATCTGGTCCGCGCTGGCGGTCGCCCCTCTGGCGATCCCCGCGTTTGTGCAAAGCTATGCCTGGGTGAGCGTGGTTCCCTCGATGCATGGCCTTTCCGCGGGCGTGTTCCTCTCCGTTTTAGCTTACTATCCGTTTATTTATATGCCGGTTGCGGCGGTGCTGCGTCGTCTTGACCCAACGCTGGAAGATGTGGCCGCCTCGCTCGGCACCCCGCCGTGGCGGGTCTTTTTCCGCGTGGTGCTGCCGCAGCTAAAACTGGCTATCTGCGGCGGCGCGCTGCTGGTGGCGCTGCACCTGCTGGCGGAATACGGTCTGTACGTGATGATCCGTTTTGATACCTTCACAACGGCCATTTACGACCAGTTTCAGTCCACCTTCAGCGGCCCGGCAGCGAACATGCTGGCGGGCGTATTGGCCTTATGCTGCCTGGCGATCTTAGTGCTGGAAGGCGTGACGCGCGGGAAAGCGCGCTATGCACGCATTGGCGCTGGTGCGGCACGTGAACAGAAACGCTGGCCGCTGAAGCCTGCGGCGGCTGCGCTGGGACAGCTGTTTTTCCTCGTACTGGTCATGCTGGCGCTGGGCGTGCCGCTTATTGTCCTGTGCCGCTGGATTTGGCTCGGCGGCGTGCAAAACTGGATGAACGCCGATCTCTGGCACTCCCTGCGCCAGACGCTGATGCTCGGCGTGGGCGGGGCACTGCTGACGACGGCGTGCGTCATCCCCATCGCGTGGCTTGGGATCCGCTACCCGCACCGTATTTTCCGGATGCTGGAAGGGTGCATCTACATAACCAGTTCGCTGCCGGGCATTGTCACCGCGCTGGCGCTGGTCACGGTCACTATTCATTACGCTCGCCCCATTTATCAGACGGAAATCACCCTGTTCCTGGCCTATCTGCTGATGTTTATGCCCCGCGCGCTCATTAACCTGCGGGCAGGGATTGCCCAGGCGCCGGTGGAGCTGGAAAACGTGGCGCGCAGCCTGGGCAGCACGCCTGCGAAAGCGCTCTGGAGCGTTACCCTGCGGCTGGCCGCACCGGGCGCTGCGGCAGGCGCCGCGCTGGTATTCCTTGGCGTCAGCAATGAATTGACCGCCACGCTGCTGCTCTCGCCGCTGGGAACCCGCACGCTCTCCACCGGATTTTGGGCGCTGACCAGTGAAATTGATTATGTGGCCGCCGCGCCCTACGCAATGCTGATGATCCTGATCTCACTCCCGCTGACCGCCATTCTCTATATGCAGTCGAAAAAAATTGCAGGGCTATGACATGCTTGAATTAACCGCCATTTCAAAATCGTTTTCGGACGTGCAGGTGCTCGACAGCTTAAACCTGAGCGTTGCGCCGGGGAGCCGCACGGCGATTGTCGGCCCCTCCGGGTCGGGGAAAACCACGCTGCTGCGTATTCTCGCCGGGTTTGAGACGCCGGATACCGGCCGCATCGTCATGCAGGGAAAAACGCTGTTTGATGAAAATCATGTTGTTCCTGCTCACCTGCGCGGGATCGGTTATGTGCCCCAGGAGGGCGCGCTGTTCCCCCATCTCAACGTGGCAGATAACATTGCCTGGGGGCTGGACGGTACCCGCCATGAGAAGCGCCAGCGCGTTGAGGTGCTGATGGAGATGGTCTCTCTCGACAGGCAGCTCGCGACGCACTGGCCCCATGAGATTTCCGGCGGACAGCAGCAGCGCGTGGCGCTTGCCCGTGCGCTGGCCCAGCGTCCTTCGCTGATGCTGCTGGATGAACCGTTCTCGGCGCTGGATACCGGCTTGCGCGCCATGACGCGTAAAGCAACGGCCGATCTGCTGGCGGAAGCGGGCGTGGCCTCAATTCTGGTCACCCACGATCAGAACGAAGCGTTGTCTTTTGCCACGCAGGTTGCCGTGATGCGTTCTGGCCGCTTCACGCAGGTGGGAACGCCTTATGACGTCTATACCCGTCCCGTTGACGAAGAGACGGCGCTGTTTCTTGGCGATGCCGTGATCCTGCCTGCTCAGCTCGCTGGCGGTTACGCCGTGTGTGCACTGGGCGAGGTGCCGACGGACAATCCGCATGCAACAGGAGAGGGCCGGGTAATGATGCGTCCTGAACAATTGCGCGTGACGGCATGTGCGCCTCATGAAAGCCCTGTCTCCATTCTTGATGTCGACTTCACCGGTCAGCTGTCTACGCTGACGCTGGGATTAGCCGGGCATGAACAGCTCGTTATCCTCAGGACCGTCAGTCAGCCGGGCTGGCACCCGGGCGCGGCGGTACGCATTGATGTGACGGGCACTGCGCGCGTTTTATAATCATAACCACCCCAAAACGGGGTGGTTGTTCCCCATCGTCCTCATTACCTCCCTTCATGAACGCGTGACGCTTGCCAATGCATAGATAATGCGTATAGTTCTCATTTGCATTGCAGTTAATACATTCTAAGGCCCGACAACGGGTCATTTTTTCGCGCACTTTCAAATGAGTTAACGATGGACAACACCAAAATACACAAAACGCTGCTGGCGCTCGCCATTGGGGCGGTGACACATTCCGTCCAGGCGGTGGATGATAAAAAAGAAGATACGCTTGTTGTGCAGGCTGCACCTGCCAGCGACTTTAAACCCGGCGGCGACCAGCTGGTACCGGCCTTTCTTGACGGGCAGGTGGCGAACGGCGGGCGCATGGGGATGCTGGGCCAGCAGAACGCCATGGACGTGCCGTTCAACATCATCAGCTACACCTCGAAGCTGGTGGAAGATCAGCAGGCGAAAACCATCGCTGACGTGGTCGCCAACGATGCGGGCGTGCAGTACGTTCAGGGATACGGTAACAGCGCGGAGACCTACCGCATTCGTGGCCTGAAGTTTGACGGCGACGACATGACGTTTGGCGGGCTGTCCGGGGTACTGCCGCGTCAGGTGGTGGATGCGCAGATGGTTGACCGTATTGAGATCTTCAAAGGCGCCAACGCGCTGATGAACGGTGCGGCAAGCTCTGGCGTGGGCGGGATGATCAATCTTGAGCCGAAACATGCGGGCGATACCCCGCAGGCAAAAGTGGGCGTGGATTACACCTCAGATTCGCAGTTTGGCACCACGCTGGATGCAGGCCGTCGCTTTGGTGACAGCGACCAGTTCGGTGCGCGCGTGAACCTGGTCCACCGTGAAGGGGAAACCGGCGTACCGAACGACCGTCGCCGCACCACGCTGCTCTCTACCGGTCTCGATTACAACGGCGACAACGTCCGCACCTCGCTGGACCTGGGCTATCAGAAGAAAACCTTCCACGGCAGCCCGACCAGCGTCAACATCTCGGCGGTGGATTTCGTGCCTGAACCGCCGAAAAACGATCGTAACTTCTCGCAGAAGTGGGCCTACAGCAATATCGAAAACGAATTTGGGATGTGGCGCAGCGAATACGACATCACCGATAACTGGACCGCCTATACCGGCCTGGGCGCGCAGCACGCGCACGAAGAAGGGATCTACAGCGCGCCGAAGCTGCTGGACAAAAGCGGCAAAGCCACGGTCAGCCGTCTGGATACTAACCGCATTAGCGATTCCGTTAGCGGGATGGCGGGCATTCGCGGGAATTTCAATACCGGCTTTGTGTCGCACAAGGTGAACGTTGGGTACTCGGCGACGACCAAAAACGAAAAAATCGCGTGGAAAATGTCTGCGACGAAGGATAACCCGACCACCAACATCTACCACAACACCGGCGTTGATATGCCGGACAGCTCCAACTTCAATGGATCAGGTGGCAAATACAGCGATCCGCTAACCAGCGGGCGCACCCGTACTCAGGGCTGGCTGCTGAGCGATACGCTGGGCGTCCTGGACGACAAGCTGCTGTTCACCGCGGGGGCGCGTCATCAGAAAGTGGTCATCCGCGGGTATAACAAAATTACCGGTGCGGAAAACGACGCGGACGGATTCGACGGTAGCCGCTGGATGCCAACCTACGGCGTGGTTTATAAACCGTGGGAGCAGATTTCCCTTTACGCCAACCACACCGAAGCGCTGCAGCCGGGAAAAACCGCGCCGGACACCGCCACCAACTACGGCCAAAGTACCGGTATTGTTCACTCTAAACAGAATGAAGTCGGCTTGAAGGCAGACTTTGGACGCGTGGGCGGCTCTCTGGCGCTGTTTGAGATCAAAATGCCATCGGCGATCCTCGACGATGACAATCACTACGGCCTGGACGCTGAACAGCGTAACCGTGGCGTAGAGCTCAACGTTTTTGGCGAGCCCATGCTCGGGATGCGCCTGAACGCCAGCGCCACCTGGCTGCAGGCCGAGCTGACCAAAACCAAAAACGGCGTGAATCAAGGCAACGATGCGATTGGCGTGCCGAACTTCTATGCCGTGCTGGGGGCAGAGTACGACATCAAGCCAGTTGACGGCCTGACCGCCACCGCACGCGTGAACCACTCGGGCACGCAGTATGCCGATCTCGCGAACAGCAAAAAGCTGGACAGCTATACCACGCTGGATCTGGGCATGCGCTACCGCTTCGCGCTGAACCACAATGCAAACCAGATGACCGTGCGCGCAGGCATCGACAACGTGACCAATGAAAACTACTGGGCCAGCGTGGACGATTCCGGTACCTACATCACTCAGGGCGAACCGCGAACCTTTAAGGTCTCGGTGGGCTACGAGTTCTAAGCGTTCCACCTCGTTATCCGGGGCAGGGACGCCCCAATCCCGCCGTTATCCTGTTATAAAATTGTAACAAAAGCTTCTTACACTGTTCGCCAACTCCTTACCTCTTGGCCAATGACAGGAAGCCGCTATGGGCAGACCCCTCAAATCCGTTTTTAAAAAAGAACATCGCGACGACATCACTAACCGCAGCGCTAACCCGGTTTTCTCCGAGGTTGCAGAGGTTTTCCTCTCCCGCCGTCGTTTTCTCCAGATGGGCGCCGTGGCGGGTGCTGCCGTTTCCTTTCCCTTTTTGATCAAACCTGATAGCGCCATTGCCGCGGTATCGAAGCCGTCCGCGCTGGCAAAAGCGGTGTCGCTTGGGTTTACCAGTATTCCCGTTTCCACGGACGATACGGTGAGGGTGCCGGAAGGTTATATTGCCCGCCCGTTTTATCGCTGGGGTGACCCGACGGGCATCAAAGACCACATGCCGGCATTTAAGCCGGATGCCAGCAACACGACCGACGAACAGGCCGTGCAGGCGGGGATGCACCACGACGGTATGGCGTGGTTTAGCCTGCCGCAGGGGGAGCAAAACCCGGAACATGGTCTGCTGGCGCTGAACCATGAATACATCGATAACGGGATGCTGTTTACGGACGGTATGGCGAACTGGAACCTCGACAAAGCCCGCAAGGGGCAGAACGCGATGGGCGTGTCGGTGGTGGAAGTGAAAAAAGCGGGCAGCGACTGGGAGGTGGTTCGCCCGTCTTCTTATGCCCGCCGTATCACCGTCAATACGCCGATGCAGCTTACCGGCCCGGCGCGGCATCAGCCCCTGATGAAAACCGCCGCCGACCCGCAGGGGGAGCGCGTGCTGGGCACCATGCAAAACTGCGCCAACGGCCACACGCCGTGGGGCACCTACCTCACCTGCGAGGAGAACTGGTCGGATATTTTTGTCAAAAAAGCCGATCTCAATCCGCTCGAAAAACGCTACGGCATCAGCGACAGCGACGAATCTTACCGCTGGAACGAGGTGGATGAGCGGTTTAGCGTCGATAAAACGCCTAACGAGCCTAACCGGTTCGGCTGGGTGGTAGAGATTGACCCCTACGACCCGACCTCCACACCGCGCAAGCACACCGCACTTGGCCGCTTCAAGCACGAGGGGGCCGCCGTTACGCTCGCCGCCGATAATCGCGTGGTGGTCTATATGGGGGACGATCAGAAGTTTGAGTACATTTATAAATTCGTCTCTGACAAAAAATACGATCCTGCGAACCGTGAGGCCAATATGCAGCTGCTGACCTCGGGTACGCTGTATGTTGCCAGGTTCAATGAAGAAGGAAGCGGCGACTGGCTGCCGCTGATCTTCGGGCAGAATGGCCTGGATAAAAGCCACGGTTTTGAAAACCAGGGCGATCTGCTGATTAAAACCCGCCTGGCGGCTGACGTGGTGGGGGCGACGAAAATGGATCGCCCGGAGTGGATAGCCGTCGATCCGCATGCCAGCGGCAGCTTCTACTGTACGCTTACCAACAACAGCGATCGCGGTAAAGAGGGGAAAGCCCCGGTCGATGCCGCCAACCCGCGTGCTAATAACGTGTTTGGTCATATTATGCACTGGCACGAAGAGGGGGCCGATCCTGCCGCCGCACGCTTTAAATGGGATATTCTGGTCATGGGCGGGCGCACAGACAGCGACGATCCGAAGGCCAAAGGCTCTATGCAGGGCGCGGCATTCGGCAGCCCGGATGGTCTGTCGTTCGATCATCAGGGTGTTCTGTGGATCCAGACCGACGTCTCTTCCAGCACGATCAACAAAAAAGCGTATGAGGGGATGGGCAATAACCAGATGGTGGCCACCATTCCGGGCAGCAATGAGTTTCGTCGTTTCCTGACGGGCCCGCGTGGGTGTGAAATCACCGGTATTGCGTTTACGCCGGACAACCGGACGCTGTTTATCAATATTCAGCATCCGGGAGAGGGCGGGGATGATATTACCGACCCGGCCAATCCGCGTGCTGTCTCTAACTGGCCAGACGCCAGCCCGAACGGACGCCCGCGTTCGTCAACGGTGGTGATCGTCAAAGCGGACGGCGGGATCATCGGGTCGTGACGTTAATCCGCCGGGCGCATGCGCTGGCCCGGCGTTAAACTTGCTACCACCAGCATGAAGTGTTAAAACGTGCCCCTTCTAAAAAAGAGACAGGGGTAGGGCGTGAAAGACGCGTCATCCGCTTCAGGCCATGGTAGCGCTGAAGCCTCGTCGGATCAGAATCCGACGCTGCAACGTGGTTTGCAAAATCGACATATTCAGTTAATTGCCCTCGGCGGCGCGATTGGTACCGGGTTGTTTCTCGGCATCGGCCCCGCCATTCAAATGGCTGGTCCTGCGGTACTGCTGGGATACGGCATCGCCGGGATTATCGCCTTCCTGATCATGCGCCAGCTCGGCGAAATGGTCGTTGAAGAGCCGGTGTCAGGCTCCTTCGCACACTTTGCTTACAAATACTGGGGCCCGTTTGCAGGCTTCCTCTCCGGCTGGAACTACTGGGTGATGTTCGTGCTGGTGGGGATGGCCGAACTGACCGCCGCAGGCATCTACATGCAGTACTGGCTCCCGGATGTCCCGACGTGGATCTGGGCGGCGGCCTTTTTCATCATCATTAATGCAGTTAACCTCGTCAATGTGCGCCTGTATGGCGAAACCGAGTTCTGGTTTGCGCTGATCAAGGTACTGGCGATTATCGGGATGATCGGCTTTGGCCTGTGGCTGCTGTTCTCCGGTCATGGCGGCGAGCGGGCAACCATTGATAACCTCTGGCAGCACGGCGGCTTTCTGGCAACCGGCTGGAAAGGACTGGTTCTCTCTCTGGCGGTGATCATGTTCTCCTTCGGCGGGCTGGAGCTGATTGGTATTACTGCTGCCGAAGCGCGCGACCCGCATAAAAGTATCCCAAAAGCGGTCAACCAGGTGGTGTACCGTATTCTGCTGTTTTACATCGGCTCGCTGGTGGTTCTGCTGGCGCTCTATCCATGGGTGGAAGTGAAATCTGACAGCAGTCCGTTCGTGATGATTTTCCACGATCTGAACAGCAATGTGGTGGCGTCGGCGCTGAACTTCGTCATTCTGGTGGCGTCGCTTTCGGTCTATAACAGCGGCGTTTACTCCAACAGCCGTATGCTGTTTGGCCTTTCCGTACAGGGCAACGCGCCGAAGTTCCTGACCCGCGTCAGCCGTCGCGGCGTGCCGATTAATTCCTTGTTCCTTTCCGGCGCGATTACATCATTAGTGGTGCTGATCAACTACCTGCTGCCGAAAGCGGCATTTGGCCTGCTGATGGCGCTGGTTGTCGCCACGCTGCTGCTGAACTGGATAATGATCTGCCTGGCGCACCTGCGCTTCCGTGCGGCGATGCGACGCAAGGGACGCGAGACGCAGTTTAAAGCGCTGCTCTACCCGGCGGGGAACTATATCTGTATCGCGTTCCTGGGGCTGATTCTGGTGCTGATGTGCACGATGGATGAGATGCGTCTCTCAGCGATGCTGCTGCCAGTGTGGGTGGTGTTCCTGTTTATTGCGTTTAAATTATCCCGTAAAAAGTAGTACGTTTTTCGCCCGGTGGCGCTTCGCTTACCGGGCCTACATGTTCGGGGCCGTTATTATTTTGTAGGCCGGGTCAGTCGAAGCCGCCACCCGGCTTTGAATGTGCAATATCAAATCTGAAACGCTATTCGTTTCCCATTCGGTAACGTCACATCAATGCTCATTTCACCGCCGAGCGCACTGACATAGCGTTTGAGTGTTGAAAGCCGGGGATCGTTTCCCGGCTGTTCGATTTTTGCCACAGTGGGTTGTTTTACCCCCATTGCCGCGGCCAGTTCTGTCTGCGAAATATTGAGCTCTTCCCGCAGTTGGTTCAGGGCAACAATTCTGCGTATTACATCAACTTTAGCCGCAATACGCTCCTGACTTACCGCACTCTGTTGTGCCATGAGTTCTTTTAGCGTTGCCATATGGCCTCCTTATCCGCCAGATGTCTGCTGTACTCAACGTCAGCCAGCGTAATCATTTCGTTATAAAACCGTTTTTGATTGCAACCGGTTTTGTCTCCAGCACAGAGCACAATTGCCTTACGGTCAGGATCAAAAGCAAAAAAAGCTCTGATGGGATTTCCCGCATGTTGAATCCGTAATTCCTTCATGTTCGCATAGGCTGAAGCCTTCACGGTATCTACGTATGGCCGCCCAAGCGTTGGGCCAAACTCAGCAAGAATATGCATCATCGCTAGCACATCTTCTTTTAATGCTGTTGTTTGTTCGAAGTACCATTGATCAAATATGTCCGTTGTCTCGACATTCCACATCGTTTCTCCTTTAGCTTCCTCGCTATATTATTTTATAGCCTTTAGGCTATAGTGACAATCAGAACGCCTCGTTTTGTCATACATCGACCTTTATCGTGACCCCCCTCCCAATTCTGTTTCGATCCACAGGATCTTTATTTTGTAATCGATTACTTTTTATTTGCTGTCATTTTGTAATCGATTACTTTTTCCGGGTGAGGCTTATCATGGTGTCAACTGAAAGTAGTGAAAAGGCGATAACACAGCACCGGCTGCTGGTGCCGCGTCTGTCGTTAATGATGTTTCTGCAGTTTTTCATCTGGGGTAGCTGGTCAGTCACGCTTGGCCTGGTGATGACCCGGCACAACATGTCTCTGTTAATTGGCGATGCGTTCTCCGCCGGGCCCATCGCCTCCATTCTCTCGCCGTTTGTGCTCGGCATGCTGGTGGATCGTTTCTTTGCCTCGCAGAAGGTGATGGCGGTGATGCACCTGGCGGGCGCGGCAATCCTCTGGTTCGTGCCGGGGGCGCTGATTGCCGAAAACGGCGCGCTGCTGATTGGCCTGCTGTTTGGTTACACGCTCTGCTATATGCCAACGCTGGCGCTGACCAACAACATCGCATTTCACAGCCTGGCGAACGTGGATAAAACTTTCCCAGTGGTGCGCGTGTTCGGCACCATCGGCTGGATCGTGGCGGGAATTTTCATCGGCGTGACCGGCGTGGCGTCCAGCGTCACCATTTTTCAGGTGGCGGCAGCCAGCTCCCTGCTGCTCGCACTCTACAGCCTGACGCTGCCGCACACGCCAGCGCCAGCGAAAGGGCTACCGGTGCAGGTGCGCGATCTCTTTTGTGCCGATGCCTTTGCGCTACTCAAAACCCGCCATTTCTTTGTCTTCTCCGTCTGCGCGATGCTGATCTCCGTCCCGCTTGGCACCTATTACGCCTATACCGCCTCGTATCTGGCGGATGCCGGTATTGCAGACGTCAGCACCGCCATGTCCTTCGGGCAGATGTCAGAGATCTTCTTCATGCTGGTCATTCCGCTGCTGTTCCGCCGTCTGGGGGTGAAAGTCATGCTGCTGATCGGCATGCTGGCGTGGTTCGTGCGTTATGCCATGTTCGCGCTGGGCGTCAGCGAGGAAGGACGCATCCTGTTGTACCTGGGGATCCTGCTGCACGGCGTCTGCTACGATTTCTTCTTCGTCGTCGGCTTTATCTACACCGACCGCGTGGCGGGTGAAAAGGTGAAAGGACAGGCGCAAAGCATGATTGTCATGTTCACCTACGGCATCGGCATGCTGCTGGGCTCTCAGATTTCCGGCGCGCTTTATAACCGTCTGGTAGCCGGGCAGACCGTGCCGCAGGCATGGGTGACATTCTGGTGGATCCCGGCGGTGGCTGCCGCGGCGATCGCGCTGATTTTCCTTCTCACGTTCAGGTATGACGATGACAAGGCGTAATGTTCAGGAGGGGCTATGAGGACGATGAAAGGACCGGGCATTTTTCTGTCGCAATTTATTGGCGAGAAAGCGCCGTTCAACACGCTCGACGGACTGGCAGGCTGGGCGGCGGCGAAGGGTTACAAAGCGGTGCAGATCCCCTGCAATCATCCGCACATTTTTGATGTCGAAAAAGCGGCAGAGAGCCAGGCCTACTGCGATGACATTACCGGCAAGCTGGGCGCGCACGGGCTGGTCATCAGCGAGCTGTCGACCCATCTGGAGGGGCAGCTTGTGGCGGTAAACGAGGTCTACAGCGACGCGTTTGACCACTTCGCCCCCGCCGCCGTGCGCGGTAATGATGCAGCTCGCCGGGCATGGGCAACGGAAAAGCTAAAGCAGGCGGCAGTCGCCTCGGCCAGACTCGGCCTGAAAGCGCACGCCACCTTCTCCGGCTCGCTGGCGTGGCCGTTTTTCTATCCATGGCCGCCGCATAACGAGCAGCGTTTTCAGGCGGCATTCGAGGAGCTGGCAAACCACTGGCGACCGATTCTGGATACCTTTGACGAACAGGGCGTGGACGTCTGTTTTGAGTTGCATCCGGGCGAAGACTTGCACGACGGCGTGAGCTTCGAGCGTTTTCTGGCGCTTCTGGATAATCACCCGCGCTGCAATATCCTTTACGACCCGAGCCACATGCTGTTACAGCAGATGGATTACCTGACCTTCATCGACATTTACCACGCGCGCATCAAAGCCTTCCACGTCAAAGATGCCGAGTTCCGTCCTAATGGGCGCAGCGGCGTGTACGGTGGTTACCAGCCGTGGATCAACCGCGCCGGGCGCTTCCGTTCGCTCGGCGACGGACAGATCGACTTCAAAGGCATTTTCAGCAAGCTGACCCAGTACGATTATGACGGCTGGGCGGTGCTGGAGTGGGAGTGCTGCCTGAAAGATGGTGATACCGGCGCAAGTGAGGGAAGCGAGTTTATCCGCCGCCACATCATCCCCGTATCCGGGCGTGCGTTTGATGACTTCGCGGCAGGGGGCAGCCATGATTAACGTCGGGATTGTCGGCAGCGGGTTTATCGGCCCGGCGCATATCGAGGCGCTGCGGCGTCTCGGGTTTGTGCAGGTGGTGGCGCTCTGCGACGGCACGCTTGCCAACGCGCAGGAAAAAGCACGCCAGCTTAACGTGCCCCACGCCTGCGCCAGCGTGGCGGAACTGCTCGCACTTCCTGACCTGCACGTGGTGCACAACTGCACGCCCAATCATCTGCACGCGGAGATTAACCGTCAGATCCTGCGCGCGGGAAAACATGTCTTTTCTGAAAAACCGCTCTGCATGACGTCGGACGAGGCGCGTGATCTGGTGGCGCGGGCGGAGCAGGCTGGCGTGGTGCACGGCGTGAGCTTTGTCTATCGCCAGTTTGCGATGGTGCGCCAGGCGGCGAGCATGATGCGCGCGGGCAGCCTCGGGCGGCTATTCGCCTCACACGGCAGTTATTTACAGGACTGGATGCTGCTGGAAACCGACTACAACTGGCGGGTGGATGCCGCGCTTGGCGGGGCTTCGCGCACGGTGGCGGATATCGGCTCCCACTGGTGCGATACGGTGCAATTTGTGACCGGCAGGCGCATTACCGAGGTCATGGCCGATCTCTCCATCGTCTGGCCGACACGTAAGGCCAGCATGGGCGGTCATCAGACCTTCTCCCACGATGAGGCTGCGGCGTATACCAACACACCGGTCAGTACCGAAGACTTTGGCTCAGTGCTGTTTCGCTTTGACGATGGCAGCAAAGGTTGCTTTAGCGTCTCGCAGGTGAGCGCCGGGCGTAAAAACCGCCTGACGTTTGAGATTAACGGCAGCGAGCAGTCAGTGGCGTGGGATCAGGAGGTGCCGCAACAGCTGTGGATCGGCCATCGCGCGCTGGCAAATCAGACGCTCACCGATGATCCGGGCCTGATGAACCCTGACGTGGCCAGCAGCGCACACTTCCCCGGCGGGCACATCGAAGGCTGGCCTGACGCCTTTAAAAATATGATGATGCAGTTCTACCGCGCCGTGCTGGCGGGAGCGATGCCGGAGGCACCACAGTTTGCGACCTTCCACGAAGGCGCAAACGTGATGTATATCATTGATGCCATAGTGAAAAGTCATCAGCAGCAGCGTTGGGTACGCGTGGCGCAATGACGTGTTGCCCGGTTCGCCGGGCAACAAATTTATGGTAGCCTGCACAAAACGCTAACCGCAGGATGTGTCGTCGCTATGTCAATTCAGAAAATCGCTCAGCTGGCCGGGGTCTCCGTGGCGACGGTCTCCCGCGTGCTCAATAACAGCGACACCGTGAAGGCAAAAAACCGCGAGCGCGTCCTGCAGGCCATCAAAGAGAGCAACTACCAGCCTAATTTACTGGCCCGTCAGTTACGTACTGCCCGGAGCTATATGATCCTGGTGATGGTCTCAAACATTGCCAACCCGTTCTGCGCCGAAGTGGTGAAGGGCATCGAAGAAGAGGCGGAGAAAAACGGCTATCGGATCCTGCTGTGTAACTCCGGGTCGGACATCGAACGTTCCCGTTCGGGCTTAAGCCTGCTGTCGGGCAAAATCGTCGACGGCATTATCACCATGGACGCTTTCTCAAAGCTGCCGGAACTGGCCGCGCTGATTGGCTCCGCACCGTGGGTGCAGTGTGCCGAATATGCCGATGCCGGCGCGGTTTCCTGCGTGGGGATTAACGACGTTGATGCGTCGCAGCATGCCGTCAGCCAGCTTGCCGACGGTGGACGCAAACGCATCGCGATGATCAACCACGACCTGAGCTATAAATATGCCCGTCTGCGCGAGCGCGGCTATAAGAGCGTGATCCACCTAAAAGATCTGGAGTATCAGGCGGTTGAATATGCCAGCGATCTCAGCTCCCGCGCCGGGATGGTGGCGATGCAAAATCTGTTGCAGGGTAATCCACCGGATGCGGTGTTTGCCGTCTCCGATACGCTGGCGGCGGGCGCGCTGCGCGCCATTCAGCAGGCCAGGCTGCGGGTGCCGGAGGATATTGCTGTTGTGGGATTTGACGGCACCGAGCTGGCGGACATGATTTCGCTGACCACCATCGAACAGCCGTCGCGGGATATCGGGCGCAAGGCGGTCGACCTGCTCTTAAATAAAATCGACAACCCCGAGGCGCCCACGGAAAGAGTGATGATGGACTGGCGCTTTATTTCCCGCGCCAGTACCTGATTATTGCGCTATAACCCCTGCCAGGGAGCGAATATCGTTCCCGGTAGGTGACTGATGAATACGCAGACCAAACTCCTCCACCACCGCAAAAATATGATCGAAGATGTCAGCCTGAATCTCCTCATATTCTGCCCAGATCACCGTGTTGGTGAAAGCGTATATTTCAATCGGCAGGCCGTTGGCATCCGGTGCCAGCTGACGCACCATTAACGTCATATCTTTGCGAATGCGCGGGTGGTTACGCAGATATTCATTCAGGTAGGCGCGGAAGGTACCAATATTGGTCATTTTGCGCAGGTCTAATACCGATTCACCTTCGCCATTTTTCTGATTCCACAGGCTAATTTCCTCATGTCGCGCGGCCAGATACGGCTTGAGCAGTTTCGCCTGAATCAGCTTCTGCTGCTCCTGCTCGTCCAGGAAGTGAATGCTGGTGGTATCGATATTCAGGCTGCGCTTAATGCGTCGGCCGCCGGAGGCCGACATGCCGCTCCAGTTGATAAAGGCGTCAGAGACCAGCGCCCACGTTGGGATCGTGGTGATGGTGTTATCGAAGTTGCGCACTTTAACGGTGGTCAGGCCGATGTCCGTCACCGTGCCGTTGGCACCGTATTTCGGCATCTCCAGCCAGTCGCCAAGCTTGAGCATGTCGTTGGCGGAAAGCTGGATCCCGGCGACCAGTCCCAGTATCGGGTCTTTAAAGACCAGCATCAGAACGGCGGCCATGGCACCCAGGCCGCTAATCAAAATGGCCGGTGACTGACCGATCAGCAGAGAGATAATTAAGATCCCCACCAGAATCGCGCTCACCAGCTTGATGCCCTGGAAGATCCCTTTCAGCGGCAGCTGTGAGGCGGTCGCCATTTTCTGCGACAGATTGAATATGACGTCCAGCAGCGAGAAGAAGGAGAGCAGGGCATACACCATCACCCACAGCTTCGCGCAGGTGGTGAGCATTTCTGCCGCTTCGCTCCCTTTTTGCAGCCAGAGAACGGCCTGAACGTTGACGATTATCCCCTGAAGGGTAAATGCCAGACGGTGAAATAATTTATTCTGGGTAATGATCTGCAACCATAAATGGCTGCTGGCCCGGGCGCGTTTCTCGAATGCGCGCAGCACGACTTTGTGCAGAATAAAATGAACGATGATGGCAGTAAGAAAAATAATACCAAAGATAATCACTAAAGAGGTGGTGTGATTAATTTCAATGTCTAACTCTTCAACCTGAGCAATTAATTCCTGCATAACGTCTCCTGTATTGATGCAGCCCCA
The DNA here is from genome assembly GCF_049238025.1 of Enterobacter cloacae complex sp. IR5458. Classification (NCBI taxonomy): domain Bacteria; kingdom Pseudomonadati; phylum Pseudomonadota; class Gammaproteobacteria; order Enterobacterales; family Enterobacteriaceae; genus Enterobacter; species Enterobacter cloacae complex sp. IR5458. The sequence continues at coordinate 197,102 of NZ_JBMKIF010000005.1, forward strand.
TAATGGCGGCTGCGGATCTATTATGCAAATACCTCAGGTTTATTTGCTTGCCTGGCAGACCTTCACGACGGGTAAACACAGCCGATGGCGGATGCGCAGCGTGGCCAGCGCCAGGATGACCATCAGGCCGGTTTCCACCGTCAGGAAAAAGTTAATCGCCTGGGCGTAATCCCCGTGATGATGTTGCAGCCCGTGCAGCAAAATCGCCCCGAAAATGGCCGGGCCAAGCCCCAGCGCGGCCTGCTGCAGGGTGCTTAAGATGGCGCTGGCGGCCCCTGCGTCATCAGGCTGAATATCGCGCATCCCGATGCGGTAGAAGCTGTTCACAATCAGCGCCTGACCGTAGCCTACCAGCCCGGTGGCTGGCGCCAGCGTCAGCGCCGTATTTTGCACTCCCCAGTAGCGGAACGTGGCGATCAGCGCCAGCAGGCCGATTATCTGGATTGCCAGGCCGGTGAGCAGAATCGTGCTGGTGCTGTAGCGCGCAATCAGCCGCGGCGCGAACCACGCGGAGATAAAATAGGTCACCCCGAGGGCGATAAAACTGTTCCCGGACTGCCACGGCGCCATCCCCAGACCGGTTTGCATGGTCAGCGCCATACAGAACATAAACCCGGACCAGACGCTGAAAAAGAGCAGCGCAATCACGATGCCAAAGCGAACGCTGCGGAGCTGAAGCAGACGCGGTGGGATCAGCGGATGGGCATTTCCACGCTCTTTTTTGCGCGCATTCTGTGCCATCAGCCAGGCCAGCGGAATAATGGCGAGAAGCATAACCTTTAGCGACCACGGCCAGTGCCACTGTGGGCCGAGCGCCATCGGGAACAGCAGACAGCAGAGCATGATGGCCAGCAAGACTGTCCCTGCCCAGTCGATGCGCGACGGCGTTTCACGGCGGGTTTCCGGCACGTAGCGACGGCTCAGCGCCAGCACCACCAGGCAGATGGGGACGTTAATAAAGAAGGCGTTACGCCAGCCCAGTCCGGCGATATCCGCCGATACCAGCCAGCCGCCGCCCATCTGGCCGACGATAAACGCAATCCCCCCAATGCCGCCGAACAGGCTAATCGCCTTCGCGTGGGCTGTGCCTTTTAACGTGACGTGCAGCGTGGCAAGAATTTGCGGCATGATCAGGGCGGCACCCGCCCCCTGAACAATACGCGCGGCCAGCAGTTGTTCAATGTTCCCCGCCATTCCGCACAGCAGCGAGGCCAGGCCAAAGATTGCCACACCCCACATAAACAGGCGACGGCGGCCAAGATTATCTCCCAGCTTGCTGCCGAGCGCGAGGCAGACGGCAAACGCCACGCCATAAAGCGCGACAATCAGCTCCAGCTCGGTGGCGGTTGCGTGCAGTGAATGGGTAATGGCGTCCAGCGCCACGTTAGTGATTGAGGTATCAATCATGGGTAGCATCTGGCCGGTTAACAGCAATATCAGGCCTGCGCGACCCGGTGAAACAACTGACGTATTCATGGTAACTCCATTGCGTCATTCATCAGATGGTCGTAGCATCAACCATCTGATAAACGGGTACCAGTTCTTGCTTATACTGGTACTGGCACTACCATGCAGGGGGATTTATGGCGTTGATGTCTGAACCCGTCGCCTCACTTCAGGATGACACGCGAAAACAGCTGGGCGCATTTTTACGCGCCCGGCGTGAAAGCCTCGATCCGCAGCGTCTCGGTTTGCCGCGCAGCGGACGCCGCCGCACGCCGGGTCTGCGCCGCGAAGAGGTGGCGATGCTCGCCGACGTGGGTGTGACCTGGTATACCTGGCTTGAGCAGGGCAGGGACGTCAATCCGTCCAGCGCGGTGATGGCAGCCATAGCGAAAGCCCTGCAGTGTACTCCGACCGAAGCCCGGCATCTTTTCGTGCTCGCCGGTTTGCCGCCGGGCGAAGCACCGCAGGCGGTCTGCTGCGAGGGGATCAGCGAAGGCACGCGTCGCCTGCTGGATACGCTGATGCCAAAACCTGCCAGCATCCAGAAACCCAATTTCGATATCGTGGCGTGGAACGACAGTTTTGGGCATCTGATGGGCGTTGATTTCAATGAAATCCCGCCGGAGGACCGCAACTGTATTTACCTGTTTCTCACCCATCCCGCGTGGCGCGCGCGGCTCGGCAGACGCGATGATGTGCTGCCGATTTTTGTCTCCTATTTCCGCGCGGCGATGGCCGAGCACCGGGGCGACCCGCTGTGGGAAGCTAAACTGGCGCGCTTCTTTGCGGTGTCTGAGGAGTTCAAAACGCTGTGGCACCAGCGCAACGACGTGCGCGGCGTGGAGAACCAGCTCAAGCTGTTTACCCATCCCGAGCTGGGGGATTTTACGCTGCAGCAGATGTACTGGTACTCCGCACCGCGAAACGGGTCGCGGCTGCTGGTCTATTTACCGGTGGACGAGGCGGGGGAGAGGGCGATGGCATGGCTGGCAGAACAGGCTAAATAATTTTTTTGCGAGACGTTTTCAGGGAATCAGCACGGATCCTGCCGTGTCGGTTCACATTGCGTAAGATAAGGTCTGAATGAGACCAACCTGCTGAATCTACATCATTTAGATGAGTAGTGAAGTGGACTATACTTACGCGATGAGAAACCACCGATGTCGCCACTGATGATTGATTCCGCAGAATTTAGCCAAAAACTTGGGCTTATCACTCAAAACGTTGAACATACCGAAGCGTTTCTGTTGCGGGGCACGGTGGATTTTCATCTGCCAGGTTTTTTGTTGCCTGTGGGGTATCGGCTTCTGAAGTCGCGCTATAGCGATGAATACCGTCTCGTGACTACCGACGACGGTAAGCCTTATACGGCATATGCCGTGAAGCTGACGTTTCATAAAGAAATTACCTTTCCTCACGGTGCCGCCACGCAAGTGATGGTCTGGCGTACGCCCCGTGCGGTCCATCAATCCGTTATCAGCGGGTTGCCACAACTTTTCTTTCAGTGGGTGCTCAGAGAATACGATATCGTGGTCTCAGACAGCGAGCAAACGGGAGACGGGCAGCGGTTTTGGTTGCGGATGATAGACTGGGCGTTCAGCATGAATTACCAGATAAGCGTGGCGGACGGTACGGTAGGCGCAGAGTGGGAATTAACACCAGTGAGTTCATACGCTGAACTGGAAGAACGCTGGATTGCTTTTGCCTGGGGAAACGATCGTGATGTCCATCCGCATCGCAGACTGGTCATCAGTAAAACGTAACGGGCCGCGCGCGGCGGCCCGTCGGGATTAGCACTCGGTCACAATCGTGCTCAGCGGCAGGCGAGACTTCGGCAGCGTGGCGTTGAAATCTTCCACGCTGTGATGGCCAACCGGCACCACCACTACGCTGGTGAAGCCTTTCTCTTTCAGGCCAAACTCTTCGTCGAGGATCGCGGCATCGAAACCTTCGATTGGCACTGCATCCAGACCCATGGCACCCACGCCCAGCAGGAAATTACCGACGTTCAGGTAAACCTGTTTCGCCATCCACTGGTCATCATCTTTCAGATCCACACGGTGCATATCGGCGAAGTAAGTCCGGCCCTTATGGTTCGCGGCTTTGGCTTCTGGCGTGTTAAAACGACCATCGGCTTCTTCCTGATCCACGACGCGCTCAAGCCAGGCATCGTCCATCGCGGTTTTCGCGCAGAACACCACCACGTGAGAGGCGTCCAGCATTTTGCGTTCGTTGAACACATAGGTCCCTGCGGCGGATTTCGCCACGCGCGCTTTACCTTCCTCGGTGCTGGCCACAATAAAGTGCCACGGCTGGGAGTTGGTGCTGGACGGGCTGTACTGCAGCAGGGTTTTGATTTTTTCTGCTTCTTCAGCGGTCAGTTTTTTAGTCGGGTCGAACGCCTTGGTGGAGTGGCGTTTCAGGGCGACAGAAATGATATCCATAACTACTCCTGGTAATGAAATTCGCCCGTACGCGGGCGCGAAAGGAGAGCAGATTACCGCGCAAAGCGGCAAAAGATAAGTGCATTTCGAGCGCTTAATCTGTTCGTCTCAGACGAACAATCAGGCAGGGCGTATCCACTTCTGGTCTTTCTTCGGCAGTTTATCAACGACCAGATTCCAGGAATCTGCAATCAGGTCGGCAACCAGTTCCGGGGTGATGTCCTCGGTGCCGTAAAGGGAAATCCAGTGTTTTTTATTCAGATGGTAACCAGGCTCAACGCCCCGGTAGATCTGCTGATTTAACAGCGACGTTTCAGGATCGGATTTCAGGCTAACGTGCGGCCGTCCGTGTGCGGTTGCCATCAGCATGAAAATTTTCCCGCCGACCTTGAAGACGTCGTACTCCGGGCCGAACGGCCAGCAGTATTCGGTAAAAGGCATCTCCAGCGCGACGCGCTTCGCGTGTTCCTGCAAGGATTTACTGTCCATCGCTCTCCTCCTGAGCCAGTCCACGCCACATCACTTCAAAACCCAGGGCTTTAAAATCGACGGCGCGGGACGGATCGCGGGTGGCAAACTCCATCGTGCTTTCGGCCAGCGATAAAAACAGCGCATCGCCAAACGTTTTGAATTCATCCGACATAAACACCGGGCGCACCGAACGACGGCACAGTTCATGCAGTTCCGGGAACATCTCTTTCACCGCCATTTCCGTTTCGGCGCTCAGCTTTTCACTGACCCCAATCTGGCGAATAGCCGCATGCGCCACGGGGTTACGAATCCCCCAGTCCACATAGCTGTTCCAGATATTGCGGGTATGTTCTTTCGGCAGCGTGATGGTGCGATCGAGGTTCGCCAGCATGGTCTGGCAGAGATCCTGCTTCAGGTGCAGATAGAGGGCATTCAGCAGATCGTCTTTGGTAGCAAAGTAGCGGAACAGGGTGCCTTCGGCGACACCCGCCTTACGGGCAATGAGCGCCGTTGAGGCGGCAATACCTGACTGTGCAAATGCCGCCGTTGCGGCGTCCAGTAAGGCCTGTTTTTTATCTTCACTCTTCGGACGTGCCACTAAATTTTTCCCCCTTTCATTGATAAAAACCCTGATTGAAACACGTGCTTTGACACGCTGCAACGCGGAATGTCAAAGATCGAAAACGTCTTGACGACTTTCTCATCATATCTATAATGAGTGCTTACTCACTCATAATCAAGTTTACCCCACGCAAACCATCGGATGGCTCGCGTTTTCGGGTCAGGATATGAAAAAACTCTCTTCATCTGCGTGGTGTTCGTCATGATTATTGCTTCAGCTGCGAGTTTACCGTTTGTTCTGAATGCCGGTTTTGGCCAGCCACCGCAGGGTGCGCAGCTCACGGAAGTGGAAGCGTCTCCGCACTACTACGAGGGGAAATTCCACAATACGCTCCCGACGCCTGGCTTTACCGGCCAACAAAATATGCTGGTGGCGTGGTGGCAATTCCTGACCCGTAAAACCGAAAATGCCCGCCCGGCTCAGCCGCTGCCGCTGGTGAAAACCGATCTGGCGAGCCTGCCGCTGGAGCAGGACACGCTGGTATGGCTCGGCCACTCCTCCTGGTATCTGCAGCTGGCGGGAAAACGCATCCTGATCGACCCGGTCCTTGGTAACTATGCCGCGCCGTTTTCGTTTCTCAATAAAGCCTTTGCGGGGGAGTATCCGTGGCGCGCGGCGAGCATGCCGGAGATCGACCTGCTGATTATCTCTCACGATCACTACGACCACCTGGATTACGCCACTATCAGGGCGTTATTGCCGAAGGTGAAACGCGTGGTGACGCCGCTCGGGGTAGGGTCACACCTGCGCTACTGGGGGATGAAGCCAGAGATTATCGACGAACGCGACTGGAACCAGTCGGTGCACATCAGCGATGCGCTGACGGTTCACCTGTTGCCCGCACGTCACTTCTCCGGGCGAGGCATTAAACGTGACCAGACGCTGTGGGGCAGCTTTATGTTTGTCACCCCAGAGCAGAAGATCTACTACAGCGGAGATTCTGGCTACGGCCCGCACTTTAAGGCAATCGGCGAGCAGTTTGGTGATGTGGATTTAGCCATCATGGAAAACGGCCAGTATGACCAGGACTGGAAGTACATCCACATGCTGCCAGAGGAGACGGCTCAGGCGTCGGTCGACCTGAATGCAAAGGCGGTGGTGCCGGGGCATAACGGTCGTTTTGTGCTGGCGAAACACACCTGGAACGACCCGCTGATCCAGCTGGCAAAAGCCAGTAAGGATAAAAACTATCGACTGCTCACGCCGGAACTGGGCGAGCCCGTTCGGGTGAGTGATACCACACAAACTTTTCGTCAGTGGTGGGAATAATGTTTAAGCAAGAAGCAGAAGGGGAGAGCAGTATGACCATTTCCGCTCAAGTCATTGATACGATCGTCGAATGGATCGACGACAACCTGCACCAGCCGTTACGCATTGAAGACATTGCCCGCCATGCGGGTTACTCCAAATGGCATTTGCAGCGGCTGTTTATGCAGTATAAAGGTGAAAGCCTGGGGCGCTATATTCGCGAACGCAAGCTGCTGCTGGCGGCACGGGATCTGCGTGAATCGGACGAGCGCGTTTATGAGATCTGCCTGCGCTACGGGTTTGAATCGCAGCAGACGTTCACGCGCATCTTTACCCGCACCTTCCATCAGCCGCCAGGGGCGTACCGCAAGGAAAACCACAGTCGGACGCACTGAAACTGACAACACACAGGCCGGGTAAGGCGAAGCTGCTACCCGGCTTTTTTTATGTATTCAGGACGCCAGTGAAAACCAGCGGCGCCAGACGAAACGCAGCACGAAGAATTCGATAGCGCCAAGCAGTAAAAACCACACGCAAAACAAAATGGTGTAAAGCTGGTTCAGATCGACCATGTGAAAGGTCGTCATCAACTTTTGCGCCAGCACCAGGCCCAGCGACGGCGCGGGTAACAGCAGGCAAGAGATCAGCGCCAGTAATAAAATGCCCCCGGCAGTCAGCAGCGATTCTAACGGGTGTTTCATCGTAATGTTAATCGTCAGTTAAAAATGTCATTGTCCGGCATCCTTTAACGTAAAGCAATATCAACCTGCCTGGGCTTTTTTAATGAAATAATCACCTTCTCCGGCAAATAAAGCGCGTAAGGAGAATGATTTAATCGTGGTGATTATATTAATATTATGCCATGTAAATAGATGTCTGCATCATGAAAATAATTTTACAAAACTATATGTGCTATATCCAATTAACGTTGCAATAACAATGGCTGCGACAATGTATAACGCCAGGCGTCGTCCGCGATAAATACCAAACATGCTTCCCCCTCGTTTAGCGTTGGTTTAGAAATATTTTGTAAAAATCAGCTTGTCGAAATAATCGTAATTAATTTTGAATAACCCAGCGGTAAATATATTGCGGTAGATCAATTTTAGCCGCAAGACTTAAAAATGAATAAATTAAAGCCCGAAAGGAATTCAGGCTTCTGTTCACCGGATATTGAAGGAAAAATACGATGACCGAAAAAAAATTATCCCCAAACATGCCGCCTTCCGGCGGGCTGGCATACCAGCAGACCGTAGAGCAGGTGCTGGCTCATACGCAGAGCCAGGTGAGCGGTCTGGACCGCGCAGAGGCGCAGGCGCGTCTGCAAAAACATGGCCCGAATGCATTGCCGGAGAAAAAAGGCAAGCCGGGCTGGCTGCGCTTTCTCGCGCATTTTAACGATGTACTGATTTACGTCCTGCTTGCCGCCGCGGTATTAACCGCGGTCATGGTGCATTGGGTTGATACGCTGGTTATTTTAGGCGTGGCGGTTATCAATGCCTTAATTGGTCATATTCAGGAAAGCAACGCGGAAAAATCCCTGAAGAGTATTCGTAACATGCTCTCCAGCGAAGCGCGCGTCATTCGTAATGGCAATCATGAAACGCTCCCCACAACTGAAATAGTCCCGGGCGATATTATTGTATTACGCGCCGGGGATCGTATTCCGGCGGATATGCGTTTAATTGAGGCGCATAATTTACGCGTGGAAGAGGCGATTCTGACCGGTGAATCCACCGTGGTGGATAAACATACTCAGCCGCTGAACGGTGAGCTGCCGCTGGGCGATCGCACCAACCTGGTCTTCTCCGGCACTACCGTGAGCGCGGGCGGTGGCGTGGGCGTGGTTATTGCCACCGGGCAGGAGACCGAGCTTGGCCATATCAATCAGATGATGGCGGGCATTGAAAAACACCGCACGCCGCTGCTGGTGCAGATGGACAAGCTGGGTAAGGCGATCTTCGCCATTATTCTGGCGATGATGGCCGCGCTGTTCGTCTTCAGCCTGGCATTCCGCGAGATCCCAATGGGCGAGCTGCTGCTCTCCCTCATCAGCCTGGCGGTCGCCTCCGTACCGGAAGGTCTGCCTGCAATTATCTCCATTATCCTCTCCCTGGGCGTGCAGGCGATGGCGCGCAAGCGGGCGATCATCCGCAAGCTGCCGACGGTTGAAACCCTGGGCGCGATGACCGTGGTCTGCTCGGATAAAACCGGCACCCTGACCATGAACGAGATGACGGTCAAAGCCATCATCACCGCCGACACCTGCTACCGCGTGGACGGCAACAGCTATGAGCCGGTGGGCAACATTTATCTGGAAGGCAGCGATGAGCCAGTGCAGATCCAGCCGGGCACCGTGCTGGAGCAGTACCTGCGCACTATTGACCTCTGTAACGACAGCCAGCTGATTCAGGACGAGCGCGGCCTGTGGGGCATCACCGGGGGGCCAACCGAGGGCGCGCTGAAGGTGCTGGCGGCGAAAGCCAACCTCGCGCCGGTAACAACGACGCTGGTTAACAAGATCCCGTTTGACTCGCAGTACAAGTACATGAGCACCCACTACCAGATTGGCTGCGAGGAGCAGATCCTGATCACCGGCGCGCCGGACGTGATTTTCGCCCTGTGCGAGCAGCAGCAGACACGCAACGGGACCGAAGCGTTCAACCGTGCGTACTGGGAAAACGAGATGGAGCGCTATGCGCGTCAGGGACTGCGCATGGTTGCGGCGGCGTTTAAGCCAGCCAATGGCGAAACGGCGCTCACGCACGACGATCTGAGCCACGGCCTGATCTTCCTCGGCATTGCCGGAATGATGGATCCGCCGCGCCCGGAAGCGATTGATGCCATTAACGCCTGTCAGCAGGCGGGGATCCGCGTGAAGATGATCACCGGGGATCACCCGCAGACGGCGATGAGCATCGGCCAGATGCTGGGGATCACCAACAGCGAGCAGGCGGTGACCGGCTATCAGCTTGAGAAGATGAACGATGCCGAGCTGGCGGATGCGGCGGTGACCTATGACATCTTTGCCCGTACCAGCCCGGAGCATAAGCTGCGCCTGGTGCAGGCCTTGCAGGACAAAGGTGAGATTGTCGGCATGACCGGCGACGGTGTGAACGATGCCCCGGCGCTGCGTCAGGCGGATGTCGGCATCGCAATGGGCATCAAAGGCACGGAAGTGACCAAAGAGGCGGCGGACATGGTCCTGACGGACGATAACTTCGCCACCATCGCCAGTGCGGTGAAAGAGGGGCGTCGCGTGTACGACAACCTGAAAAAGACCATTCTGTTCATCATGCCGACCAACCTGGCGCAGGGGCTGCTGATTGTGATTGCGCTGCTGGCGGGGAACATCATTCCGTTGACGCCGGTGCTGATTCTGTGGATGAACATGGCGACCTCCGCCACGCTCTCCTTCGGTCTGGCCTTTGAAGCCGCCGAGCGCAATATCATGCGCCGTCCACCACGTCAGACCGGGCAGCACGTGATGGACGCCTACGCGGTGTGGCGCGTGGCCTTTGTCGGCACCATGATTGCCATTGCCGCCTTTGCGCTGGAGGCCTGGCTGGCCCCGCGCGGCCTCAGCGCGGAGTTCATCCGCACCGTGCTGCTGCAGATGCTGGTCTGCGCCCAGTGGGTGTACATGATTAACTGCCGCAACACTGAAGGGTTCTCCCTGAACCGTGGTCTGCTGGCGAATAAAGGCATCTGGCTGGTCACGGGCGTGTTGTTCCTGCTCCAGGCCGCCATCATCTACCTGCCGTTTATGCAGATGCTGTTTGGCACCGAAGCGCTGCCGCTCCGCTACTGGTTTGTGACGCTGGCGGTTGCAGGGGTGATGTTCTTCATCGTTGAAATCGAGAAGCGACTGACCCGCAGGTTCCGTAAGGCTGCATAACAAAACCTTACCCCTCACCCTAACCCTCTCCCCATAGGGGAGAGGGGACCGTCCGGTTTTCTCCCTCGGCTTTGAGGGGGAAGGGTCGCTCGGTTTTCTCCCTCTCCCCTTTGGGGAGAGGGGCGGGGTGAGGGGGAAATCACGCTGAGGTACTTCCATGAAATTCCCACTCCTGTTCGCACTCCTTGCCTGCACCCTGCAACCCGTCTTCGCCGCCATTCCCGTGCGCGTCGCCAACGTGGAGCAGACCGCCCACGCCGCCGAGCGTCAGATCCCGGGGCGCATTGAAGCCATCCACACCGTTGAGCTGCGCGCCCGCACGGAAGGTGTTATCACTAAAATCCACTTTCGCGACGGGCAGTATGTGAAAAAAGGGGATGTGCTGTTTGAGCTGGACGATGCCGAGCCGCGTGCCGCCGTGCGTCTGGCGCAGGCCGAAGTCAACAGCGCTGAAGCCACGCTGCGCCAGGCGCAGCAGCAGCTTTCCCGCTTTGAAAGCCTGGGCAGCAGCAAGGCCATCAGCCGTCATGACGTGGACAACGCGCGTATGCAGCGCGACGTCGCCCGCGCCGCGCTGGAGCAGGCCAAAGCCCGGCTCGACGCACGCAACGTCACCCTGAACTACACCCGCATCACCTCGCCGATTGACGGTCGCGTGGGGCACAGCAACTTCCACGCAGGTAGCCTGGTCAACCCCGCAAGCGGTGTGCTGGTGGAGGTAGTACAGCTTGATCCGATCCGCATCGCTTTTGCGCTGGAAGAGGGCGCCTTTGCCACCAAAGCCGGACAGCATGCAGATATCAGCGCCATGAAACAGGCGTGGCAGGTATTCATTGACAGCAACGGACAGCGTATCCGGGGTGAACTGACCTCGGTGGATAACCGCATCGACCCGCGCACCGCCAGCGTGATGCTGCGCGCCGGGTTTGCCAACCCGCGCCATCAGCTGTTGCCCGGCGGCAACGTAAATGTGACGCTGCGCCCGGCCAGCGAGCAGCCGGTACTGACGCTCCCTGCCGCTGCGGTCCAGCAGAATGGCGATGGATTCTTTGCCTGGGTGGTGAGTGCCGACGGAAACGCCGAAAAACGCCCGCTAAAAATTGCCGGGCAGGTTGGGCAGCTGTTCCAGATTGCTTCCGGTGTTAAGCCTGGTGAGCGAGCGATCACTGACGGTGCACAGCGTGTACAGCCCGGTGCTGCCGTCCAGATACTGAATTAAGGAGCCATCATGCTGACGTTTTTCATCAAACGCCCGCGCTTTGCGATGGTGATAGCACTGGTCATTACCCTGCTGGGGGCCATCGCGCTGAAGATTATCCCGGTGGAGCAGTATCCGCAGATCACGCCGCCGGTGGTGAATGTCTCTGCCAGCTGGCCGGGGGCCAGTTCGGCTGACGTGGCGGAGGCCATCGCCACGCCGCTGGAGACGCAGCTTAACGGCGTGGATCACATGCTGTACATGGAGTCCACGAGTTCGGATGAAGGCACCTACAGCCTTAACATCACCTTTGCCGCGGGGACCGATCCGGATTTAGCCGCCATCGACGTGCAAAACCGCGTGGCGCAGGCCGTGGCGCAACTGCCAGCGGAGGCGCAGCAAAACGGCGTGCAGGTGCGCAAACGCGCCACCAATCTGATGATGGGGGTAAGTCTTTACTCACCTGACAATACCCACAAGCCGCTGTTCGTCAGTAACTACGCCAGCACCCAGGTGCGCGAGGCGCTGTCGCGCCTGCCGGGCGTCGGTCAGGTGCAGATGTTTGGCGCGCGCGACTACAGCATGCGCATCTGGCTGCGTCCGGACCGCATGAACGCCCTGAACGTCACCACTGACGACGTGGCGCAGGCGCTGCGCGAGCAGAACGTGCAGGGAGCGGCGGGCCAGGTCGGCACGCCGCCGGTGTTTAACGGCCAGCAGCAGACCCTGACCATTAACGGGCTGGGGCGCCTGAACCAGGCTGATGATTTTGCTGACATCATTATCCGCGCCGGCGAGATGGGCCAGCTGGTGCGCCTGAAGGACGTCGCCACCATCGAGCTTGGCTCGCGTAGCTACAGCTCCGGCGCGCAGCTGAACGGACACGACTCCGCCTACCTCGGCATCTACCCGACACCGTCCGCCAACGCCCTGCGCGTGGCCGACGCGGTGCGCGCCGAGCTGGAGCGCCTCGCGTCGCGCTTCCCGGACGACCTGGTCTACGAGGTGAAATTCGATACCACCACCTTCGTTGCGGCCACCATCAAGGAGATCGGCGTCTCGCTGGCGCTGACGATGCTGGCGGTCGTTGTTATTGTATCCCTGTTCCTGCAAAGCTGGCGTGCGACGCTGATTGTTGCGCTCGCCATTCCGGTGTCGCTGGTGGGCACTTTTGCGGTGCTGTACACGCTGGGCTACTCCGCCAACACGCTCAGCCTGTTCGCCATCATTCTGGCGCTGACGATGGTGGTGGATGATGCCATCGTGGTGGTGGAGAGCGTCGAAACGCTGATGGCCGAAGGGCAGAGCCGCACGGCGGCGACCGCGCTGGCGCTGCGCCAGATTGCCGGGCCGGTGATAGCCACGACGCTGGTGCTGCTGGCGGTATTTGTGCCGGTGGCGCTGCTGCCGGGGATTGTCGGTGAGCTTTACCGCCAGTTCGCGGTCACGCTTTCCACGGCGGTCACGCTCTCAAGCCTGGTGGCGCTGACCCTGACGCCCGCGCTCTGTGCAATGCTGCTGCGCCCGCGTCCGGCACAGCCCGCTACGATTTTTCGCGGATTCAACCGCGGGCTGGATGCCACGCGCAATCGCTATACCCGGATCGTAAGCGTATTCACCCTGCGCCCGTGGCTGGCGCTGCTGGCCACCGCAGGCGCGGCGGCCGTGGTGGCGTTCAGCTTTACGTCGATGCCAAAAGGCTTCCTGCCACAGGAGGACCAGGGCTACTTCTTTGCCAGCGTTCAGCTGCCGGAAGCCGCCTCGCTGGAGCGCACCGAAGCGGTAATGACCACCGCACGCGAATTAATCGCTAAAAATCCGGCGGTGGAAGACGTGATTCAGGTCTCCGGCTTTAACATTCTTAACGGCACCAGCGCCTCCAACGGCGGGTTTATCTCCATCATGCTCAAAGACTGGAGCGAGCGCCCGCCGCTGGACGAGGTGATGGCTACCCTGCAGCGTCAGCTGCTGGCCCTGCCGGAAGCGACCATCATGACCTTCGCGCCGCCGACCCTGCCGGGGCTGGGCAACGCCTCCGGCTTCGATCTGCGCATACAGGCGCAGGCGGGGCAAAGCCCGGCGGAGCTGGAGCGCGTGACGCGCGGGGTGCTGATGAAAGCCAATCAGCACCCGCAGCTAAGCCGTGTGTTCACCACCTGGAGCAGCAACGTCCCGCAGCTGACGCTGACCGTCGATCGCGAGCGTGCGGCCCGTCTCGACGTGCCGGTATCGCGCATCTTCAGTAGCCTGCAAACCGCCTTTGGCGGCACGCGCGCCGGGGATTTCAGCATCAACAACCGCGTCTACCACGTTGTCATGCAGAACGAAATGCAGTGGCGCGAGCGCGCTGAGCAAATCAGCGAGCTGTTTGTGCGCAGCAACAGCGGCGAGCGGGTGCGCCTGAGCAACCTCGTCACCATCACGCCGGGCGTTGGCGCGCCGTTCCTGCAGCAGTACAACCAGTTTCCGTCCGTGTCGGTGAGCGGCTCGGCGGCGGAAGGGGTGAGCAGCAGCACCGCGATGGCGGTGATGAGCGAAATTCTGGCAGAGAGCCTGCCTGCCGGATACGACTACGCCTGGAGCGGCATGTCGTATCAGGAGCAGCAGACCGGCAATCAGGCGATATGGATTGTGCTGGCAGCGGTGGTGATGGCGTGGCTGTTTCTCGTCGCCCAGTATGAGAGCTGGACGCTCCCGGCGAGCGTGATGCTCTCGGTGCTCTTCGCCCTCGGCGGGGCGCTGGTCTGGCTGTGGATGGCGGGCTACGCCAACGATGTCTACGTGCAAATTGGTCTGGTATTGCTGATCGCGCTGGCGGCCAAAAACGCGATTCTTATCGTGGAGTTCGCCCGCGCCCGGCGTATGGACGGAATGACGATTGTCGATGCGGCGAGGGAAGGGGCATCGCGCCGCTTCCGCGCGGTGATGATGACCGCCGTGTCGTTTATTATCGGCGTCATGCCAATGATGCTGGCGACCGGGGCGGGTGCCCAGAGCCGTCGCATCATTGGCACCACGGTGTTCAGCGGTATGCTGGTGGCGACCGTCGTGGGGATCGTGTTCATTCCCGCGCTGTTCGTGCTGTTCCAGCGTCTGCGTGAGTGGGGCCACGGCCTTACGGACTCGTCGCCCACAGCTCGCAGTGCTTCTGAACGAGAGAAATAAGCGAGCCGCCGTCGGCAATAAAGTCCCGCATGCGCTGCGCCTCGCTCTTGCCCTGCTTTAACAGCAGGGCAATTTCAGTGATTGCGCTTGTCGCGCCGAGCTTCTCGGCCGATGGCGCAACCTGTTCCAGCAGCCAGGCGATATCTTCCGCCACGGTTTTCTGTTCGCCGGTATGCACGTCCGTCAGAATCCCCTCCAGCCCGTAGCGACAGGCCTGAAAACGGTTAAATCGGTACAGCAGAAAATCCTTCTCCTGATGCTTATAGGGCCGCGTGGTCAGCAGCCAGTGGGAGGTTGCCTGGATCAGCCCGGCAATGTTTATCGCGTGGCCGAGTGTCAGCGGCGTATCCATCACCCGGACTTCCACGGTACCAAAGTGCGGGCTGGGGCGAATGTCCCAGTGCAGGTCTTTAATGCTGTCGATCATGCTGGTGGCGCTCAGGCGGCGGAACAGCCCTTCGAACGCCTGCCAGTTGTTGACCCACGGCATCTGGCCGTTATCCGGAAATCCCGAAAAAATATTCAGACGCGATGAGGCGAACTTCGTGTCCGTGCCCTGCATGTAGGGTGACGCGGCGGCGAGGGCGATAAAGTGCGGCACAAAGCGCGACAGACCGTGCAGCAGGTAAATGGCATCGTCCCCGGTTCGACAGCCGACGTGTACGTGCTGGCCGAACACCGTGGCCTGCAAAATCAGGTAGCCAAAGCGCTCCAGCGTGACGTTATAGCGCTCGTCATCGCACACCTCCTGGCGCTGCCATTTCTGGAACGGATGCGTCCCGCCGCCGCAGATCTGGATATGCTGCTCCGCCGCCGCGCGCAGAATACTCTGCTGCATCACCGAGAACTGCGCCGCTGCCTGGTCGATGGTCTGGCATACGCCGGTGGCGATTTCGAGCATGCTTTCGGTGATGTCGTGCTTCACTTCTCCGCCTTTGATGTCGTCTTTGACGGCGGCGATCAGTGCGGAGGAGTCCTGGCTCAGATCGTACCCGGGCGGATTAACCACCTGCAGTTCGAGTTCGATGCCGAGGGTGAACGGTTCAGAGGACCTGAAATCGGGTAAAGGCATGGCGCACTCCGTTGTCAGTTGTGTGTTGAGTATAGACAACGACGTGGCGCTCACTTTTCAGGGTGGTATAACTGTTAGCAGGCTTAGCAAAAAGGGGAGTTAATCATGTCTGACAATCCAGTGATTGCGCTGATAGGTCCCGGTGCGATTGGGACCACCATTGCCGCGGTGCTGCATGACGTGGGCCGCACGCCGCTGTTGTGCGGACGTACCGCACATCCGGAATTACGCCTGCGTTATGACGAGGGCGAAACGGTGGTACCCGGTCCGGTCTTAACCGATCCTGCCGTCATTACGCGTCCCGCCGATCTGGTTTTGATCGCGGTAAAAACGACGCAAAATGCCGACAGCGCCGGATGGCTGCGCGCGCTGTGCGATGAAAACACCGTGGTCTGCGCCCTGCAAAACGGCGTGGAGCAGAAAGCCCAGCTTGAGCCGTGGGTCAACGGCGCAACGGTGCTGCCGTCGGTGGTCTGGTTCCCGGCACAGCGCGAGCCGGATGCCTCCGTGTGGCTGCGTGCCAAACCGCGCCTGACGCTGCCGGAGGTGCCGCAGGCGCAGCGGGTGGTGGATGCGCTTCGCGGTACGCGCTGTGAAGTGGAACTCTCGGCAGATTTCGCCACGGTCGCCTGGCGCAAGCTGCTGCAAAACGCGGTCGCCGGGCTGATGGTGCTGGCTAACCGCCGCGCCGGGATGTTCAGGCGTGAGGACATCAGCGAACTTGCGCTGGCCTATCTGCGCGAGGGGCTTTCCGTTGCCCGCGCCGAGGGGGCGAAGCTTGACGATGCGGTGGCCGGGGAGATCCTGGCGAACTTTCAGCGTGCGCCTGAAGACCTGGGCACGTCGATCCTGGCCGATCGTCAGGCCAACCGTCCAATGGAGTGGGATATCCGCAACGGCGTGATCCCGCGCTATGGCCGCAAACACGGGATTGCGGTGCCCATCAGCGACGTGGTGGTGCCGCTGCTGGCGGCGGGGAGCGAAGGGCCGGGTTAACGGCCGCTGTTTTTCCGTTCGGCAAAATAATGCGCGGGTGTGCTGCCCATCGCTTTTCTGAACATGGTGATAAACGCATTCACGGATTCATACCCAAGCGTTGCCGCCACGTTCTGGACAGGCACGCCGCTGGCCAGCTCCCGCAGGGCAATAATCAGGTGCAACTGCTGCCGCCATCGCCCAAAGCTCAGCCCGGTCTCGCGTTGCATCAGGCGTGCAAACGAGCGCTCGCTGAGGGCGAGCCGTTTCGCCCAGTCTTTCAGGGTGCTTCTGTCCTCAGGGCGGCTGACCAGCGCGTCGGCCATGGCGCGAATTTTCGGGTCGGTCGAGACCGGCAGGCTGAGCTTCTGCTGCGGCATGCTGGCGAGCTCATCCAGCGTGACCCGGGTCAGTCTGGCGGCGTGGCTGTCGGGAGGATAATCCACGCCTTCGCGCGTCAGGCGGTCGACCAGCTCCGTAATCAACGGCGAGATCGCCAGGGTGCAGCACCTCTCCGGCAGCGCCGCCGCGCCGGGCTCAATAAACAAATAGTTCAGATGCGCGTTCCACGTCGCTTTCGCGCTGTGCGGGATCCCGCCGGGGATCCAGACTGCGCAGTCTGGCGGCACGATCCAGATGTCATTCTCCGCGTAACAGCTGACCGCGCCGTAACGGGCAATAATCAGCTGGCCCTTGCGATGGGTATGCACCGGCACTTCCGCAGCGTAGTCCACAAAGTCCAGATGACGCGCCACGGCAGGAGAGGCGGTAGAGTCAGGGTCATACAGCGTATTAGCGGATTGCGGCTTCATGATTCTGGCAACATTTAGGTATTTTTTGACAGAATAGAGTATTTAAGCGGGTCTGCAAGCCGGTAATAATCCCGGCATGAATAAAATCTTCTCTCATCACGTGCGTCTCCCCGCCACATTGCGAAACGATGCGGGCGCGCTGATCTACTCCGCGAAGAGTTTTGCAGCGGCGATGCTGGCTTACTACCTCGCGCTGTCGATAGGTCTCGAACGTCCCTCATGGGCCATTATTACGGTTTACATCGTATCGCAGACGTCGGTCGGGGCGTCGCTGAGCAGAAGCCTCTACCGGCTGGCCGGGACCGTGGCCGGGGCCTGCGCGACCGTTCTGATCGTGCCCATCTTCGCGAATATGCCGATCCTGTGCAGTGTGGTGCTGACGGGCTGGATCACGTTCTGCCTGTGGCTCTCCCTGCTGGAGCGCACGCCCCGGGCCTATGCCTTCGTGCTGGCCGGTTACACCGCGAGCCTGATTGGTTTTCCCGCGGTATCCGATCCGGGTGGCATTTTTAACGTTGCCCTCGTCCGCGTGCAGGAGATCGCGATTGGGATTTTCTGTGCGGGGCTGATTCACCGCTACGTGCTGCCCGCACGCGTATCAGGGCTATTCAACGCGAAATTATCCCAGACGCTACAGGCCGCGCGCGGTCGGGTGGCGGACACCCTGGCGGGTAAACCCGGCGCGGCTTCCGGCCCCCTGCATCTGGCCCTGGCGCTGCAGTTCCTGCAGGGGATAAGCCACCATGTTCCGTATGATTTTGCCCTGTCCGCTCCGGTGCGGCAGGCCAGAAAAGCGATTCACGATCGGCTGGCACGGCTCGCGATCGTCAACTGTGAACTACACGATCGCTTGCTGACGCCCGGAATTCTGCCCGCCGACATGCAGGCATTGCGGGAGGATGTTCAGGCCTGGCTTGCCGCTGAAAACGCGGGGGCCAGCAGCGCGGCTGAGGCGTTGCGGCTACGCTGTACGCTTCTTATCGATCGGTATGCCGCGCATGCGCTGACGATTGACGACGCGCTGCAGGTCAGTTTTATTCGCTACCTCTCAGAGGCTATCGCGCTTCTGGAGCAGTGCGAGCGTCTTTCCGGGGCTATCCACCACGCAAAACCTGCGTTTGGGGAGATGCAAACCCGCGCGGCAAAAGGGTACGTTTTCCACCGCGACCCGCTTACCGCCGCCCGCACGGCGCTGGGGGCTTTCGTCATCATTCTGAGCGGTTGTCTGGTCTGGATTTTCTCTGCGTGGCCGGATGGCGGTACGGCGGTCTCTATCCTTGGCGTCTGCTGCACGCTGTTTGGCAGTTTCGACACGCCGGCGCCCCACATCGTGAAATACATCATTGGCTCGTTCTGGGGCGTGGTGATTAGCCTGCTCTACAGCTTTGCGCTGCTGCCGCAGGTAAGCGATTTCCCGGTGCTGGTGGCGGTGCTTGCTCCGGCGTATCTGCTAGCCGGGTCGCTTCAGGCGCGCCCGCCAACCACGTTTATGGCGATGGGCATCACCCTGACGCTGCCCATTCTGTGCGAGCTGGGCGCGCACTACAGCGGCGACTTCGCCGTCGCGGCTAACACCGCCATTGCGCTCTTTGCAGCGACCGGCTTTGCCGTCATCAGCATGAGCCTGATGCAAACCGTGCAGGCGGACGCCGCCATCACGCGTCTGCTGAACCTCTGCCAGCGCGACATTCGCCGCAGCGTGAAAGGCACGCTGCGGGTCGACGAAACGCACTGGATCAACCTGATGATGGACCGAACTGCCCTGTTGCTGCCGCGTTTGCAGCGCAGCGAGCGTGCGCCAGAGCAGGCGCTTGAAAGGCTTTTGCACGCGCTGCGCCTGGGGCTTTCAGTCATGCATATACGCCGCAGTGACACACCGCCCGGCAGGGAGGTTGACGCGCTATTTCATCGGATAAACGCCGCGGACCGCCACGCCTTAGGCGAACGCATTACCGCCATCATCGAGCAAAACCTGCCTGCCGCAGATGAACCTACGCGCCAGTTTGTCTTCAGGCTGGTGGATTTTCACTGTGCATTACGGGGGCCAGACCATGGTTAACGATATTAATATCGGCGGCGTTTTTATTCCGGGGCTGCTGATGGCCGCCCTCGCGACGCTGGTCTGCACGCTGAGCCTCGTCGCGCTTTTCTCTCTCAGCAGGGTCTACCGGCGCTTGCCGTTTCGCCCGCTGATGGATGTTTCAATCTGGATTGTCATCTTTTACCTGCTGATGCAGGGCCTGATCGCGTTGGGGTTATTGTCATGAAATCACTGCTCTCTTTACTGGCTCGCTATGCGCTGACGTTAAGCGCCGTCGCAGCGGCCACGCTGCTGGCGTTTATGATGTGGAAACACTACGCGCAAACGCCGTGGACCCGCGACGGCCGCGTCCGGGCGGACGTAGTGCAGATTGCGCCGGACGTCTCCGGGCCCGTCATCAGCGTGGCCGTGCGGGACAACCAGTGGGTGAACCGGGGCGATGTACTCTACGCCATCGATCCGCGCTGGCTCAGGCTGGCGGTGGCCAGCGCGCAGGCGGATGTGGAATCGAAACGCCATGAGATGCTGATGCGCCAGGACGCGGCCCATCGCCGCACGCTGATTAAAAACGCCATTTCGAGCGAGGATGTGCAGCAAACCGGCAGCGCGGCGAACGTCGCGGCGGCCAATTATCACGGCGCGCTGGCCGCGCTGGATCTGGCAGAGCTGAATCTGGCGCACGCCACCGTGCATGCGCCGGTCTCGGGGTACGTTACGCACCTGCGGCTTCGGCCCGGAGACTACGCGACGGCGGGGGAGACAAAGGTCGCCATCGTCGATGCCCACAGCTTCTGGGTGGTGGGGTATTTTGAGGAGACTAAACTGCGCCATATTCGCGTCGGGGATGCCGCGCAGATAGTGCTGATGGGATACGATCCGGTCATCACGGGGCACGTGGAGAGCATCGGGCGTGGGATCGGGGACAGCAACGACGAAACGGGCGGGCTGGGGCTGCCCGACGTCGAACCCACCTTTAGCTGGGTGCGGCTGGCGCAGCGCGTGCCGGTGCGTATTCATATCGACAGGTTGCCGGAGGGGGTTGAGCTGGTGGCGGGGCTGTCGGCGAGCGTGGCGGTGGGGCGAAGATCTGGGGATAGTCAGCTTTAAACACATATGCGAAACTTACCGCTTCTGAAAATATGTGGTGGGACCCGCTCAATGTCAGAACCAACTTCGCAGTGCCTTTTCAGTGAAGGTCTGATCGATTTTCCTGAAGGTTATCAGGATCGTACCGTCAACGTCTTCGCGCCGCCCGCAGCGGACGCGCCAGCGTTCAACCTCTCCCGTGATGCCCTCAACGCTGGCGAAGCGCTTGCCGCGTACATCGATCGCCAGCTCGCCCTGATGGAAAAACACATCAAGGGATGGAAGCAGGGGGAGCGTAGCGCCGCTACGCTGGGTGACGGCCTTTCACAGGGTGAAACCGTCCATGCCAGCTACCTGCGCGACGGCAAACGCATCTGGCAGCAGCAGGCCGTGTTTAACGTCGACGGCAATAAAATTCTGGTCTTCACCATGACCTGCACCCGCGCGCCGGGCGATGCTGACCGCGCGCTGTTTGGCAATCTTCTCAGGAGCTTTCGCTTCCACCATTAACATCAGGGATCGTTGTTATGTTTGAAGCTGCACGCGTAGGTGATGATATCGGCCACTCCGGTGCGCTTGCCGGGATGATTGCCGGAACGATTGTCGGCGGCCTGATTGCCGCCGCCGGGGGCATTCTGGCGGGGGCGATGTTTATTGCCGGACTTGGCGCATCCTGCCTGGGCGTGGGCGTCCTGCTCGTCGGCGCGAGCCTGGCCGTGGGGTACTACACCGGGGAGCTGGCGACCGCCGCCCGCGACAGCATCGCGGACGCCGGGGCATCCAGTATGACGAAGAAAGGCGTCATCACTTCCGGCTCGCCCAATGTGTTTATCAACGGTAAACCCGCCGCGCTTGCCACCGATAGCACCGTCGACTGTTCTGACGACGGCTCGCAGCAGATGGCCGAAGGCTCTAAGCGAGTCTTCATTAACAGCCAGCCTGCGTCCCGCATCGGGGATCGTACCACCTGCGACGCGAAGGTGATGACCGGTTCGGACAACGTCATCATCGGCGGCGACCCGCAGCAAACCCTGCCCATTCAGTCTGAAGTCCCCGAGTGGCTGTATAAAGTCTCCGATCTTACCCTGTTGTTCGCCGGCCTGCTCGGCGGGTGGGGCGGTGCCGCTGGCAAAGTTGGGGCGCTGTCTAAGCTGCTGGGGAAAATTCCCGGTATCAATAAGCTGGCCCGTATCGCCTGCCGCGTCGGCACGCTGATGACCGGCGTTGCCGCCGCGGGGATCATCGCCCGCCCGGTGGATATCGTCAGCGGACAGAAGTTTCTCAGCGGGGATGATGAGCTGGACTTCGTCCTGCCTTCCCGTCTGCCGGTGCGCTGGCAGCGCTACTGGCGCAGCGGCAACCCCGGTGACAGCGTGCTGGGCCGCGGGTGGAGCCTGTTCTGGGAAAGCCGCCTGGAGCCGTATCAGGACGGGCTGGTGTGGCGTGCGCCGTCCGGTGATTACATCGCCTTCCCGAATGTCCCGAAAGGGATGCGCACCTACTGCGAAAGCGAAAAAAACTGGCTTGAGCACCACTCTGACGACAGCTGGTCGGTGTATGACGTCAGCGGCGAGCGCTGGCACTATGCGCCGCTTAAGGATAATGCCCCGTTGCTGCTCCAGCGCATCTCTGAACCCTGCGGCAACGCTATCCTCTTCGAGTGGAATGCGAATAATACCCTGCATGCCCTGACCGACAGCGCGGGCCAGCGCGTAGTCTGCCGCTACGACAGTGACAGGCTTGCCGGTGCCTGGCTGGATGACGAGATCTGCCTGGTCAGTTACGCTTATGATGAACAGCGCCAGCTGGTCTGTGTGACCGGCCGGGGCGGTAGCGTGCGCCGGCGCTTCCGCTGGCAGGACGGGCTAATGAGCGCCCATGAGGACGCCAACGGCCTGCTGAGCGAATACCGCTGGCAGGAGATTGACGGCCTGCCGCGCGTGGTCGGCTTCTGCCACAGCGGCGGCGAACAGCTGACGTTCGAATACGATTTTGATAACGGCACCCGCCGTGCGACCCGCGATGACGGCGCGCAGGCGCACTGGCTGGTGGACGACGACGACAACGTTGCGCGCTTCACGGATTACGACGGTCGTCAGACGACGTTTGTTTACCGCGACGGCGAACTCTGCGACGTCATTCTCCCCGGCGGTGCGATGCGCCGCAGCACGTGGGACAAATACGGCCGCATGACCAGCGAGACGGACCCGGCGGGCCGCCGTACGGAGTATCACTGGTATCGCCTGACCGACCGCATCACCCGGACAGTGTATCCGGACGGTACCTCATCGCAGGCCATGTACGACCTTCGCGGTCGTCTGCTGTCGGAAACGGATCCGGCCGGTAACGCCACCGCGTATGACTATCCCGACGATCAAGAAAACCTGCCGGAGAGCATCACCGACGCCATTGGCGGCGTGGTGCGTCTGGTCTGGAACCACCAGGGGCTGCTGACGCAGCGCACCGATTGCTCCGGCAGCGTGACCCGCTTTACCTACGACCGAGTCGGGCAGCTGATTGCCAGCGAGGATGCGGAAGGGAATATTACGCGCCGGGAATGGAGCCGTGCCGGGCTGCTGAGCGCCGTGATCCACCCGGACGGCAGCCGTGAGTCGCTGGTGTGGAACGAACGCGGCCAGCTCACGGGCTGGCGCGACCCGCTGGAAAGCGAAGTGAGCTGGGCCTATAACGCGCTCGGCCTCCCGGTCAGCCTTACTGACCGAATTGGCCGCGTGCGCCAGTGGCGCTATGACCCGCGCGGTAACCTGTTGCGACTCGATAACGGCAACGGGGCGGAATACCGCTTCACCTACGACGCCGCGGGCCGCCCGCTCAGCGAAACGCGCCCGGACGAGACCGTGCGCCATATGGAATGGGACGCGCGAGGGTTCCTCTGCGCGCTCGAAGAGAACGGCCGGCCTGCCGCCGACGGCGGCATCGCCCGTCGCGTCCAGCAGTTCAGCTATGACGACAGCGGGCTGCTGATCGGGCGCACTCAGCGTCACGCGGAGTACCGCTACTTCCGCGACCTGAGCGGCCAGATTACCCACATCCGCCGCACGCCAACCGCAGAAGGCGTTGCCCTGGGTATCGAAAGCGATGAGATTGTTTACCGGCACGATGCCAACGGGCGCGTGCTGAGCGAATCCGGTATTAACGGCGCGGTGGGCTACGAATGGGATGCCCTGAACAACCTGACCGGCCTGACGCTGCCCGGCGAGCAAAAGCTGGCCTGGCTGCACTACGGCTCCGGCCACGTCAGCGCCATCCGCTTCGGGCAGCAGCTGGTGACCGAGTTCACCCGCGACCGCCTGCACCGTGAGGTGCGCCGCACCCAGGGCGCGCGCGAGCAGGTCCGTCAGTATGACAGCCTCGGCAGACGCACCCTTCAGCGCAGTGAGCTGAGTACGGACGTGACCCTGCCGGAGAAGGCGCTCCTGGAACGCCTGTATCGCTACACCGCGCGCGGCGAGCTTTCCGGCGTCAGCGACACCCTGCGCGGTGAGGTGGATTACGGCTACGACGCCGAAGGTCGTCTGCTGAAGCACTACGAGGCCCGCCAGGGGCACAGCCGCGCGCTGTTCAGCTATGACGCCGCGGATAACCTCGCCGCCAGTGACGATGCGGCACCGGTCACGGATAACCGCCTGCAGCACTGGCAGGCGCTGTTCATGAAATACGACCACTGGGGCAACCTGATCAGCCGCCGCAACGGGCTGTATGAACAGCATTATGCGTATGACGCCGAGAACCGTCTGGTATCCGCGCATGGAACCGGGCCGGAAGGGCGGTTTGAGGCGCGCTATCACTACGACGCGCTGGGCCGCCGCACGCGCAAAATCGTCACTACGACGCACGGCACCACCGAAACGCGCTTCCTGTGGCAGGGCTACCGGCTGCTGCAGGAGCAGCAGGAGAGCGGGCTGTGCAACACCTATATCTACGACCCGAATGAAGCCTGGAGCCCGCTGGCGCGGGTGGATCATCTTCGTGACCAGAACAGCGGTGAGATTTACTGGTTCAACACCGACCTGAACGGCGCGCCGCTGGAAGTGACCGACGAGCGCGGCGTGGTGCGCTGGAGCGGCCAGTACGGCAGCTTTGGCGAGGTACGCCATCAGAGCGAAGGGTTCTCGAGGCTTGTGAATCGCACGGCGATGGCGCATCAGCCGCTTCGCTATGCCGGGCAGTATGCTGACGGTGAAACGGGGCTGCACTATAACCTGTTCCGCTACTACGACCCGCAGGTCGGGCGGTTTATTGTGCAGGATCCGATTGGGCTGAATGGCGGGTGGAACCTTTATCAGTATGCGCCGAATCCGTTGGGGTGGATCGATCCGCTGGGATTGCTGACCTATAACACGATGCCGAGTATTACTGGTTTCCAAAAGCATCATATTATTCCACAACAGTTAAAAGGCCATGATTTAATAAAAGCGGCTGATTTTAATATCCATGATATTAAAAATGTTATTTATTTACCTAAGTCAGCTGATTACCATCCGACAAGAACAATCCATAGTGGGTCTCACCCTGTTTATACAAAAAATATAGGTGACCAGATGGATGCTATATATGAATATGGGAAGGAAAACGGCTGGAAACAAGCAGAGTATAAACAAGCTGTTAGTGAAATTATAAAAAATGAACGTGCCGATTTACGCGGTGGAAAAACTATTCTTAACAAAAACTCGGTTAGAAAAGCGAGGTGCTAAGTATGTATGAACTACGAATTGCTTCTGATTACCCCAATAGTTATTGGTTTGAATACCAGCACCCTGATATATCTGGAAGTGCTTTCTCGCAATGTAAATCAATTGAAATTAACGAGGGGTATTTTTTTAAATTAAAATCTAAGGTGAGTGAGAAGGCACTGCTTGCATATGATTTTTATTATAGTGATGGGCCTATATTCATATCACCCAGACTAGCGTCACTAATTTCTTGCCACGATGTTTTTCGGACTGATGTTCAACTTATTGACGCAACTGTATCTATAAATGAAACCCAATATCAAGGGTATAAAATAATTAATATACTAAGAGAGGTTTCATGCATTGATATGGAAGCTTCAGAAAGTCAACCTATATTAAGTTATTTACCTCATGGTCCAAGGAAGTTTAGTAAAATAGTCTTCAAAGAAAATGTTATTGAAGATTTTAGTATGGCAAGATGTAGTGAATATAAATCTTGCATAATTATTTCAAATGAATTTAAAGAGTTCCTTTCTAAGAGTAATGTGAAAGGAATAGATTTTGCAGACCCTATTTATTAATGTGAGTATGATTTAAATTAGCCAAAATGGTCCGGGGAAATATTTTCCCGGATTATAATAATTCATTTAAATTGAAGTTCAATGGGATATATTATTTTATCATTAACTACTTGCTTTGCAAAGTATAAAAAATAAACCTCAAAGATTGTGCGTTTGAGACAATGGTGGATGAGATTGAAAAAGCATTTAAACAACTTATTGTCATTTGCAATAAATACTCGCTGTCAGGGAGTTTCAGAACCGTCAATGATCTGGACAATGCCTTCCCGTCCAACTTACCTCGTTCGACAGAGGTGGAATTTTTATATGAAAATTACAATCCTGAAAAATTAAAGATTGAAACAGGCTTCGCGCCAATTAAACTTCACTCAGTCAGTGAGCTCTTAAAGGCTCAAAATGGTTATGAGTACTTACTAAAAAATTACCTTGTTATTGGTGATGATTTAGGTGGAGGTAAACCTATAATTGCGGTTGTCGATGAAGGGAATACCCCTATTTATGCAAGTTATGATGTAATTGAACCATTTAAAATAGCTTGTAGTCTCTCTGGATTTATATTTTCATTGGCTGAGCTTATTGATTTGGTATATGGTCAATATGATATCTTTGATATAGCAGATGATAATGACGAAGTAAAAGATGATTTTATTGATGAGTTGCGGAAAAGAATTGTGCCTCTTATCGGTAATGAAAGTTTTAATGCGTTTTATAATTATTTTTATGGGTAAATTGTTTTCGTTCAAAAGAGAGTCAGCGATAATATTATTTTTTTTCAAAGGGGTGCTCTCTCTGATTCTTACAGATATTTTATGCAAGAATTAAAATGGTTGTGCTGTGTATTTATTTAATTGAATTAATCATCATGAATGAAAGGAGAGGGATTCTATGCAGACTACGCGAGTAATGGGAGAAGGATATGAACCTTACGTTGAGCAATTAGGCGACAAACTGATTTATTCATTACCTGTTGAATCTGGATTTGTCAGCTTTTATTTTGAGTTTGATATTCGTCAGACCGATCTTGACGTCCTGCTGTCCGATCATTACCGGCGGGCCGTCATGGAAGTGACCGCACACACTCTGCTTCAGCACTCGACGTTGAAGGGACACAAACGATTTACTCAGAACGATTTTGATAACCTTATTGCCACTACCCTTCATGCATCGCAAGAGCATCTTAGCGCATTCATTTCTCAGATTAATCGGGAGCACAATATTTCGATTGAACATTATGTAAATGACATAGTGAATAGACGTATAACTAAAGGGTGAAAAGACCGATTCCAGATAAAATCAATATTCATCTTAGAATCACGCTGTAACTACAACTCTTTTCAACCTCTTACTTCCCTAAGAGGCCAAATCGATTTCGTGATAACTGGCGAATGCTGCGAGGTACGTCATCAGAGCAAAGGATTTTCACGGATTGTGAAACACATCAGCCGTTTCGCTATGCCGGGCTATAAGCTGAGGGTGAATCTGGACCGTACTATAACCTGTTTCGCTGTTATGACCTACAGGGCGGTCGGTTTATTGTACAGGATCAGTTTTGGTTGAATGGTAGATGAAACCTTTATCATTATGCGGCTAATCAGTGGGGATGGATTGAGCTGCTGGGTCTTGCCATCGATCCAATCGCTAAGCTTAGTGAGCGTGGATACAGTACTGTTGTTCAAACCCTACAGGTGGGCTGGATTATTCGGGAAGTAATGACTTGTATAATAAAGCTGGCATTAATCCTGTTGTTTCTATCGAATATACCGGAGATTATTTGCAAGATTTCCATGCTGCAAATATAGAGGCTGGATTGAATCAAAAAACTACGCCAAGTGTTTATGTCTGGCACCATCTTGATGATTATAATCCTGAAACTAACAAAGGGACTATGCAATTGGTTAAACAAAGTGCTCATCAGGGAATTTCGCATACTGGTGGCGTTAGTCAGTACAAGGCTGCCACTGGAAATGCCTATACTCATTCAGCCAGAAACCGTGCCCGCAGAACCGTTGGAGGAAAATGCTAATGTATCTTACTGATTCAGAGAATAAACTGACTGTAGACGAAATAAACGCGTTCAATGCGTACTTTGATCATCATCTTCCCGCATCATTTCTTGATTTTTATCTTAAAAATAATGGTGGGTATCCTCATGATAATAAAGATGGTAATCCTTTTATGCTTGGCGGTTTTAATCCTATAAAATATGGTGACCTGCCAATTGAGCAACTCTATCATGATCTTATCGAGTCGTTTGGCGAGTTAAAGAATATGGTTCCTTTTGCTTATGATGACGGGGGGGACACTTTTCTATTATCTCTCAAATCTGATGATTCATTAGGGAAGGTATTTATTTTTCTGATGGATGATAAAGAGGTTGAGTTGGTCGCTGATTCGTTCTCGGAATTTTTAGAAGAATTATTTGCATGAAAGTAAAGAGGCTGTTTATAAAATTATCGGTGGTGAGGTTGTCTTTTTGAAAGCCCAAAGTCAGAGTCTGGCTTAAATATTTAAGTTCACTCATTAATTTTATGGTTTCTAGATTTATAACCCGGATTATGCCGGCTTTATTAATAGGGTATGGTAACTATTAAATTTTCATATCCGATAACAGCTTTGCCTCAAAGAACTGATGCATAACCTAATATTATCTATGGTTATGCAGAGCCGTTTCGTGCAGATGGCACAATTGTTGAGCCAACTTCAACGGAGAACAGAATAGCTGCGACACTTTTTTTCTTAACACCTGGTTGAATTCCATCCTAATCAATTCCCCACAAATGCACTCACCGGCACGCCAAAACGCTTCGCCAGCGCGCGCATGTGCTCCAGCGTTAATGGCGGGGTCGTGCTCGACAGTGGGCATTACCTCGACGGAATTCTTTTTAAGAAGCGCCGATTAAATAGCGCGCTTCATCATCACGTAATCGCCAAAGATAACATCTGGCTCCCAGTCATCGTTTTTATAAAACGCCAGGGCAGGCACGTTTTTTTGATAAACACCGAGCTTCAGCGTTTTAATATTTAACGCATTGGCTGCCTGATAAAGTTGCGCCATTATACGTTTAGCCAGGTGTTGTCGCCGATATGACGGAGCAATAGCAATCGTTAACTCAGGACCCGAAATCCCAGGTTTGTCCCCTTCGGGGAAATTCCTGAGCCAGGCAGCCCCTGCTGGAGTTCCATCTGTGGATTCCGCAATAATACCCACCTCGCCCGCTTCAGGGAAATTTTCTATATATGCATATGAATGGGGAAAATTTTCAATATTATCTATATCAAATGTTTGTTCAGAGGCTATCGTTGCCTCATAAAGCATCTGCACCATAAAAGGGCGATCTTCTGCTGTAATTAATCTAAATCTAAAATCCATTATCAGTATCTTCCATAACGTATTGTACACAATTGGCTTAAGGCGCAAACGATACATGCCATCTGTGATGAGCTCAACGTATAAGAAGGTTATTTACAATCAGCTGGCGGTTTGAGACCAAATGGCATTAGCGTTGCTGATTAACGCTGTAACGTTTTCGTTAGCATCTCACTCCAGCCCTTCAATATTCGACTTAACTGCCTTCAGCGTTCTTTTACGGATCCAGCCGCTGCCTGCCCGAATGACCAGCCAGTAAGCTGTCATGTTTAGCAGAGTGCTTCTGTCCGGACAATAAACAAAGGTTTCCGTAGAGAGCTCATGTTGGCCTGGTGCGCGTTCCGTTACCTGATAGCGCAGCAGCAGCTTTGCTTTACCCGCAGCGACTGGCGTCTGAAAAGCGCTGGCATCCGGCACGTTTTCAAGGTTGAAATCTGTACGCCAGAATTGTCCTCTTAACCCGTAACAGATCTCTGACGCTGATTGGGTCAAAAGGGTAAAACTGTGCAACCCAAAGTTGCTCATCGACCCGGCTTGTTTATTCCGTAATAATTTTTTCGGTATTTGCCGCAAAGACATTAACCGCCGAATCACGGCATCCTGACGGATGTCAAAGTTTGCAATCAACGGCAGAATATTTTCAGGGTGACAAGTGTGGATGACCGTTTGGTGTTTTTCATAAAACTGGAACTGGGGGAGAAAAGCGGGAACATCCTGCCAGTTAGCAAGCACTTTGCGGGTAACGAATCCTGGGTTCAGCATCGCTTATCCTTGTCACTCCTTGAGTTCAGCCAGAGTAACAGATGGTGTGCCGCAGACAATTACCAGGAAAAGGGAGTGGGGAAGCGTTACGATGTCATCATTAATTCCCTGTCACCTTAACCTGCTTTCGCTCAATTCCCCACAAACGCACTCACTGGCAATCCAAAACGCTTCGCCAGCGCGCGCATATGATCCAGCGTTAACGTGCGCTGTCCGTTGAGGATCCGACTCACCAGAGACTTCTTGCCAATCTCATTCTCAAAGTCGCTCTGAGTGAGTTGGTACTGATCCATCAGCGTTCTCAGCAGTGCAACTCCAGATGAAATGCTGGCAAAGCGCGCGTTAAATTCTGCAAACTCCGCAGACTCGTTTTCGTATTTATCGATTTTGGCGGTGAGCAATTCTACCAGCGGGCTATCGGGGTCATGCTCAATCAGATACTCAACCAACCCCAGAGCATCCTCGTAATCTTGTCGCGTCGGGCTTGATCCCAAAAAAGGGAGCGCGTTTGTCAGATCATTTGCCGCTTTGATGGCTGCTGCATAATTCATTCTTTCGTTCTCCGCTAGAGGTCCGTAAGCTTGTCATACTCTGCGTGTGTGCTGATGTGTTTGATGAAGATCTTTCCACGCTCAAAATCAGCAAGAAACATCACTCTTAAATGCCCGCCGCCCGCATCAATGACCCATCATTTCTTCCGGTATTTCATCCTGTCCAGGCTGGGGAAGCGTTTTCACATGTCGTCTGGTGATGGGGAGTGTTCCTTTTTTAGTACCCGGTAAAGATCGTCCAGGGCGAGTGATTGATTGGGATAATGTCTGGCCGCTGTGTCGAAAGGCGCTCTTGAGACTAAGTGTATCCTTGCCCCTTGTTTCCAGACTGGAAACATTATAGGTGACAGTTGATGGGTTGACAATATGGAAACTTATTTAGGGGAAGAAGGACTTTTGGAGCAGGTTCAGAAAAACTAAAGGGAGCATGTGTTGTAGTTTGTTATATTTTTTATTTGTGTGTCTGTGCCTGAATTGGTAGCTAAGGTAAAAAGCGATCAAGATCATATTACTACTCGTAATGAGTCAAAAACATGCCTGCTTTTTATTAGGAGAGAACAATCGGTTCTCACATCATATAGTCAAGTCTCTGGTTACAGTGTTGCTAGCTGGTTTTACATACAGTTTTTTCATCAGAAGGGGGCGAAAGCAAGATATTCTGCTAACATTATGCATATGAAAATTGATATTTTTATTTACATGATATAAATTTGAGCTTTACAGTATTGATATACCAAACTTGACGCGTAAATTTTGAAGAGTATTGCATTTCTATGCGCTGTCAGCTTTATCAAAGCCATTGTTCGAAATAATGAAATACTTTGCATGCAACATAGTTCAGGGGGACTTGATGCAACATAAGAACACAATCAATCAAATCATTGATGAAAAGAAGGAACTGATCGAACTAGTTTTAGTTGCTGTAGTTTTAGCCATATCCCTAGGGTTTCTTACGAATCTAATTGCAGTAAAACTACCATTGTGGACTGTTTGGATATTCTTGCTTGTATCTGTGGCATGCCTAGTGACTTTTTCTAGTAGGCTCGTAAAAAAGCTCTCATTTGATGAAAATATCCCGGCAGTTGTCTTTTTTCGATCCACCACAAACTCACTGGTCCCAGTAAAGGGTTATGACTTTGCAGAAGATATGGCTCGTACTATTAGAGCTATAGAGGCTGAGAATAAATCTATTTTCGCAGGTTGGGCAAATGATCCACTTTCGAAACCTCGTGAGCCCAATACAATCAATGAAAGTGAGCATGAGAAGCAATACATTGCAATCTCTCGCATGAATATAGATGACTCCGAAATTCCTCAGAAACCTCGATCAGTAGAACTCCTAGAAGAAATAGCACAATTTTGTCTTTTAGAGTCGCTGTCAACCCATTTGAGGGATTATTTTGATCACACAGATAGCGGGGCGATTGAAGAATTACAAAGAAAAGATATCCCAGAGTTATTACATGCAAATCGTGTCCTAAATCTGTTGACAACGCCGATTGAGCAACGTGATATTTTTATTGAGGCATTCCCAAATCCCGATAAACGGCCAGAAGGAGAAATTCATAGTCTGTGGTCTTCTGACGGTGCTATTTACAACCGCTTCGATTTGGTTCTACCAAAAAACAGCGCGGTCACCATACCTGAGACCAAGATAGTGAGATTAGAAACTAAAAGGCTGGTTGTTGAAATTAAAGTTAGTTATCCCGGCACAACTGCAAATACGCCCACCTTTTTCGAAAAGGCCTATCTCAAAATTCCTAACTATGAAATAGAAACAAGAAATTTGGATGTTGAGATAAAGGGACGTATAAAACTTTTTGCTCTACTCTCTTCAAAAGGATGGGCCGATTATCAATGGATTGATTCTTTTAGGGAACGTATCCGCTCTGAGTGGGACTTCGAAGAGTTTCTTCATAGAATTAATTGGACTAGCATTGAAGCTATGCTCTATTGTCAAAGAAAACCTAAGTGATATTATGCTTTATAATACATTTAAGCCGATACTATTACGTAGTTTAGCTTAATTGTTGTTTGATTCCTTAGCGTAAGTAAAAGAGCTGAATTGCTCCGAAGAGATACACGGATGCAAATAAAATATGGACTGCTCTTATTTTGGAGTAGTCCAGAGCATCCGAAAATAATATCACATTATAAATATGCCTTTGAAATTAAGTTTGGTGTCATTTTTAGAGTCCAATAATATTAAAAAGAACCAAAAACCAGCAAAGTAATACATCATTAATTTGGTGTCTAGGCCAAGAGGTGTTGTGGTACCCATATCTTTTACTTCTCATCGCTCTTACCAGACAACAACATTGTATTTTGCGTAAGGCCGAAATCCTGCTTCTTACCCAGCAGAACCCCGTCCTCCCTTCACCCGCCTCAGTGCGCCGTTATATAAGGCTCCTTCACAAACTCCGCCAGCAGCCAAACCATATCATGCAGCAGCCCAGTCAGCTCTTTCGCTACACTAGGCGGCAGCGCACCACCCATCACCGCCAGCGTTAACGCCACGACATAGTCCACCTGCAACGCTGTCTCTTGCCAGCAGTCCGGTACGCAGGAGGCGATCTTTTCTCCCGCAATGAGCCGTTCAACCAGATACGGTGGAAGTTCTGAGTCACAGCACTCGCGCAGCCGTTTCAGCGCAGCCAGCAGTCGCTCGCATAGCGTGGTAAACGTCACTGTGTCGTCAGTTTCCACCAGCACGCTGACATACGCAGTGCAGGCATCAGCCAGTTCGAAGAGATCCGCAGAAACGGGAAGTTGCAGGTGGAGAAGATGATAAACAGCGCTTTCTTCAGTAAGCGCGTAAGACAGGGAAGGGATAGTTGTCATGTGATTTTCCTTTTTAAACATACTCCAGACCACCACATAAGTTCCTACGCTCATGGGTGGTAGCGCTGACGGAGGTAGGAATACCGCACATGACAAAGCGGCCAACCTTTCGGTTGCTCCGCCAGCGCGACCGTATTTTAACGGGATGAGCACTGTCGCGACAAAAATAATTGCCGTGTCATGTATGCGGGTTCCTACGCCCGGTTACGGATGTGCCGCAACGCAGGCACTTTAAAACCGCGAAGAAGGGAAGAAAAGCGATATACCTGAATTACATAAGGTTGCTTGCAGGTTTGCGAGGCGGCTTCCAGAAGGGTATTGCCGGGTGGCGGCTACGCCTTACCCGGCCTACAAAACCAAACACCAAACAACCCCCACCCCGACACGAACCGTAGGCCCGTGCAAGCGCAGCGCCGCCGGGCACAGCCGCGCTGCCGCTACCCCTCACTCATCATCGTCAAAAACCGCTTCACCGTCCGCGAACGCTCAAACCGACGCCAGCAGAGCGCGATATCGGTATAAAGTTCCGGTGAGTTCAACGCATGATAGGTGACATTCGGCGGAGAAATGGCCGCCATCGATTTTGGCACCAGCGCGAATCCGCCGCCCGCGGAAACCATGCTCAGCGAAGATGAAAGCTGTGACGCCTGCAGCGCATGCTGCACGTTAATGCCGGCCCGCTCGCAGTAGCTGTAAACCCGGTCATACAATCCCGGCGCGACCTCCTGCGGGAACAGCACCACCGGTGTATCCCGCAGCTGCTCTAAGGCCAGCGAATCGCTCTCCGCCAGCGGATGGTCGCGATGCAGCGCCACCACCATCGGCTCGCGGTCGAGAATTTTGATTTCAAACATCTTGCTGCTTTCGCACGGCAGGCGCACGAAGGCGATATCCAGTTCACCGTCCGCCAGCATCGTCGTCAGCGACGACATATTGGCTTCTACCTGATGAACCTGCACCGCCATGTTCTGCACCTGAAACTGACGGATTAGCGCGAAAATCTGAGGATGAAAAGCGTCGGAGCTGGTGATGCCTATCGACAGGCTGCCGTTCAGCCCGCGCGCGATGCCGCGCGCTTTCTCCAGCGCGGCGTCGCTCAGCGCCAGGATCTTACAGGCGTCCTCATAGAAGGCTTCTCCCGCCTCGGTCAGCTCTACGCCCCGCGTCAGACGCCTGAACAGCGGGGTGCCCACTTCCTCTTCGAGCCGTTTAATCTGCTGACTCAGAGGTGGCTGTGAAATGCCCAGCGCTTTGGCTGCTTTGGTGAAGTGTCGCTCGCGTGCAACCGCGACAAAATACCGCAGATAACGAAGTTCCATATCTAAAACGTCTCAAACCAGCATGGTTTCTATATTGGAACTCTCTGCTGAATCGGGTCAACATTTATTTAACCTTTCTAAATAAAGTTGAAGAGGACGAGCATGATGATGCATTCATCTGCCTGCGACTGTGAGGCCAGCTTGTGCGAGACCCTGCGTGGGTTCTCCGCCCAGCATCCTGACAGCGTGATCTATCAAACATCGCTAATGAGCGCCCTGCTAAGCGGCGTATACGAAGGTGAGACCACCATCGCCGATCTGCTGGCACACGGTGATTTTGGCCTGGGTACGTTCAACGAGCTGGATGGCGAAATGATTGCCTTCAGCAGCCAGGTATACCAGCTGCGTGCCGACGGCAGCGCCCGGGCCGCGAAGCCGGAGCAGAAAACGCCGTTCGCGGTGATGACCTGGTTTCAGCCGCAGTACCGTAAAACCTTTGATACGCCGGTCAGCCGTCAGCAGATCCACGATGTGATCGACCAGCAAATCCCGACCGATAACCTGTTCTGTGCGTTGCGTATCGACGGTAATTTCCGCCACGCCCACACCCGCACCGTACCGCGCCAGACGCCGCCGTACCGGGCGATGACCGACGTGCTGGATGACCAGCCGGTGTTCCGCTTCAACCAGCGCGAGGGCGTGCTGGTCGGGTTCCGCACCCCGCAGCATATGCAGGGCATTAACGTGGCCGGTTATCACGAGCATTTTATTACTGACGACCGTCAGGGCGGGGGACACCTGCTCGACTATCAGCTTGAGAGTGGTGTGCTCACCTTCGGCGAAATTCACAAGCTCATGATTGACCTGCCCGCCGACAGCGCGTTCTTACAGGCCAACCTTCACCCGAGCAATCTGGATGCCGCGATCCGTTCCGTCGAAAACTAACAGGAGAACTACCGTGAACAGTGAGAAACAGTCACGTCAGTGGGCGCATGGCGCCGATATGGTTGTCGGCCAGCTGGAAGCGCAGGGCGTGAAGCAGGTATTCGGGATCCCGGGGGCGAAAATCGACAAAGTGTTTGACTCCCTGCTGGACTCCTCCATCGAGATCATACCCGTGCGTCACGAAGCGAATGCGGCGTTTATGGCGGCAGCGGTAGGGCGGTTGACCGGTAAAGCCGGGGTGGCGCTGGTGACCTCCGGCCCCGGCTGTTCCAATCTGATCACCGGCATTGCCACCGCCAACAGCGAGGGCGATCCGGTGGTCGCCCTGGGCGGGGCGGTCAAACGCGCGGATAAAGCGAAGCTGGTGCACCAGAGCATGGACACCGTCGCCATGTTCAGCCCGGTGACCAAATATGCCGTCGAAGTCAGCTCGCCGGACGCGATTGCCGAGGTGGTATCGAACGCGTTTCGCGCCGCCGAGCACGGCAGGCCGGGGGGCGCGTTCGTCAGCCTGCCGCAGGATATCGTCGACCAGCCTGCGACGGGGACGATTTTACCCGCCAGCGGTGCGACGCTGATGGGTCCGGCACCGGAGTCTGCGATTAACGACGTGGCGAAGCTTATCGAAAACGCTAAAAACCCGGTCATTTTACTTGGCCTGATGGCCAGCCAGCCCGCGAACAGCGATGCCCTGCGTAAGCTGCTGGAGAAAAGCCGTATCCCTGTCACCAGCACCTATCAGGCCGCCGGGGCGGTGAATCAGGAGCACTTTACCCGCTTCGCCGGGCGCGTCGGCCTGTTCAATAACCAGGCGGGCGACCGGCTGCTGCATCTGGCGGATCTGATTATCTGCATCGGCTACAGCCCGGTGGAGTACGAGCCGTCTATGTGGAACAGCGGCGACGCCACGCTGGTGCACATTGACGTGCTGCCTGCCTATGAAGAGCGTAACTACGTGCCGGATCTTGAGCTGGTGGGGGATATCGCCGGAACGCTGAACCTGCTTGCCGGCCGGATCGAGCATAAGCTGGAGCTGAGCCAGCGCGCCTCTGAAATCCTGGTCGATCGTCAGCATCAGCGGGATCTGCTCGATCGTCGCGGCGCCTCGCTCAACCAGTTTGCTCTGCACCCGCTGCGCATCGTGCGCGCCATGCAGGACATCGTCAATAACGACGTGACCCTGACCGTCGATATGGGCAGCTTCCACATCTGGATCGCCCGCTACCTTTACAGCTTCCGCGCGCGTCAGGTAATGATCTCCAACGGCCAGCAAACCATGGGCGTTGCCCTGCCGTGGGCGATTGGTGCCTGGCTGGTGAATCCGGGCCGCAAGGTGGTATCGGTCTCCGGTGACGGTGGCTTCCTGCAGTCGAGCATGGAGCTGGAAACCGCGGTGCGCCTCAACGCCAACGTGCTGCACATCATCTGGGTGGATAACGCCTACAACATGGTGGCGATCCAGGAAGAGAAAAAATACCAGCGCCTTTCCGGCGTCGAGTTCGGCCCGGTCGATTTCAAAGTCTATGCCGATGCCTTCGGCGCGAAAGGCTTTGCCGTGGAGAGTGCTGAAGCGCTCGAACCGACGCTGCGCGCGGCGATGGATGTCGATGGCCCGGCCGTGGTGGCCATTCCCGTCGACTACAGCGATAACCCGCTGCTGATGGGCCAGCTCCATCTCAGCCAGATTTTGTGACTCAATATAAGGACAGAGAAATGCAAAAAGTTGCTCTCGTAACCGGCTCAGGCCAGGGGATTGGTAAAGCGATTGCGCTGCGCCTGGTGAAGGATGGCTTTGCCGTTGCCATTGCCGACTATAACGATGAGACGGCAAGAGCCGTCGCCGATGAAATCATCCGCAACGGCGGCAAGGCTGTCGCCGTGAAGGTGGATGTCTCTGACCGCGAGCAGGTGTTTGCGGCGGTGGAAAAAGCGCGCACCGCGCTGGGCGGTTTTAACGTCATCGTTAATAACGCCGGGATTGCGCCGTCCACGCCTATCGAATCCATCACGCCAGAGATTGTCGACAAGGTCTACAACATCAACGTGAAAGGGGTGATCTGGGGTATTCAGGCTGCCATCGACGCGTTCCGCAAAGAGGGGCACGGCGGGAAGATCATCAACGCCTGCTCCCAGGCAGGCCACACCGGCAACCCGGAACTGGCCGTGTACAGCTCCAGCAAGTTCGCGGTTCGCGGCTTAACCCAGACCGCAGCGCGAGACCTTGCTCCGCTGGGCATCACCGTTAACGCCTATTGCCCGGGCATCGTCAAAACGCCGATGTGGGCGGAAATCGACCGTCAGGTCTCCGAGGCGGCGGGCAAACCGCTTGGCTACGGGACGGAAACTTTTGCCAAACGCATCACGCTGGGTCGTTTGTCCGAGCCGGAAGATGTCGCCGCCTGCGTTTCATACCTCGCCGGGCCGGATTCTGATTACATGACCGGGCAATCCTTATTGATTGATGGTGGGATGGTGTTCAACTAAATACTAATAAGCTCTGACATGAGTTTTCCCCTGCCCCCGTGCAGGGGCTTTTTTTTGTCTCCTTAGCCATTGTGCATTACACTGCGCGCTGCAAAACTTTAGTCATTACGATCTGACAGGCGGTAACAGCGATGAACGGAACAATCACAACGTGGTTTAAAGATAAAGGCTTTGGATTTATCAAAGATGAAAACGGCGATAACCGCTATTTTCATGTGATTAAGGTCGCCAACCCTGATCTGATTAAGAAAGATGCGGCGGTGACGTTCGAGCCGACGACGAATAATAAAGGCCTTTCCGCCTATGCGGTGAAGGTGATCCCCGAGAGTAAACACCTCTATATTGCGGGCGAGCGCGTGAAGCTCACCTCGATCAAATCCTTCGTGGTGTTCAGCGAAGAAGAGCCGGTTGAAACCAAAATCGACAAAGAAAACGCGGTGCTGTCGGTGGGTCTGCTGATGAACAGCATTAAGCCGAAATCCGAGGTAAAATCGGGTGAAATGCGCACCGTGAAGAAGCTGGCGATCACGACCTTCCAGAACACGACGCTGATCTTTACCGAAGATGAAATTGACATTGACGCTACGGTCAAGCTGCTGAAGTGATTTGTTGCCGGGTGGCGGCGATGCCTTACCCGGCCTACGAAAAACCCTCAACGCGGCACGAAACGTAGGCCCGGTAAGCATCGCGCCACCGGGCACAGCCGCACCCGTTTACCCCATCCTGTGCTCGCCCCGTAACATCGCCTCCCGATCAAACACCTTCTGGATCTCCCCGTGTGCCATAAATGCCGCCCGGTCGGACATATGGGCAATCACGTCCGCATCGTGGCTCACCAGCAGATAGGTCATGTCGTGGGCGGCTTTCAGGCGGTTGAGCAGGTTAAGAATTTCCGCCTGCACGGACATATCTAGTGCCGAGGTCGGTTCATCCAGCAGCAGAAGCTGCGGGCGCAACAGCAGCGCACGGGCAATCGCCACGCGCTGACGCTGGCCGCCGGAAAGCTGGTGCGGATAACGTTTCCCCGCATCGGCAGACAGGCCCACCTGTTTAAGCGCATCCGCCACCTTTTCCGCAATCTGCGTTTCGCCATGGATGTTCAACGGCTCCGACAGCGTGCGTGCAATGGTGTGGTTCGGGTGCAATGACGCCCACGGATCCTGAAACACCATCTGCACGTTGCGACGCAGCGTGCCTTGAAAACGTCGCCCGGGCGTTAACGTCTCTCCCAGTAGCGTAATGTTCCCGCGCCACTCGCGATGCAGCCCCGCCAGCACGCGCAGAAGGGTCGATTTCCCGCAGCCGGATTCCCCGATCAGGCTGAAGGTTTCGCCTTTCGCGATGGTAAAGCTGGCGGCAGAGACCGCCGTCTTTTCCCCGAAGGTGACCTGAACCTGGTTAACCTCAACGAGCGCCATCGTTCGCCTCCTTCCACGGCTGCGAACGGTCGAGCGTCGGCAGCATCTGCCCAAAGGTATTGGCATTTGGCCTGCAGGTCCACAGGGTGCGCGTATACGGATGCGTTGCCTGAGGGAGTTGGCTTGCCGCCATCTCATCAACCTTTTCGCCCTGATACATCACCAGCACGCGGTCGCAGTGTTCCGCCACCAGCGGCAGGTCATGGCTGATTAACAGCATCGCCATCTGGCGCGCTTCACACTGCTGCACCAGCAGTTCGAGGATCTGGTTGCGCAGGCGAGCGTCCAGCGCTGAGGTCGGTTCGTCGGCAATCAGCACCTGCGGGTTGTTGATGAGCGCAATCGCAATCATCACCCGCTGGCCCATGCCGCCGGAAAGTTCGCCGGGATAACGCTGAAGCACATGTTCGCTCAGTCCGACAGCGCGAATGATGTCGTGAATGCGCGCCACGCGTTCTGAACGGGGCAGGCGCTGATGCAGCGTGAGCGCCTCGTCAAGCTGAGCGGCAACGCTTTTCACCGGATTGAGCGCGTAGCGCGGGTCCTGCAAAACCATCGCAATCCCGTTGCCGCGCAGCGCTTGCCAGCGGCGGGCGTTCAGAGTCAGCAGATCGTTGCCCAGCACGTTAAGTTGCCGGGCGCTCACCATGCCGGGCTTACGTACCAGCCCCATCAGGGCGCGGGCAGACATCGATTTACCCGAGCCGGATTCACCCACCAGCGCCAGACGCTCGTTGCCAAGCGTAAAGCTCAGGTTGTTGACCACGCGTGCGGCGGGGTAGTCGATATTCAGCGCATCGACGATAACGCGGTGTTCAGTCATGTTGCGGCTCCAGTACGTCACGCAGGCCATCGCCTAGCAGGTTAAAGGCCAGGCTGGCAAACAGAATGGCTCCGCCGGGAATGGCGGCGATCCACCACTGGTCGAAAATCACCTGCATGCCGTCAGCAATCATTGCCCCCCATTCAGCCATTGGCGGACGGGCGCCAAGGCCGAGGAAACCGAGCCCGGCGGCGGCCAGAATAATGCCGGCCAGATCCAGCGCCAGACGCACAATCGCAGACGGCAGACACAGCGGCAGAATATGGCCGACCAGCAGGCGCGGGCCGCGAATTCCCATCATCTCGGCAGCGGCCAGATAATCGCTGTGGCGCAGACGCTGAATTTCGCTTCGCGCCTGACGTGCATAAGCAGGCCAGGTGGTTAAGGCCAGCGCCAGCGCGCCGTTGACCAGCCCCGGACCCAGCATCGCCACAAACGCGAATGCAAGGATGAGGCGCGGCATCGACATCACCACGTCGGTAAAGCGCATCAGGAGGCGCTCCATCCAGCCGCCGTAGTAGCCGGACAGGATCCCCACCAGCAGCCCGGTGGGCAGGGTAATGACCGTCACTAAGGCCACCAGCCCGAGCGCCGGACGGGTACCGTAAATCAGGCGCGAGAGCAGGTCGCGCCCGTAGCTGTCGGTGCCGAGCCAGTGCTGGCTATTCGGTGCCTGCAGGCGCGAGGCGGCGTCCTGCCAGTTCGGGTCAACCGGTGCAAGCCAGGGGGCGAACAGGGCGATCACCATCAGCAGCACGATGGCAATCAACCCGCAAAAGGCGGCAGGCGAACGGCGCAGGCGACGTATAAAGAGATAAAACGGCATCAGCGCACCCTGGGATCGGTTGCCTGCACAAGCAGGTCGGTAAGGTTATTGATCAGCACAAAACAGATGCCAATCAGCAGCGTGCCGCCCATGACGGCGGTAGTGTCTCCGGCGAACAGGGCGGTGGTGAGGTAGCGTCCGATGCCTGGCCAGGAGAAGACGGTTTCCGTTAATACCGCACCTTCCAGCATGCTGGTGTAGGCCAGCGCAATCACCGTCAGCAGGGTGCTGCGAATGTTCGGCAGCACGTGGCGCAGCAGAATAGTCATCTCCCCGGCCCCCTTGGCGCGAGCGAGCAGGATGTACTCTTTGTTCATTTCGCTCAGACAGGCGGAGCGCGTCAGGCGGGTAATGCTTGCGAGCGAGTAATAGGCCAGCAGCAGCACCGGCAGCACAAGGTGGCTGAGGGCGTTGCGAAACGCCTCGCGATCGCCAGAAAGCCAGGTATCCACCAGCGCAAAGCCGGTGCGTGGTTCTACGGTGAACTGCCAGATGTCATCCAGCCTGCCGGGACCCGCGCTCCACTGCAGCTTCGCGTAGAACAGGGCCAGCATCAGCAGGCCAAGCCAGAAAATCGGCACCGAGTTGCCGAGCAGGGTGAGCGTTCTGAGCGTTAAATCAAGCGGCGAACCGGCATAGCGGGCGCACAGCACCCCGGCAATCACGCCGAGCACGGCGCCGATGATTAAGGCCAGCGTAGCCAGTTCGAGCGTGGCGGGAAAAGCGTGCAGCAAGTCCTGCAACACCGGCTGGCCGGTGGCGCTGGCAGTGCCCAGATCACCGTGGGCAAGGTCTTGCAGGTAGTGCCAGAACTGCACGGGCAGGGGGCGATCTAACCCGAGCTGGTGGCGAACCTGATCGTAGGTGGACTGGCTGGCGTGATCGCCGACGATCTGCAGCACGCGATCGACCGGAGAAAATGCCGAGAGCGCAAACGTGACGAGCAGCAGCCCGAAAAGCGTGAGCAGCAGAGTCAGCAGAGCCTGAAGCACGCGGGTGGAAAGATGTGGCATGGGAAATCTCTTCATGCCGGGTGGCGGCTTCGCCTTACCCGGCCTACAAAACCGAGAACACAGGCCGGGTAAGCGCAGCGCCACCCGGCAACAAAGGCTACTTCGTGACGCGATCGTACCAGACCATGTCCGCGTTCAAGCCCTGCTGATATCCCTTCACGTTATCGCGCACCACGATCTGGGTTTTGCCCTGATCGACGAACACATACGGCGAGCTATGTTGCAGCTGTTCCTGCATTTTCTTGTACAGATCCAGTCGTTTCGCCGGATCCGGCTCGGCAACCGCCGAGAGCGTGGCTTTGTTAAGCTCGGGAATTTTCCAGCTGTTCAGACCGGCTACGGTACTGGATTTGCCATCGTTCCACGCAAAGGCGCTGGCGTTAGAGTGTGCATCAAAGTAGTCCGGGATCCACAGACGAATCGCCGCCTGATGCTGCTTTGCGCGCACGCGGGCATAGACCTGGCTCCCGGCAGCGGGCAGCAGATCGACCCTCACGCCCCCCTGAGCAAAGCTCGCCTGCATGGACTGGGCGATGGTGATAAACGGCGGCTTGTTCTCCACGTCCAGCGTGAAGTGCGCGTCTTTAATGCCCGCTTTGGCGAGAATTTCTTTCGCCTTAGCTGGGTCAAACGTGAATGGATTCGCTTCCAGCGCGCCCGGCAGACCGACCGGCAGGAAGCTCTGATGCACAAAATACTGGCCTTTCAGCAGGTTTTTGGTAATGCCTTCATAATCAACCAGCCAGCGTGAAGCTTCCCAGAACGCCGGGTTGTTGAGCAGCGGGTTAGCGCTGTTGCCGGTGTTAAACACCAGATAATTTTGCTCGGCGGACGGAATGCTCAGCACCTTCACGCCCGGCTTGCCCTCCAGGGCGCTAATCTGGTCTGCCCCCAGATCGCGCGCCACGTCGGCATCACCCTGCTGGATCAGCAGGCGGCGGGAAGCCGGATCGGGAACGTTTTTAATGATGATGTTTTTAAGCTTCGGCGCGCCGCCGGGAGCCGATTCGTTGGCTTCCAGCACGATAGCCTGATGCGGCTGATAAACGCGCATTTTGAACGCGCCGCTGCCTGCCGAGTGCATTTTCAGCCAGGCGTTGCCGAAGTCGTTTGATCTTACCCAGCAATAGTGGACACGCGGCTAAGTGAGTAAACTCTCAGTCAGAGGTG
>NZ_JBMKIF010000006.1:0-233614 GCF_049238025.1 Enterobacter cloacae complex sp. IR5458
GGTCTAAAGTGTTACCCATGTTTCCGGTTCATACCGAAACGCCACCCGGCGAAAAAAAGCACCACACTCAGACAATTCCAGACAGTCTTCCATATTTCCTCCATTTTTCCGCTGTGTTGCCTGACTAAACTAGTATCATTCCCCGAAGTATTCAGGATGAGAACGTATAACGATGAAAGGCCGTAATAAATCCCGCTGGGCAATCGCCGCTGGCATCATTGTGGTGGCACTTGCCGCCGCCTGGTACTGGCACAGCCAATCCGCAAACTCTGGCGCCCCCGCCGGTGCCAACAGCGCATCACAGCGCCCGGCAGGTGGCGGCCGTCACGGTATGCGAGGCGGTGCGCTGGCGCCGGTTCAGGCAGCCACGGCGGTGAGTAAAGCCGTTCCGCGTTATCTGACGGGGCTCGGAACCATTACCGCCGCTAACACCGCCACGGTGCGTAGCCGCGTCGATGGTCAGCTCATTGCGATCTACTTCCAGGAAGGTCAGCAGGTTAAGGCCGGTGACTTACTGGCGGAGATCGACCCAAGCCAGTTTAAAGTGGCCCTCGCCCAGGCGCAGGGACAGCTCGCGAAAGACAAAGC
Organism: Enterobacter cloacae complex sp. IR5458; assembly: GCF_049238025.1. NCBI lineage: Bacteria > Pseudomonadati > Pseudomonadota > Gammaproteobacteria > Enterobacterales > Enterobacteriaceae > Enterobacter > Enterobacter cloacae complex sp. IR5458. The sequence continues at coordinate 589 of NZ_JBMKIF010000006.1, forward strand.
CACCCTTGCCAACGCCCGGCGTGATTTAGCGCGCTATCAGCAGCTGGTAAAAACTAATCTGGTCTCCCGCCAGGAGCTGGACACACAGCAGTCGCTGGTCAGCGAAACGCAGGGCACCATCAAAGCCGACGAAGCCGCCGTGGCCAGCGCCCAGTTGCAGCTCGACTGGAGCCGCATCACCGCACCGATTGACGGGCGGGTTGGTCTGAAGCAGGTCGATATCGGCAACCAAATCTCCAGCGGAGATACCACGGGCATCGTGGTGATCACCCAGACTCACCCGATTGATTTAGTCTTTACCCTGCCGGAAAGCGACATTGCGACGGTCATTCAGGCGCAAAAAGCCGGGAAAGGCCTGGTGGTGGAAGCCTGGGACCGCACCAATAAACAGAAGCTCAGCGAAGGTAGCCTGCTCAGCCTGGATAACCAGATCGACACCACGACCGGCACCATTAAGCTGAAGGCGCGCTTTAACAACCAGGACGATGCTCTCTTCCCGAACCAGTTCGTCAACGCGCGAATGCTGGTCGCGACCGAAGAGAACGCGGTGGTGATCCCCACCGCCGCGCTGCAGATGGGTAACGAAGGCAACTTTGTCTGGGTACTGAACAGTGAAAACAAAGTCAGTAAGCATCTGGTGAAAACCGGGATTCAGGACAGTCAGACGGTGGTAATCAGCGCCGGGCTTTCCGCTGGCGACCGCGTGGTCACCGACGGTATCGACCGTCTGACCGAAGGGGCGAAAGTGGAAGTGGTTGAACCTGCGAAACAGGGAGCGGCCTCCTGATGCAGGTTATGCCTCCCGTCGCTACAGGTGGGCCGTCACGCCTGTTTATCCTCCGTCCTGTCGCCACCACGCTGCTGATGGTGGCGATCCTGCTGGCCGGGATTATCGGCTACCGCTTCCTGCCCGTCTCGGCGCTGCCGGAAGTGGATTACCCCACCATTCAGGTGGTGACGCTTTATCCCGGCGCCAGCCCGGACGTGGTGACGTCCGCCATCACCGCCCCGCTGGAGCGCCAGTTTGGGCAGATGTCGGGCCTGAAGCAGATGTCCTCCCAAAGCTCCGGCGGGGCCTCTGTCGTGACGCTACAGTTCCAGCTGACGCTGTCGCTGGATGTCGCCGAGCAGGAAGTTCAGGCCGCCATCAATGCGGCCACCAACCTGCTGCCGTCGGACCTGCCTAACCCGCCGGTCTACAGCAAAGTAAACCCGGCGGATCCGCCGATCATGACGCTTGCCGTCACCTCCTCCGCCATGCCAATGACGCAGGTGGAAGACATGGTCGAGACCCGCGTGGCGCAAAAGATTTCTCAGGTCTCCGGCGTCGGTCTCGTCACGCTGGCGGGCGGGCAGCGCCCGGCGGTGCGCGTTAAGCTTAATGCGCAGGCGATTGCCGCACTGGGGCTGACCAGTGAAACCATCCGCACCGCCATCAGCAGCGCCAACGTTAATTCGGCAAAAGGCTCGCTGGACGGCCCAACCCGCGCCGTCACGCTCTCTGCCAACGATCAGATGCAGTCCGCGGATGAATACCGTCAGCTGATTATTGCTTACCAGAACGGCGCCCCGGTGCGTCTGGGCGATGTGGCGACGGTGGAGCAAGGGGCGGAGAATAGCTGGCTTGGCGCATGGGCGAACAAGCAGCAGGCGATCGTAATGAACGTCCAGCGCCAGCCGGGCGCCAACATCATCGAAACCGCCGACAGCATTCGCACCATGCTGCCGCAGCTGATCGAAAGCCTGCCGAAGTCGGTCAGCGTGAAGGTGCTTTCCGACCGCACCACGAACATTCGCGCGTCGGTCACCGACACTCAGTTCGAACTGATGCTGGCGATTGCCCTGGTCGTAATGATTATCTACCTGTTCCTGCGCAACGTCCCGGCAACCATTATTCCCGCCGTCGCCGTGCCGCTCTCGCTGGTTGGCACGTTTGCGGTGATGGTGTTCCTCGATTTTTCAATCAACAACCTGACGCTAATGGCGCTCACCATCGCCACCGGCTTCGTGGTGGACGACGCCATCGTGGTTATTGAGAACATCTCGCGCTATATCGAGAAAGGCGAAAAACCGCTGGCGGCGGCGCTGAAAGGGGCGGGTGAGATCGGCTTTACCATTATCTCGCTGACCTTCTCGCTGATTGCCGTGCTGATCCCGCTGCTGTTTATGGGCGATATCGTCGGGCGACTGTTCCGCGAGTTTGCCGTCACGCTGGCGGTGGCCATTTTGATCTCCGCCGTGGTGTCATTGACCCTGACGCCGATGATGTGCGCCCGCATGCTGAGCCACGCGTCCCTGCGCAAGCAAAACCGCTTCTCGCGCGCCTCCGAGCGGATGTTCGAACGGATCATTGCGGCGTATGGTCGCGTGCTGGCCAAAGTGCTGAACCATCCATGGGCCACGCTCGGCGTGGCGCTTGGCACGCTGGCGCTCAGCGTAATGCTGTGGATTTTTATCCCGAAAGGCTTCTTCCCGATTCAGGACAACGGCATTATTCAGGGAACCCTGCAGGCGCCGCAGTCGGTCTCCTTCGCCAATATGGCGCAGCGTCAGCAGCAGGTGTCGGAAATCATCATGAAAGACCCGGCGGTAGAGAGCCTGACGTCCTACGTTGGCGTCGACGGCACCAACCCGTCGCTGAACAGCGCCCGTCTGCAGATCAACCTCAAACCGCTGGATGAGCGTGACGATCGGGTCAATGCCGTTATTGAACGGCTGCAAAGCGCCGTCGCTCGCGTCCCGGGCGTGGAGCTTTATCTGCAACCGATACAGGATTTGACCATTGATACCCAGGTCAGCCGCACGCAGTACCAGTTTACGCTGCAGGCCACCACGCTGGATGCCCTCAGCACCTGGGTGCCGCAGCTGGTCGATAAGCTAAAAACGCTGCCGCAACTTAACGATGTAAGCAGCGACTGGCAGGACAAAGGGCTGGCCGCCTATGTGAACGTCAACCGCGACACGGCAAGCCGTCTCGGCATTACCATGGCGGACGTGGATAACGCCCTGTATAACGCGTTTGGGCAGCGACTGATCTCCACCATCTACACCCAGGCGAATCAATACCGCGTGGTACTGGAGCACAACACGGAAAATACACCCGGTCTGGCCGGGCTGGATTCGGTGCGCCTGACCAGCAAAGACGGTGGGATTGTGCCGTTAAGCGCTATCGCCACGGTGGAAGAGCGCTATACCCCGCTGTCGATTAACCACCTGGATCAGTTCCCGTCCACCACGATTTCCTTCAACGTGTCGGACAATTATTCGCTCGGCGAAGCGGTGGAGGCGATCCAGGCGGCTGAAAAAGCGCTCAGCTTCCCGTCCGATATTCAGACCCAGTTCCAGGGCAGCACGCTGGCGTTCCAGGCCGCACTGGGCAACACCATCTGGCTGATTGTCGCCGCCGTCGTGGCAATGTACATCGTGCTCGGCGTGCTGTATGAAAGCTTTATCCACCCGATCACCATCCTCTCTACCCTGCCGACGGCAGGCGTGGGGGCGCTGCTGGCATTAATGCTGGCGGGAAGCGAGCTGGACGTGATTGCCATTATCGGCATCATCCTGTTAATTGGGATCGTGAAGAAAAACGCCATCATGATGATCGACTTTGCGCTGGCCGCCGAACGTGAGCAGGGCATGTCGCCGCGTGAGGCTATCTTCCAGGCTTGTCTGCTGCGTTTTCGTCCGATCCTGATGACCACGCTGGCGGCCCTGCTTGGCGCACTGCCGCTGATGCTCAGCACCGGTGTCGGCGCGGAGCTGCGCCGCCCGCTGGGAATAGGCATGGTCGGCGGTCTGCTGGTGAGCCAGGTATTGACCCTGTTCACCACACCGGTGATTTATCTGCTGTTTGACCGTCTGGCGCTGTGGACGAAAAGCCGCTTCCCGAAACGTGAAGAGGAGGCGTAAGTGAAGTTTTTCGCCCTCTTCATTTATCGCCCGGTGGCGACGATATTAATCTCGCTCGCCATCACCCTCTGCGGCGTGCTCGGTTTCCGGCTACTGCCGGTGGCCCCCCTGCCGCAGGTGGATTTCCCGGTGATCATGGTCAGCGCCTCGCTGCCGGGCGCCTCACCGGAAACCATGGCGTCATCCGTCGCCACGCCGCTGGAGCGCTCGCTCGGGCGGATTGCCGGGGTTAACGAGATGACCTCCAGCAGTTCGCTCGGCAGTACGCGCATCATTCTGGAGTTCAGCTTCGACCGGGATATTAACGGCGCAGCGCGCGACGTGCAGGCCGCCATCAACGCCGCGCAAAGCCTGCTGCCGAGCGGGATGCCGAGCCGCCCGACCTACCGCAAGGCCAACCCGTCCGATGCGCCGATCATGATCCTGACGCTGACCTCCGATACCTATTCTCAGGGGCAGCTTTACGACTTTGCGTCCACCCAACTGGCGCAGACGATCTCACAGATTAACGGCGTCGGTGACGTGAGCGTCGGCGGCAGCTCCCTGCCCGCCGTGCGCGTGGGATTAAACCCGCAGGCGCTGTTCAACCAGGGCGTGTCGCTGGACGATGTGCGATCCGCCATCAGCAACGCCAACGTGCGCAAACCGCAAGGGGCGGTTGAGGACAGCAGCCACCGCTGGCAGATCCACACCAACGACGAGCTGAAAACTGCAGCTGAATATCAGCCGTTGATTATTCACTACAACAACGGCGCGGCGGTACGCTTAAGCGATGTCGCCAGCGTGACGGACTCCGTGCAGGACGTGCGCAACGCCGGGATGACCAACGCCAAACCGGCTATCCTGCTGATGATTCGCAAGCTGCCGGAAGCGAACATTATTGAGACGGTGAACAGCATTCGCGCCCGCCTCCCGGAGCTGCAGGAGACTATCCCGGCCGCGATCGATCTGCAAATTGCTCAGGATCGTTCCCCGACCATTCGCGCCTCGCTTGAGGAGGTGGAGCAGACGCTGGTGATCTCCGTCGCGCTGGTGATCCTGGTGGTATTCCTGTTCCTGCGCTCCGGTCGGGCGACGCTGATCCCGGCGGTGGCCGTGCCGGTGTCGCTTATTGGCACCTTTGCCGCCATGTACCTGTGCGGGTTTAGCCTCAATAACCTGTCGCTGATGGCCCTGACCATTGCGACGGGTTTTGTGGTGGATGACGCTATCGTGGTGCTGGAGAACATTTCCCGCCATCTGGAAGCGGGCGTGAAGCCGCTTCAGGCCGCGCTGCAGGGGACGCGCGAGGTGGGCTTTACGGTGCTCTCCATGAGCCTGTCCCTGGTGGCGGTGTTCCTGCCGCTACTGCTGATGGGCGGCCTGCCGGGTCGGCTGTTGCGGGAGTTTGCCGTCACGCTTTCGGTCGCCATCGGCATCTCGCTGCTGATTTCGCTGACGCTCACGCCGATGATGTGCGGGTGGATGCTCAAGCGCAGCAAGCCGCACTCCCAGCCGCGTCGCAAAGGCTTTGGCCGTTTCCTGATGGCGATGCAGGAAGGCTATGGCAAATCGCTGAAGTGGGTGCTCAACCATACCCGGCTTGTCGGCCTGGTGCTCATCGGCACTATTGTGCTCAACGTCTGGATGTATATCACCATCCCGAAAACCTTCTTCCCGGAGCAAGATACCGGCGTGCTGATGGGCGGCATTCAGGCGGACCAGAGCATTTCGTTCCAGGCGATGCGCGGCAAGCTGCAGGACTTTATGAAGATCATTCGTGAAGACAACGCCGTGGATAACGTCACCGGCTTTACCGGCGGATCGCGCGTCAACAGCGGGATGATGTTTATCACCCTCAAACCGCGCAGCGAGCGCAATGAAACCGCCCAGCAGGTGATCGACCGCCTGCGGGTCAAGCTCGCCAAAGAGCCGGGGGCCAACCTGTTTTTGATGGCCGTTCAGGATATCCGCGTCGGCGGGCGTCAGGCTAACGCCAGCTATCAGTACACGCTGCTCTCGGATGATTTGGCGGCCCTGCGCGAGTGGGAACCGAAGATCCGCAAGGCGCTGGCCGCCCTGCCGGAGCTGGCGGACGTGAACTCCGATCAGCAGGACAACGGCGCCGAGATGGCCCTGACCTACGACCGCGAAACCATGTCGCGGCTGGGCATCAACGTTGAGGCCGCCAACAGCCTGCTAAACAACGCCTTCGGCCAGCGCGAGATCTCGACCATCTACCAGCCGATGAACCAGTACAAGGTGGTGATGGAGGTGGATCCGCGCTATACCCAGGACATCAGCGCCCTGGACAAAATGTTTGTGATTAACAACGATGGCAAGGCGATACCGCTCTCCTACTTTGCCAGCTGGCAGCCAGCCAACGCGCCGCTGTCGGTAAACCACCAGGGGCTGTCAGCGGCGTCGACCATCTCCTTCAACCTCCCCGCCGGTTCGTCGCTTTCCGAAGCCAGCGATGCGATCAACCGTGCGATGACGCAGCTCGGCGTGCCGTCCACCGTGCGCGGCAGTTTTGCCGGCACCGCGCAGGTGTTCCAGGAGACGATGAACTCGCAGGTGATTTTGATTCTGGCCGCCATCGCCACGGTCTACATTGTGCTGGGTATCCTGTATGAGAGCTACGTTCACCCGCTGACTATTCTCTCAACGCTACCCTCCGCGGGCGTGGGGGCACTGCTGGCGCTTGAGCTGTTTGGTGCGCCATTCAGCCTTATCGCGCTCATCGGGATCATGCTATTGATCGGTATCGTGAAGAAAAACGCGATTATGATGGTCGACTTCGCGCTGGACGCCCAGCGTAATGGCAATCTCTCCCCGGAAGAGGCGATCTTCCAGGCGTGCCTGCTGCGTTTTCGTCCGATCATGATGACCACCCTGGCGGCACTGTTTGGTGCGTTGCCGCTGGTTGTCTCGGGCGGCGACGGGTCTGAACTGCGCCAGCCGCTGGGGATCACCATTGTCGGCGGCCTGGTGATGAGCCAGCTGTTGACGCTGTACACCACGCCGGTGGTCTATCTGTTCTTCGACCGCCTGCGGCTGCGTTTTTCGCGTAAAAACAGATCCACGGTGACCGAGTAAATGACCGACCTCCCCGCTAACGTTCGCTGGCAGTTATGGATAGTCGCCTTCGGCTTCTTTATGCAGTCGCTGGACACGACCATCGTCAACACCGCCCTCCCCTCCATGGCGAAAAGCCTGGGGGAGAGCCCGCTGCATATGCATATGGTGATTGTCGCCTACGTGCTGACGGTTGCCGTCATGCTGCCTGCCAGCGGCTGGCTGGCGGACAAAGTGGGCGTGCGAAATATCTTCTTTACCGCCATCGTGCTGTTCACCACCGGCTCGCTGTTTTGCGCTCAGGCCAGTACCCTCGACCAGCTGGTCATGGCGCGCGTGCTGCAGGGCGTTGGCGGGGCGATGATGGTGCCCGTCGGGCGGTTAACGGTGATGAAGATTGTCCCGCGCGAGCAGTACATGGCGGCGATGACCTTTGTCACCCTGCCCGGCCAGGTGGGGCCGCTGCTGGGCCCGGCGCTGGGCGGGATGCTGGTGGAGTACGCCTCGTGGCACTGGATTTTCTTAATCAACCTGCCGGTGGGCATCATCGGCGCGATTGCCACCCTGGCGCTGATGCCGAACTACACAATGCAGACGCGTCGCTTCGATTTCTTCGGTTTCATTCTGCTGGCAGCGGGCATGGCCACGCTCACTCTGGCGCTCGACGGACAAAAGGGGCTGGGGATCTCTTCCCTCATGCTCGGTGTTCTGGTCGCCCTCGGCATCACCGCGATTCTGTGGTACCTGTGGCATGCCAGAGGAAACGATCGGGCCTTGTTCAGCCTGAATTTGTTTAAAAACCCGACCTACCGTCTGGGACTGCTGGGAAGTTTTGCCGGACGTATTGGCAGCGGCATGTTGCCGTTCATGACCCCCGTTTTTCTGCAAATCGGGATGGGATTTTCACCGTTTCACGCGGGCCTGATGATGATCCCGATGGTGCTCGGCAGCATGGGCATGAAGCGCATCGTAGTGCAGGTGGTAAACCGCTTTGGCTATCGTCACGTGCTGGTGGCCGCCACGCTGGGGCTGGCGCTGGTGAGCCTGCTGTTCATGGCCGTGGCGTTAATGGGCTGGTTCTACGTTCTGCCGCTGGTCCTGTTCTGCCAGGGAATCATAAACTCCATGCGTTTCTCGTCGATGAATACCCTGACGCTGAAAGATCTGCCGGACGAACTGGCGAGCAGCGGCAACAGCCTGCTGTCGATGATCATGCAGCTCTCCATGAGCGTGGGGGTGACGATCGCCGGACTGCTGCTCGGCATGTACGGCCAGCACCATCTCAGCGTCGATACGCCGGTGGCGCATCAGATCTTTTTATATACGTATCTCAGCATGGCGGTCATCATCGCCCTGCCCGCATTCATCTTCGCCAGAGTGCCGGATGATACCAGCAAGAACGCCGTGATTAGGCGCGGCAAAAGGAGTGGCTCATGAAATTCTGGCGACCGGGGATCACCGGCAAGCTCTTTGTGGCGATCTTCGCCACCTGTATCGTCCTGCTGATCACCATGCACTGGGCCGTGCGGGTCAGCTTTGAGCGGGGTTTTATTGATTACATTAAGCACGGCAACGAGCAGCGTCTGCAGGGCTTAAGCGATGCGCTGGGCGAGCAGTACGCCCAGCACGGCAACTGGCGTTTTCTGCGCAACAATGACCGCTTTATTTTCCAGATCCTGCGCTCGCTGGAGCACGATACCGGAGACGATCGTCCCGGCCCGGGCATGCCGCCGCACGGCTGGCGCACCCAGTTTTGGGTCATTGACCAGGAGATGCGCACGCTGGTTGGCCCGCGCGCACCGATTCCGCCGGACGGTACCCGGCGGGCGATTAAGGTCAATAACGCCACCGTCGGCTGGGTTATCGCCTCCCCGGTGGAGCGCCTGACCCGCAATACCGACATCAACTTTGACCGCCAGCAGCGCCGGACCAGTTGGCTGATTGTCGCCCTCTCCACCCTGCTCGCCGCGCTCGCCACCTTCCCGCTGGCGCGCGGTCTGCTCGCCCCGGTAAAGCGGCTGGTGGAAGGGACGCACAAGCTGGCCGCCGGGGATTTCACCACCCGCGTCGATACCCGTAGCCAGGACGAACTCGGCCGGCTGGCGCAGGACTTTAACCAGCTCGCCAGCACGCTGGAGAAAAACCAGCAGATGCGACGCGACTTTATGGCCGATATTTCTCACGAACTGCGTACGCCGCTGGCGGTCCTGCGCGGCGAGCTGGAAGCCATTCAGGACGGCGTACGTCAGTTTACGCCTGAATCGGTGGCCTCTCTGCAGGCGGAAGTGGGCACACTCACCAAACTGGTGGATGACCTCCATCAGCTCTCTATGTCCGACGAAGGTGCACTGGCCTACCAGAAGGCGCCGGTTGATGTGATTAACGTGCTTGAAGTTGCCAGCGGCGCCTTCCGGGAACGGTTTGCCAGCCGCAACCTGAAGATCGATCTCTCCCTGCCGGACAGCGCGGTGGTGTTTGGCGACAAAGACCGTCTGATGCAGCTCTTCAATAATCTGCTGGAAAACAGCCTTCGCTATACCGACAGCGGCGGCGGGCTGCATATCTCCGGCAGACAGGAAAACGGGCGCTTTGCCCTCACCTTCGCCGATTCCGCCCCAGGGGTGCAGGATGCGCAGCTGGACAAGCTGTTCGAACGTTTTTACCGGACCGAAGGCTCCCGCAACCGCGCCAGCGGCGGATCCGGCCTGGGGCTGGCGATTTGCGTTAACATCGTCGAGGCGCATAATGGGACGATCCGCGCCGCCCATTCGCCTTTTGGCGGGGTTAGCATTACAGTAGAGTTACCTCTGGAACGGGATTTATCGAGAGAAGCATGACCGAGTTACCAATTGACGAAAACACGCCACGTATTTTGATTGTCGAAGACGAACCCAAGCTGGGGCAACTGCTGATCGACTATTTACGCGCGGCCAGCTATGCCCCGTCACTGATAAGCCACGGCGACCAGGTATTGGCGTACGTGCGCCAGACGCCGCCGGACCTGATCCTGCTGGACCTAATGCTACCGGGTACCGATGGCCTGACCCTGTGCCGGGAAATTCGTCGCTTCTCCGACGTGCCGATCGTCATGGTCACCGCCAAAATTGAAGAGATTGACCGCCTGCTGGGCCTCGAAATCGGCGCGGACGATTACATCTGTAAACCCTACAGCCCGCGTGAAGTGGTCGCCCGGGTGAAAACCATTCTGCGCCGCTGCAAACCGCAGCGCGAACTGCAGGTGCTGGATGCACAAAGCCCGCTGATTGTCGACGAAAGCCGTTTCCAGGCAAGCTGGTGCAGTAAGCTGCTGGACCTGACGCCTGCCGAATTCCGCCTGCTGAAAACCCTCTCTCATGAGCCCGGGAAGGTATTTTCCCGAGAACAGCTGCTGAACCATCTGTACGATTATTACCGCGTGGTGACTGACCGCACCATCGACAGCCACATCAAAAACCTGCGCCGCAAGCTGGAGGCGCTGGACGCCGAGCAGTCGTTTATCCGCGCGGTGTACGGCGTGGGGTATCGCTGGGAAGCGGATGCGTGCAGGATAGCCTAGTCCGCCGCAGGTCAACGTAAGCCGGGTAAGGTGAAGCCACCACCCGGCACAATCACTTTACCTCCCTGCCCCTCAGCGCTACAATGCCCGCCCTTAAAGTGGGGGATCTCCCCTTACCGCTGCACCTGGTGCATGCGGATCTGACCTGTCATCAGAACGAGAACAAACATGTTTAAACCGGAACTCCTTTCCCCGGCGGGAACGCTGCAAAATATGCGTTACGCTTTCGCCTATGGTGCCGACGCCGTTTACGCGGGCCAGCCTCGCTACTCGCTGCGCGTGCGTAACAACGAATTCAACCACGAGAACCTGCAGCTCGGCATCAACGAAGCGCATGCCCTTGGCAAAAAATTCTACGTGGTGGTCAACATCGCGCCGCACAACGCTAAGCTGAAGACGTTCATCCGTGACCTGAAGCCGGTGGTGGATATGGGGCCGGACGCGCTGATCATGTCGGACCCGGGTTTAATCATGCTGGTTCGGGAGAACTTCCCGGAGATGGATATTCACCTCTCGGTACAGGCTAACGCCGTCAACTGGGCGACGGTGAAGTTCTGGAAGCAGATGGGGCTGACCCGCGTTATCCTGTCTCGCGAATTGTCCCTTGAAGAGATCGAAGAGATCCGCACTCAGGTGCCGGATATGGAGATCGAAATCTTCGTTCACGGCGCGCTGTGCATGGCCTACTCCGGCCGCTGCCTGCTTTCCGGCTATATCAACAAGCGCGACCCGAACCAGGGTACCTGCACCAACGCCTGCCGCTGGGAATACAACGTCCAGGAAGGCAAAGAGGACGACATCGGCAACATTGTCCACAAACATGAGCCGATCCCGGTGACCAACGTTGAGCCGACGCTGGGCATCGGCGCACCAACCGACAGCGTGTTTATGATTGAAGAAGCCAAACGTCCGGGCGAGTACATGACCGCCTTTGAAGACGAACACGGCACCTACATCATGAACTCGAAAGATCTGCGCGCTATCGCCCACGTTGAACGCCTGACCCAGATGGGTGTGCACTCCCTCAAGATCGAAGGCCGCACCAAATCCTACTACTACTGCGCGCGTACCGCGCAGGTCTACCGCAAGGCCATCGACGATGCGGCAGCCGGTAAACCGTTCGATACCAGCCTGCTGGAAACCCTGGAGGGTCTGGCGCACCGCGGCTATACCGAAGGCTTCCTGCGTCGTCACACTCACGATGACTACCAGAACTATGAGCACGGCTACTCCGTTTCCGAGCGTCAGCAGTTTGTCGGTGACTTCACCGGCGAGCGTAAGGGCGCACTGGCGGCCGTGGCGGTGAAAAATAAGTTCACCAAAGGCGACAGCCTGGAGCTGATGACCCCGCAGGGCAATATGAACTTCACGCTGGAGCATCTGGAAAACGGTAAAGGCGAAGCGATTGAGGTTGCCCCGGGTGACGGTCATACCGTCTGGCTGCCGGTTCCGGAAGAGGTGGAGCTGAAATTCGCGCTGCTGATGCGTAATTTCAACGGTGAAAGCACCCGAAACCCACACGGTAAATAGTTAATCAGGGGAATTTTTTCACGGTGGGATAATTCTTAGAATCGGATCACATACCGCTTCGTTCAATACGGGTATTATCCCCCCGCTGAAAAACATAACCCATAAATGCTAGCTGTACCAGGAACCACCTCCTTAGCCTGCGTAATCTCCCTTACGCGGGCTTATTTTTTGCCTTTCATCCTGTTCTTACCCGCTTTTTTCCGCTCTGCTATACACTCTTACTAACGCTAAAAAAGGGAGCAGCGCGGATGGCAACCTATCCAGACAGTTTATTGATTCTCAATGGCAAAAGTGCAGGCAACGATCTGTTACGTCAGGCAATTCAGGGGTTGCGTGACGATGGCGCACGTATCCACGTGCGGGTAACCTGGGAAAAGGGCGACGCGGCACGCTATATCCATGAAGGCTTAACGTTAGGCGTCAGCACTATTATTTCCGGCGGCGGCGACGGCACCATCAATGAGATCGCCTCTGCGCTTATCGACCTTCCCCCGGCTGACCGCCCGGTGATGGGCATCTTACCGCTTGGCACTGCCAATGATTTCGCCACCAGCGCCGGGATCCCGGAAGATTTAGAGAAAGCACTCCAGCTGGCCATCCTTGGCAAAGCCACCGCGGTAGATATTGCCCAGGTGAATGACAAAACCTGCTTTATTAATATGGCGACGGGCGGATTTGGCACGCGCATCACCAGCGAAACGCCGGAAAAGCTGAAGGCGGCGCTGGGCGGCGTGTCTTATCTGATCCACGGTCTGATGCGCATGGATACCCTTAAGCCAGACCGCTGCGAAATTCATGGCGAGGATTTTCACTGGCAGGGAGATGCGCTGGTGATTGGGATTGGCAATGGCCGTCAGGCAGGCGGCGGACAGCAGCTCTGCCCGGAGGCGCTGATCAATGACGGTCAGCTCCAGCTACGTATTTTCACAGGTGACGGCCTGCTGCCCGCGCTGTTTACCACGCTGACGCAGCCCGAAGAGAGCCCGAATATTATTGCCGGGAAATCGGCATGGTTTGAGGTGAATGCCCCGCACGGGATGACCTTTAATCTCGACGGCGAACCGCTGAGCGGGACGCAGTTCCGCATTGAGGTATTGCCCGGCGCGCTGCAGTGCAGATTGCCGCCGGACTGTGTGCTTTTGCGCTGATTGTATTGCCGGGTGGCGGCTACGCCTTACCCGGCCTACGTTTCGTCCTCAGGTCAGGCAATGGTTACTTTGCTGTCCAGATAGACGTCCTGAACCGCATTGATCAGCTTCACGCCGTCGGCCATCGATTTCTTAAACGCCTTACGGCCCAGGATCAGCCCCATGCCGCCCGCGCGTTTGTTAATAACCGCTGTACGCACCGCATCTGACAGGTCAGTGTCGCCCCCTGCAGCCCCGCCGGAGTTGATCAGCCCCGCGCGGCCCATATAGCAGTTCGCCAGCTGGTAGCGCACGAGGTCGATTGGGTTTTCGCTGGTCAGCTTGCTGTAGACGCGATCGTCGGTATAGCCGAAGTTGACCGCTTTATAGCCACCGTTATTCTCGGCCATTTTCTGCTTCACAATATCCGCGCCGATGGTCGCGGCCAGATGGTTCGCCTGCCCGGTCAGGTCAGCGGAGACGTGGTAATCTACCCCGTCTTTTTTGAACGCTGAGTTACGCAGGTACGCCCACAGCACGGTGACCATACCCAGCTCGTGCGCACGCTCAAACGCCGCAGAGATCTCTTCAATCTGACGGCGGGACTGTTCAGAGCCAAAGTAAATCGTCGCGCCAACGGCCACCGCCCCCATATTGAACGCCTGCTCGACGCTGGCGTAGAGGGTCTGGTCATATTCGGTTGGGTAGCTGAGGGTTTCGTTGTGGTTCAACTTCACGAGGAACGGAATGCGGTGGGCATAGCGACGCGAGACGGAGGCCAGCACGCCGTAGGTGGACGCCACGCAGTTACAGCCCGCTTCTATCGCCAGTTCAACGATGTTCTTCGGATCGAAATAGAGCGGATTAGCGGCAAAGGAGGCACCCGCCGAGTGTTCAACGCCCTGGTCTACCGGCAGAATAGAGAGATAGCCGGTGCCACCCAGTCGTCCGGTGTTATAGAGCGTTTGCATATTTCGCAGAACCGCTGGCGGACGATTGTTATCCACCATCACCCGGTCAACATAGTCATGGCCAGGCAGGTAAAGCTGGTCGGCTGGAATGGTCATACAACGATGCTGTAAAAGGCTGTCGGCGTCTTTGCCAAGCAACTGCGCAATATCAGTCATGTGATACTCCCGTAAATCCGACATCGTGTCGGTGTGTGTTTATCCCGTCCCATTTTTTATGGGCAGACTAAGCCTGGTACCGACTTAACCGATTTTCCACCCTTTGCATTTTTTTTTCAGCACAATCTGCTGGCTCGATTCGTGTACAACAAAACTGTTACATTGATCAAACAATCGCCACAAAGGTATTTAAAAGGTATTATTGAGTGGTATGTTAAAGGCGTACCCTCACTGACATGCAGGATTAAAAAATGAAAACGAAAGTCCAACTGTCATTCATGATGTTCGTTGAATGGTTTATCTGGGGCGCCTGGTTTGTGCCATTGTGGCTGTGGCTGAGTAAAAGCGGGTTTACCGCTGGGGAAATCGGCTGGTCTTATGCCTGTACCGCCATTGCCGCTATTCTCTCGCCTATTCTGGTCGGCTCGCTGACGGACCGCTTCTTCGCCGCCCAGAAAGTGCTGGCGGTACTGATGTTTGCCGGTGCCATTCTGATGTACTTCGCCGCGCAGCAAACCCAGTTCAGCACCTTCTTCCCGCTGCTGCTGGCTTACTCCCTGACCTATATGCCCACCATCGCACTGACCAACAGTATCGCCTTCGCCAACGTGGGCGATGTCGAGGCCGATTTCCCGCGCATCCGCGTGATGGGAACGATCGGCTGGATCGCCTCCGGGCTGGCGTGCGGGTTCCTGCCGCAAATGCTGGGCTATAGCGACATCTCGGATACCAATATTCCGCTGCTGATGACGGCAGCCAGCTCCGCCCTGCTCGGTGTCTTTGCCCTGTTCCTGCCAGACACGCCGCCGAAGAGTACCGGCAAGCTGGATTTCAAAGTCATGCTGGGGCTGGATGCCCTTATCCTGCTGCGTGATAAAAACTTTCTGGTGTTCTTCTTCTGCTCATTTTTATTCGCCATGCCGCTGGCCTTCTATTACATCTTCGCCAACGGCTATCTCACCGAAGTGGGAATGAAAAACGCCACCGGCTGGATGACGCTCGGTCAGTTCTCCGAAATCTTCTTTATGCTGGCCCTGCCGTTCTTCACCAAACGCTTTGGTATTAAGAAGGTCTTACTGCTGGGCCTGATTACGGCCGCCATTCGCTATGGATTCTTCGTTTACGGCGGCGCGGAACAGTACTTCACCTATGCCCTGCTGTTCCTCGGTATTCTGCTGCATGGCGTGAGCTACGACTTCTACTACGTCACCGCGTATATCTACGTGGATAAAAAAGCGCCGGCGCATATGCGCACCGCCGCGCAAGGCCTGATTACGCTGTGCTGTCAGGGTTTTGGTAGCCTGCTGGGTTACCGCCTGGGCGGCGTGATGATGGAAAAAATGTTCGCCTACAAAGAGCCGGTGAATGGGCTGACCTTCAACTGGGCCGGAATGTGGACATTTGGTGGGATCATGATTGCCGTGATCGCCGTGCTGTTTATGCTATTTTTCCGCGAATCGGACAAAGAGATCACTGCAATTGAGGTGGTTGATGGCGATGCCGCGCTGACACAAGGGGAAGTTAAATGAAGCAAAACCGTATTCTCGGTGCCCTTTACGGGCAGGCATTAGGCGATGCGATGGGCATGCCGTCAGAGCTGTGGCCGAGAAAGCGCGTTAAGGCGCACTTCGGCTGGATCGACCGCTTTTTACCCGGCCCGGCAGAGAATAATGCAGCCTGTTATTTCAGGCAGGCCGAGTTCACCGATGATACCTCGATGGCGCTGTGTCTGGCGGATGCGATTATCGAATGTGACGGACAGATTGATGCGGATGTTATCGGCAAACATATCCTGAACTGGGCGCTCGATTTCGACGCGTTTAATAAGAACGTACTCGGCCCGACATCGAAAATCGCGCTAAACGCGATCCGTGACGGGAAACCGGTCAGTGAACTGGAAAACAACGGCGTGACCAACGGGGCGGCGATGCGAGCCTCCCCGTTGGGCTGCCTGCTCCCGGCCACGCGTCTGGAACATTTTGTGGAGCAGGTGGCACTGGCCTCCAGCCCGACCCATAAATCGGATCTTGCCATAGCCGGTGCGGTGGTGATTGCCTGGGCGGTTTCCCGCGCCATCGACGGGGAACGCTGGCAGAACATCGTCGATGCCCTGCCGGGTATCGCCCGCTATGCGCAGGAGGCGAAAACGACCACCTTCAGTGCATCGCTGGCAGCGCGTATTGAGCTGGCGCTTAAGACAGTGCGGGAAGCTAACGGCATCGACTCCGCCAGCGAGCAGATTTATCAGCTCACGGGCGCGGGAACCAGCACCATCGAATCCGTTCCGGCGGCCATTGCGATGGTGGAACTGGCGGGAACCGACCCGAACCGCTGCGCGGTCCTGTGCGCCAACCTGGGCGGCGACACCGACACCATTGGCGCGATGGCAACGGCCATCTGCGGGGCGTTGCATGGCGTGCAGGCGATTGATCCGGCGCTCAAGGCCGAGCTCGACGCCGTCAACCAGCTCGATTTCGGCCACTATTGCGAAAAACTGCTGCACTACCGGGAGCAAAGGGAGGGCGTATGAACTCGTTTGCCCGACGTCTCGAAACCTTGTATGCCACACGTCCGGTGACGGTGCTGGGCGCGGCGGTGATTGACGTCATCGCCGACGCCTACGCCCTGCCCTGGCGCGGGTGCGATATCGAGCTTAAACAGCAGGGTGTGAATATCGGCGGCTGCGCGCTGAACATTGCCATCGCCCTGAAACGACTCGGCATTGTGGCACAAAACGCCCTTCCCGTCGGCCACGGCGTGTGGGCGGATATTATCCGCAACGCGATGGCAAAACAGGATCTGCACAGCGCCGTGGAGGCCGAAACCGGCGACAACGGCTGGTGCCTGGCGCTGGTTGAGCCTGACGGCGAGCGCACCTTTATGTCGTTTAGCGGGGTGGAGAACCAGTGGCAGCCGGGCTGGCTTGATACGCTGTCTGTACCATCACACAGCCTGGTTTATTTGTCCGGATATCAGCTGGCCTCACCGTGCGGTGAGCTGCTGACGAGCTGGCTGGAAGGGTTACAGGAGGTGACGGCCTTGATCGATTTCGGCCCGCGCATCGGGGATATTCCCGCCCCCCTTATGGCGCGGATTATGGCCTGCAGGCCGATCGTGTCGCTTAATCGTCAGGAGGCAGAAATTGCGGCAGAAAGACTGGGGGTAAAGCCTGAAAACCTCGGCGTGGCATGGCAGCGGCGTTTCGGCGCCGCGCTGATTGTCCGTCATGATAAAGACGGGGCGGCCTGGTATGACGGTGACGCTTCAGGCGTTGTTCCGGCGTTTCCGGCCACGGTCGTGGATACCATTGGCGCAGGCGACAGCCATGCGGGCGGCACGCTCGCCGGGCTGGCGGCAGGGTGGTCACTGGCAGATGCCATTCTGTTGGGGAATGCCGTGGCGTCCTGGGTGGTCAGCCACCGCGGCGGTGATTGCGCTCCCACTCGCGAGGAACTACTCCTCGCACACAAAGACGTATAGATCGCTACGACAGTAGCTGATGCTGTACTCAATCGGCCGGTGTTGCTGGTCAAGCGCAACCTGCTTGATCACCAGCACCGGTATTTTTTCGTCCATCTTGATGTGCGCCTGAAACTCGCTGTCCGGCATACGGGCGCTCACCCGTGAACGGGTACGCTGCGGGAAAATATTCTGACTGCGGAAGTAGTCGTACAGCGAAATACCAATCGCATCCGGATCGGGAATTAACCCGACCGGCACCCAGGACTCTTCAATCGACACCGCGTCGTCGTCAACATAGCGAATGCGTTTCAGCATGAACACCTCGCTTTCAGGCTCGAGCGACAGCTGGCTGGCCACCTCTTCCGGGCATTTTACCACCCGTTTATTGACCCACAGCGTGTTGGGCGTTTTACCGCGCAGCACCACCTGCTGAGAAAAACCGCGCGCCTCTTTCAGCGAATATTCGAAGATGTTGTGGATTTGCGTTCCGTAACCCCGGGCACGCGTTACAACGCCCTCGGCTTCCAGCGCCTGCATCGCTTTGCGCACGGTGATGCGCGACACGCCGGTTAACTGGCTGAGATCGCGTTCGCCGGGCAGAATATTCCCGTGCTCCAGCACCCCGCTGCGCACCGCGTTTTTTACCGTTTCGGCAAATTTCAGGTACAGCGGTGTGTTATCGGCCGCGGCGATCCGTTCATTCAGTTGAGCGATTAATCGGGTATGCGCTTGTTCCATCTCTGTTTTCTCAGACGTGGTGTTTCCTGCCAGTATACTGGCTTACCACCATGCATGAAAATGATGAACCGGCCCAATACCGTGACCGACTTCCAGAGTATCGGCTTTTGCCAGCGCCGCCGAGAGCCAGGTCTTCGCTTCGCGTACCGTATCTGCCCAATTGTCATGCCGTGGACGCAGCGCCGCCAGCGCGGCAGAGAGCGTACAGCCAGTGCCGTGGGTATTTTTGGTCTGTACGCGCGGGGCGGTAAAACGCACTTCCCCCTCGCGGGTAAAGAGCCAGTCAGGGCTTTCAGCATCATCCAGGTGCCCACCTTTCATCAGCACTGCGCCACATCCCATCGCCAGCAGCGCGTTTCCCTGCGCTTTCATTTCACGTTCAGTTTGCGCATGCGATGTGCCTAACAGCGCGGCGGCCTCCGGCAGATTAGGGGTAATGAGCGCCACCTGCGGCAGCAATTTCCGGCGCAACGTCTCAACCGCGGAAGCGGAAAGCAGCGGATCGCCACTTTTTGCCAGCATCACGGTGTCCAGCACCACGTTTTGCACCTGATAACGCTTCAGTCGTTCTGCCACCGCTTCAACAATGTCCGTTTCGGCCAGCATGCCGATTTTGGTGGTATCAATACGCACGTCGCTGAACACCGAATCAAGCTGCGCGGCAACAAAATCCGGTTCGATTCGGTAAACCGACTGCACGCCGCGCGTATTTTGCGCCACCAGCGCGGTAATCACTGAACAGCCGTACGCGCCGAGGGCCGAGAAGGTTTTCAGGTCAGCCTGGATACCCGCGCCGCCGCTGGGGTCGGTACCGGCAATGGTCAGGGCGTTAATCCGTTTCATGCCTGGTCCTCCAGCGTATAGAGCGCATCAAGGAACGCGCTGGCAAAACTGCCTGGCCCGCGAGCGTGCGCAACGCCAACCGTTCCGGCACGCTTCATCCATCCGCAGGCGGCGGCAACGTTATCCAGCCTGTCGCCCGGCAGCGAACAGCAGGCCGCGACGACGGCGGAGAGCGCACAGCCCGTACCCACCACGCGGGTCATCAGCGGGTCGCCGCCCGCAACCGTTCGGGTGCGCTGTCCGTCAGTGATGTAATCTATTTCCCCCGTCACCGCCACAATGGTATTAGTCTGACGGGCCAGCGCCTGTGCAGCTGGCACCGCGCTGACCGCGGTATCGGTGGTATCAACACCGCGCCCACCGGCGCTCATTCCGGCAAGGGCAAGGATTTCGGAGGCATTGCCGCGAATGGCGGCCGGTTTAAGGGCAAGAATTTGGTGGCAAAAGCGGGTGCGGAACGTCAGCGCGCCCACGGCCACCGGGTCCAGCGTCCAGGGCTTTCCTGCCGCCACCGCGCTTTCAATCGCCCGACGCATCGACTGGGCGCGCGGCGAGGTCAACGTGCCGACGTTAATCAGCAGGGCATCGGCAATCCCGGCAAACTGTTCAGCTTCTTCGGCCTCAATCACCATCGCAGGGGATGCGCCAAGCGCCAGCAACACGTTAGCCGTGAAGGTCTGTACGACATCGTTGGTCATGCAATGGGTAAGCGGAGAACGGGTACGGAAATGATGTAAAACGTGTAAATCGAGCAGGTCAGGCTGCATGGGTTCGCTCCTGCCTTGCGTGAAGAAGCGATGACCGGGGAGGCATCTGACTTCCCTACGCTGGCATTATCCAGATCAGGTAATACGGGTATTTCTCAGCCTTCACAAAGAAGGGCACCCCGAGTCAAAATACTTTTGAAACAATGAGTTAATTAACGCTTATTGCTGTTGTTTAGTGTAACCGCGGCGGCGTGCCAGGCGCAAGGGGTTTCGATTTATCGCGGTACTCATCACAGCAGAGACCGGGAAAGGAATCACCTGTTCATCTTCGTTTATTACTCTGTCAGAGCAGATCGGCGGTGAGTAAAGAAGCAACGTAAAACAAAGGCGTCGCCTGTCGCCTTTTTATTTGCAGACCATACGGATTATGACGTCAGGAAATTCAGGACGTTATTCCTGACGTCATTCGTTTACCCTAATTGCCATGCTCCGGCATCGATAAGCGAAGCGGCCCCGGTCCACGCGAACAACGCCAGTTCGCGACACTCTGCATCAGGGTAAATGCGGCTGCTCAGGCACGCCTCCCCTTCATTGACAAACACTTCCACTGACGAGCTGTCAACGAACAGGCGCAGGCTTAGCGTGTCGTTCAGGTTCAGCGCGACGCTTCGGGTA
The DNA here is from genome assembly GCF_049238025.1 of Enterobacter cloacae complex sp. IR5458. Taxonomy (NCBI): domain Bacteria; kingdom Pseudomonadati; phylum Pseudomonadota; class Gammaproteobacteria; order Enterobacterales; family Enterobacteriaceae; genus Enterobacter; species Enterobacter cloacae complex sp. IR5458. The sequence goes on from NZ_JBMKIF010000006.1 coordinate 21,320, forward strand.
CCGCACAGGCCATACTGCGGATAATAACGCTCCAGCACCAGGCGCTGCATCTGCGCATCAACATAGACGCGTAAGCCATCTCCAAAACGAATGCCGTATTGCTCTGCACCGCTGTTGGCGCAATCCCACTTCAGCATGACCTCCATCGCGTCGCAGTGTTCCACCAGAGTAATCTGCTGGTTTTTAAGGGTGCTTACTGGCCAGGGGAACCATTCTCCTCGGAGGCCTTCGACCTCTCTGGCCGGTCGCATTTGCAGGCGGTTATCCGCACTCAGCGTCAGTTCGCGCGGTAAAGAGAGCATGCCAGCCCATCCATCTTCCTGCTCCGGCAGTGGGGATTCCCACATGTCCAGCCAGCCGATAACGATGCGGCGGCCATCAGGGGTCAGGAAACTTTGTGGCGCATAGAAATCATGTCCGCGATCCATCTCCACAAACTCACCTTCTCGCACAAAAGGCTGACCAGGCTGCCACTCGCCCAACAGATAGCCACTCTGAAATAGATTACGATTTTTGTATCCTTCAGCCACCACTCCCTGAGGTGAAAACATCAGTACGCGCTTGCCATTGAGAGTGAAAAAGTCAGGGCATTCCCACATATACCCCATCTCTTTTTCTGCCACCGCAAGCACGCCCATATCCTGCCACGCGTGCAGATCTTCAGAGCGATATACGCGCACCTGACCCGTTTCGCCGTCCCGCGCACCGACGACCATGTACCAGCTCTCCCCCTCACGCCACACTTTCGGGTCACGGAAGTGATGCAGGCCAGGCGGCGTGTCAACAACCATGCCTTCCCGGCTAAAATGAATACCATCACGGCTGGTCGCCAGACACTGCACCTGGTAGAGATTTGCCTCATCATCAGGATCGCCGTGGAATTTATGTCCGGTGTAAATCAGCGCAAGCGTATCGCCATCCACCACTGCCGATCCGGAAAAACAGCCATCCTTGTCTTCTGCTCCTTCTGGCGCCAGTGCAACCGGGAGATGTTCCCAGTGAACTAAATCCTTGCTGCGCGCATGGCCCCAGTGCATCGGGCCCCACTGGGTCGAATACGGATGATGTTGATAAAAGGCGTGGTACCAGCCATCAAACCAGACCAGGCCATTAGGGTCGTTCATCCAGCCAGCGCGTGCAGCGAGGTGGTAACGCGGATACCAGCGCAGGTTAAGCCCCTCGCGTCTGGACTGAAGTTCCTGCTCTGCTTTCGTAATGGAATACGTCATTGCTCTACTCTTTCGATCAGATAGTGGAAGGTTGCGGCATGAGCGGGTCAGAAGAGGACTTACCCGAGCGCAAAAGGAAGATGGAGATAAACGTGGTGCTGAACACTAACAGCCCCATAATCAGATAAGACTGGGCAAAACCGTATTTCTCATAGCTGTAACCTGCCAGCGGCGACAGGACTGAGGCAATTACCGAGCTTGTACAGGCGAAGCCCACCAGATAAAGGGTGGAAGAGAGCCGCTTATCAAAATGTAAACTGTTGTATTTAAAGATTGAGACCAGCAAAACAGGCAGTTCTACTGCGTGCAATAGTTTGGTTATGGAGATCAATACCGGCCCCTCAACCAGACCCGATGCCACCATACGCATCGCCATCACCATTCCCGCGAAAATCAGGCCATTCTTCGCGCCGAGGCGATTCACCAGCCAGGGGGCGCAGAACATCCCCGCCGCTTCAAGGAAAACCTGGAAGGAGTTGAGGTAGCCGTACATGGCGTTCCCTTCCTGCAACGTCGGGAACTGGGAGGAGAAATAGACCGGAAACTGCTGGTCGTAAACGCCGTAAATACAGGTCCCGATTACGAAAAACACCAGCGCCCAGAAGCGTGGCAGCGTCAGCAGGCGCAGCGCGTCTTCCAGCGTGACCTTGCCGCCGGAGACCGCTTCCTGCATGGCGTGCGGTGCGGAAGAGACCCTGAGACGCGCCAGCAAAATAAAAAACACCAGTCCTGCGCAGCTCGCGACAGCGAAATTCAGCTTCGGATCGATGTTAAACAAGAGTCCCGCAAAAAAGGTCGCCACTGCCCAGCCAAGCGATCCCCACATCCTCGCTTTGCCGAATTCAAACTGGCTTTGGCGTGCCACGCGCTCGGTATAGGATTCCAGTACCCCTATCCCGCCGTTAAACGTCAAACCGATAAAAACCCCGCCGAAAATACTGCCGAGTAAAACGTTAATCTGCAGCAGATAACCAAACAGCAAAAACGCCGGACCCGAAAGAATGAGCAGACTGGTCAAAAACCAGAGCAGGTTTTTTCGCAGACCGAGCTTGTCCTGAATGAATCCATAGCAGATTTGAGCAAACAGCGCAGAGACTGAAAGCACGGCATAGATAATGCCGGTATCCCCTGCCTTTAAGCCCACTTCCTGGTGGAGCCAGATAGAAAGCAACGAGCCGGAAGACGACCAGGTCACAAAAAAGAAAAACAGTAATGCGCTCAATAAAGGGTAGCTGTGAGAGTGATGCGTTTTCATCATGACATTCTCATGTTGGAGTAATGACGCAATGGTAACGTTAACATAATTTTATTCTCATGCTGTTTGACTAAGGTTTATGATGTTAATCACGAAAGTTAACGTTAACATTGAAGGAGTGCGATCGCGATCAAATATTCATCTGTGATCGCTGCACGACACTACCCCAGAACAGGATTTCCTTTTACATCATTTACTTAGTTGTATATTCTCTCTTACAGATCATTGACGGAGTAAGAAAATGGCTTCCCTGAAGGACGTCGCAAAGCTGGCGAACGTGTCTCTGATGACTGTATCACGTGCGCTTAACAGCCCGGAGCGCCTAAAACCGGAAACGCTGGCGCGCGTACATCGGGCCATCGAGCAGACCAACTATGTGCCCGATCTGTCCGCCAAGAAGATACGTGGTGCACATGCCTCACCTAAAACCATCGGCGTGCTGGCCCTTGATACGGTGACGACACCTTTCTCGGTGGAGATTACGCTGTCCATTGAAGAGACCGCCAGGATGCACGGCTGGAACAGCTTCGTGATGAATATGTTTAGCGATGATAACCCGGACGCCATTGTCGACCTTCTCCTGTCTCATCGGCCTGACGGGATTATTTACACCACCATGGGGCTACGTCAGGTTCCTCTCCCGGCTAAGTTGCTTACCCTACCCTGTGTGTTGGCCAACTGCGAAAGTGACGGTGAACGGGTAGCCAGCTATATTCCAGATGACGAACTGGGGCAGTACACCGCCGTGCGCGCGTTGCTTGCGGAGGGCTATCAACAACCACTCTGCCTGCATTTGCCTGCGGGCCACCTGGCCACAACCCGACGCCGTCAGGGGCTGGAACGCGCATGCCTTGAAGCGGGAATCGACCCGGATAGCCTGGAGCACAACTATATGGCGCCCGGCGATGAGCACTATCGTGACATTCCCTCAGTGTTGCTGGCGCGCATCCAGAATGGTGTCCCACGGTTCGACGCCGTGATCTGCGGCAACGACCGCATCGCGTTGATGGTCTATCAGACGCTACTGGCGCAAGGGCTTCGCATTCCCGAGGATGTCGCGGTTATCGGCTACGACAATATGGTCGGCATTGGGGAACTCTTCCTCCCTCCGCTCTCTACAGTTCAGTTGCCGCATTATGAAATTGGTCGCCTGAGCGCCCTGCATATTATTAACGGTGAGCAACACCTGGAAACCACACGTGTTGAAAGTCCATATTTAAAGCGTGATTCCGTTGCGCATGCATCCTGACCGCAGCTTTTTGCACAGGTCGCAGAAATAAGCGTGCAAAGGAGGCGGCTTACCTCCTTTTCATCAAGCGAATCGCACAATTTGCCACACTCTTTTTTATGATTTTACAATCAGGGCGTAAAGTACGTAACAGGCTGTTTTTATTTACCATAAAGTGTAATTTCCTCTCCTTAAACGGGGATAAACCCGCCCCTGTAACCCATGTCACAAAACAGTAAACAAATTAACCATTGAGCCCCGTGGCAAAAGGCTCTATATTGGCGGCGTTTTTTTCAGGCCCCATCTGTTTTTTAACTTTTTATTCAATCGTGGCTCATAACGAAGCGGCGGTTGTAGGAGTGATATGATGACGGATAAAGTCCGTATTGACACTGTAGATGCCCACAAAAGCAACGAAACCTATCTGGCCCGTCAGGCCGAGTTTGAATCTAACGTCAGGAGTTATCCGCGCAAACTGCCTTTAGCGATCACTAAAGCAGAAGGCGTGTGGATCACCGATGCAGATAATAAAGAATACCTTGACTGTTTAGCAGGTGCAGGGACCCTTGCGCTTGGACATAACCATCCTGATGTGCTGAAAAGCATCCAAAATGTCATTACCAGCGGCTTGCCGTTACATACACTGGATCTGACGACGCCTCTGAAAGACGCGTTTTCTGAATACCTGCTCTCTCTGCTGCCGGGTCAGGGCAAAGAGTACTGCCTGCAGTTCACCGGTCCATCCGGTGCTGACGCCGTTGAAGCGGCGCTGAAGCTGGCGAAAAAAGTGACCGGCCGTAGCGGTATCATCAGCTTCTCAGGTGGTTACCACGGGATGACCCACGGCGCACTGTCCGTGACGGGTAACCTGTCTCCGAAAGAAGCGGTTGACGGTATGATGCCAGAAGTGCAGTTCATGCCTTATCCGCACGAATACCGCTGCCCACTGGGTATCGGTGGTGAAGCGGGTGTTAAAGCGCTGACCTACTACTTCGACAACCTGATTAACGACGTTGAAAGCGGCGTGCGTAAACCTGCTGCGGTGATCCTCGAAGCCGTTCAGGGTGAAGGCGGCGTGAACCCGGCTCCGGCTGAGTGGCTGCAGCGCATCCGTAAAGTGACGCAGGAACATGGCATTCTGCTGATCCTCGACGAAGTTCAGGCAGGCTTTGCCCGTACCGGTAAATTCTTCGCCTTCGAACACGCGGGCATTGAGCCAGACATTATCGTGATGTCTAAAGCCGTTGGCGGCGGTCTGCCGCTGGCCGTGCTCGGTATCAAAAAGCAGTTCGACGCATGGGCACCGGGTCACCACACCGGCACTTTCCGCGGCAACCAGCTGGCGATGGCAACCGGTCTGACGACGCTGAAAATCCTGAAAGACCAGAACATCGCAGGCAAAGTGGCTGCACAGGGCGAATGGCTGAAAGGCCAGCTGAAAGAGATGGCGAAACGTTATCCGGTCATCGGCCACGTTCGCGGTCTGGGCATGATGATCGGTATTGAGATCGTTAAGCCACACGAAGCGGCTGACCACATGGGTTGCTTCCCGGGCGACGGCGAGCTGTCTGCACTGATTCAGAAGAAATGCTTCGAAGCCGGTCTGATTCTGGAACGTGGTGGTCGCAACGGTATCGTTCTGCGTCTGCTGCCTTCTCTGCTGATCAGCGATGAAGAGCTGAAAATCTTCCTGGATAAATTCGAGCAGGCACTGCTTGCTGCGGGCGTTCGCCCGGCGTAACCGGAGTAGTTGATTACGATGTCAGATTCAAACCCAATTTTGTTCTCCTCTGCGCAGAGTATTGACGCTTATCAGCAGGCGATTGAACAAAGCACTCAGGCTGTGATGCAGTGGCTGAAACAGCCTGAGATGTACCAGGGCAAAACGGTCGCGGAACTGCGCGACCGTATTAAGCTGGATTTCAACCCGAAAGGGCTGGGCAACGAAGCGGCGATTGAACGCGCCGTTGAGTTCTTCCTGAAAGACAGCTTGTCCGTTCATCACCCACAGTGTGTGGCGCACCTGCACTGTCCAAGTCTGGTCGTAAGCCAGGCGGCAGAAGTGCTGATTAACGCCACTAACCAGAGTATGGACTCCTGGGATCAAAGCCCGTCCGCAACCATCATTGAGATCAAACTGATCGAATGGCTGCGTACCCGCGTGGGTTATCAGGCTGGCGACGCAGGTGTTTTCACCAGCGGCGGCACTCAGAGCAACCTGATGGGTCTGATGCTGGCCCGTGATGCGTTCTTCGCGCGTCAGGGTCACTCCGTTCAGCAGGACGGTCTGGTGGGCGATCTGCGTAAGATCCGCGTACTGTGCTCCGAAAACGCGCACTTCTCCGTGCAGAAAAACATGGCGCTGATGGGTCTGGGCTACCAGTCCGTGGTGCAGGTGAAAACGGATGAATTCTCCCGTATGGATCTGTCCGATCTGGCGGCGAAAATTGCGCAGTGCAACGCGAACGGCGAGCAGATTCTGGCGATCGTCGCGACAGCCGGTACCACCGATGCCGGTGCTATCGACCCGCTGCGTGCGATTGCTGAACTGGCGGCGAAGCAGAACATCTGGGTACACGTTGATGCGGCCTGGGGCGGCGCGCTGCTGATGTCTGAGCAGTATCGTCATTACCTGGACGGTATTGAGCTGGTGGATTCCGTCACGCTGGACTTCCACAAGCAGTTCTTCCAGACCATCAGCTGCGGCGCGTTCCTGCTGAAAGAAGCACGTCACTATGAGCTGATGCGCTATCAGGCGGCCTACCTGAACTCTGAGTTCGACGAAGAGGCGGGCGTGCCAAATCTGGTGTCCAAATCTCTGCAGACGACCCGCCGTTTCGACGCGCTGAAGCTGTGGATGAGCCTGGAAGCACTGGGTCAGGAGCAATACGCCGCGATCATCGATCACGGCGTGACGCTGGCGCAGCAGGTTGCCGCCTACGTGAAAGAGCAGCCTGCTCTGGAACTGGTTATGCAGCCACAGCTGGCAAGCGTGCTGTTCCGCTTCCGTGGCCAGGTGCAGATGGACGATGCGGGTATCGCCCTGCTGAACCAGAAAATTGGTGATGCGCTGCTGGAGTCTGGTCGCGCGAACGTCGGTGTGACCGAGCATAACGGCGTTACCTGCCTGAAGCTGACGCTGCTGAACCCAACCGTGACGCTGGAGGATATCAAAACCCTGCTGTCTTTGGTTGAGCGCACCGCGCAGGAAGTTCTGGCTAAGTAATCCAAAACCCCTCTCCCGCCGGGAGAGGGGTTATTTTTACAGACCTGCCCACCACATCCTGACTTTTAATCCCCAGTAGCTCGTCCAGCCCGTTGTGGTACTGACCACATTCCCCTTCGATACAATCACCAGCGTCGGCGTTACGCTCACCTGCCACTGTTGTGACACCGCACCGTTTGGATCGTTAATCACCGGCATACTCAGGCTTTTCTTCTCGACCCAGCGAGCCAGCTTCGCATCATCACCAGAACGCATGGCAATACTGATGACGTTACCGCCCTCTTCTGCCAGCTTATCCACCGCCGGTGTCGTATAACGGCAGATGCTACACCAGGTGGCCCAGACGTAGATCAGCAGTGGCCGCTCCTGGCTGAGCGCTTCGATATCGTGGCGCTTTCCGTCAATGCTTTGCATTGGTGTGGCGCTAAAACTGGCGGGGAGTGTGGGCTTGCGGTATTGATCCACGCCCCACATCACGGCCAGCGCGAGCAGGAAGAAAATGATCCCTTCCCGCGCCCAACGGCGCAGTCGACTCAATTTACGGTTATCCATTATGACCTCTCGTTGTAACGGAGGTCATCTTAACGGGCTGTTCGGCGCGGTGCTGTAAAGAAGTGTCGCGCCACGCTTATTCCTGAGTGTAACCGTAGTCGTAGTGGCTATAGCCCGAGTTGTAATAGAGCGCAGCGGATTTCACGATATCGTTGAGGATAGCGCCATTCACCTGCACGCCCGTTTGCCGCAGACGCTTCAGTGAGTGTTCAACCTCTTTACCGCTGGTTTTTCCAAAACGGGCAACCAGTAGCGTGGTGGCCGCGGCTCTGGTGATCAGCAATGCATCCGTCACGGCAAGTACGGGTGGGGTGTCGATAATGACGATGTCATAAAGAGTGTCGATCCGTGACATTACCGCCTGGAAGCGTTCACTCATGAGCAAATCAACGGGATGTGAAGGCCGGGGTCCGCAGGTCAGGACATCAAAACCGCCTTTCTCAAAGCGTTGAACCGCGTCCTGCCATTCTACGTTTCCTCCGAGCACGCTGGACAATCCAAGATGATTGTTCAGTTTGAAAATATTGTGGACATACCCCTTGCGCATATCCGCATCAATAAACAAGACTCGCTGTCCCGCCTGAGCCGCAATCGACGCCAGTGAGGTACTGACCAGGGTCTTTCCGCAGTCCTGCGTAGGGCCTGACACCACTACGATCCGGTTTGTTGCATCCATCATTGTAAAATGCAGACTGGTACGGAGCCCGCGCACCGCTTCGATAAACATATCGGTAGGCCGGTCAACTGGCAGGAAAGGTACGTTTGATGTTCTGTGTTTCCAGTGGGAAGCAAACAGGTTTCGCCTGCGCAGATGCGTCTTTTTCCAGAGCCAGACTGAACGCGGGAGCGTCGCCAGAAGCGGTATTCCCTGCATTTCAAGTTGCTCAGATGACGTAATGCCCCGCTTAAAGGCCGAACGCACGAAAACCGTTCCGGTCGAGAGCATTAACCCCATCAGCATGCCCAGCACAATAATAAGCGCTTTACGCGGTTTAATCGGAATGGGCTGCGTCACGGCCGGGTCAATGATCCGCACGTTTCCAATCGCGCTGGAGCGGGAGATATTCAGCTCCTGCTGCCGCGTCAGAAGCTGCAGGTAGATGGTACGCCCGGATTCCACGTCACGACTCAGGCGTAATATTTCCTGCTGCGTGGAGGGCATGGCTGAAACGCGTTTGTTGAGGCGCGTACGCTCCTGCTCGAGCGTTTGTTTCTTTTCCCGTAACGCGCGGTAAGTGGGGTGATCCTTCTTGAAAAGCTGAGAAACCTCTGCTTCGCGGAATGTCAGCTCGTTAAGCTGGTTTTCCACATTAACAACCTGATCAAGAACCGACTTTGCCTCCAGAGACAAGTCGACAGAATCACGCTTCTCTCTGTAGGCATTCAGTCGTGCTTCGGCTTCATCCAGCTCCCGACTGATCTTCGGTAATTGAGTCTGTAAAAACGTCAGGCTCCGGGTATCTTGAGCTTCCTGACGCGCGATATTCTGGCTGAGATAATTTTCAGCGATTGTATTAAGCACTCTGGCGATCTTACCGGGGTCTTCACCCGCTATGGTTAACGCGATCATACCGCTCTGTTTCGCCGATTCAGCAACCGTAAGCCTCTTTTGAATGGCGTTGATCGCTTCAAGTTTCGTGACGGTTTTGAGGATAAATTGGGTACCCGGAACCGCATCGAGGGATGTCACCAGCAGAGATACCCCATCTTTAACCAGCGCTTTCCCCACAACGCCGTCTACAACCAGCGTCTTTCCCTCAAGATGAAATCGCCCCTGGTCCTGTACGGTGAGTAAAAGCGTTTGTGGCTCACCTTCCAGAAGCGGAATAGTCAGTGCGCCAATCGTTATTTCATCAGATTTTCGTCCCCGAATCTGTTCCCACACAGGACCGATAACAGGGAGTACGCGCCGCTTAACGTGGTATGTTAGCCCGAGTTGATCAACGGTCTCTCCCAGAATCATCCGTGATTTAAGGAGTAGAAGTTCTGGGGCGACATCAGGGGAGAGATCGGACCCGAACTGGCTCAAGCTTTTAAGTAGCGAGTTATCCTGCTTCGCCTCGACCTGCACCAGGGCATCAGCCTGATAAACTGGCGTGGCGCTGAATGCATAAATCCCCGCACATACCGTGAACAGGAGTGTGATACACGCAATCATGATCCGGTGATCAAACATCTCAGCAAGCAACTGAATGAGATCGATTTCATTATTCTGCGGTGTCGCGGCACCAAATTTGTCTGATTTAGAAGACGACATTACTGCTTCATTCCTTGTTGACTCAAACGACGAGCCCATTCCTGACTGGCTTTTCCCAATTGGTTGAAAACATATTCGAAGGCTTCACGACTTTTGTGATACGGGTCGGGAATGTCCTTGGTTTCCAGCCATTGTCCAAATAGCAGCGATTTTCCCCGGTTCTCCGGGGCCATAGTGGCGATAAAACGAAGGTGTTTCGGCTCCATCACCAGAATCAAATCGGATTTTTGTAACAGGCTACGCGTCACCTTGCGGGCAACATGCCCCTCCAGCGAAATACCATGACGCCAGGCCACGGCCTGCGCAGCGGCATCCGCCGGGCATCCTTCGAGACCGAAAATACCTGCCGAGGTCACCTGCCTGCCGGGTAACTGCTGGCGCAACAGCCGTTCACCCATTGGCGAACGGCAAATATTGCCTGTGCAAACCACTAAGATTGAATTGAACATTATTGCGGCCACGATCTGATATAGCGGACGGTTTCGGTCAGATCGTGAACACCTGTGATAGTCGGCACCAGTTGGGTAATGACGCGATTCCAGCGTGAAAGCGGTGCGGTGGTCACATAGACAATGTCATACGGCTCCAGCTGAAACTCCGTGCTTAGTACCATGGCTGACGCATCTTCTGCATTCAGTTGATAGATGTTGGCAATTTTGTCCGCGTCGCCTTTTTTCACTACCTGTCGAATAACAAAAATGCCGGTGGCATCGGCCATGTTCTGGTTTAAGCCGCCAGCATTTCCCAGCGCTTCGGCCAGCGTCATGCCGCTACGATCCATTTTAAGGGTGCTCTGTTTAACCACCTCCCCCATCACGAACACTTTCAGCGCGTCGTTTCGGGGAACAAACAAGATATCGCCTGGATAAAGCAGCTTGTTTTGCGTTAAATCGCCGTGCTGCATCAGGGCATAGAGGGAAAGACGTGAGTCCTGACCATTATGCGTGAGTACCACATTCCGCCAGTCGGCATCCGCAGATAGCCCACCAGCAGCGTTGACTGCATCCATCACCGTCAGTGGAATATTGGTAATGGGCTGCTGGCCCGATTTCTCTACCTCACCAGTGATATAGGCTTTTTGCGAACGGAAGGAGGCTATGCTGACATCCACTTGAGGGCTCTCAATGACCTTATCCAGTCGCGCGGTAATCTCTTCACGTATCTGTGAAACTGTTTTGCCCGCTACGTGCAGCTTACCGACATAGGGGTAAAAAAGCGTACCGTCGGCGTTGACCCAGTTGCCCGCATCGCTCGCGCTACGATACTGCCCGGCAGGCGTCGTTAATTCAGGGTGATCCCAGACGGTGACCGTCAGGATGTCGCCTGTGCCAATACGGTATTCCCAGTTTTTGAGCTGCTCATCCAGATTAGGATTCGCCTGAGATTTCGACACGGGCGGACGCAGTTTTTCAATCAACCCAGGGGTCACTGGAAAAATTTCTACACGTTTATCCAGTTGATGATTAATTCCTTCACTCGGCGTAACTTTTTTTCCAGACAGACTTAAGTGCTGACCCGGTGAAAATACACACCCTGTTAACTGGCTAAGAAAAAGAAAGAGTAGTGGGAATGCAGTTGTGTTTTTCATTTATATAAAATGTTGGTTTATCGTTGCGCCAGGCGTTACATCTGCAAAAAGAATGCAACTAACACCATGAAATATAATTAGTTATTATTTTAATGGCATTACCATGAAATTCTAAAAAACGAATACATCCGCTTTAAAAAACTGAGCCGATGTACAATCGTCTAATAAAATCAAAAGTAATATCACTTCATCCGAAGGCGATACTAAAGGGTATTCCTCAGTAAAGCATTCGCTTAACCGCGCAATTTTGATGCTAAAAGTTATTTTCAGAATAGATTAATAAAAATAACAAATACTAGTAATGGTAAATATCGACCACACAAATAAGACCCACACGGTTCGACTACACAAAACTGTCCATTTTTGTTACATTTTTTTCATACACGGCTTGCGTTGATCCTTAAAATGGACTGTCTGCCTTGCTTCATACGCGCGCCCGCAGACAAAACATCTGTAACGATATCACTGGAGAAAAAATGGCTAAGCGTAAATTGCTGCTTCTGGGTGTATTACTGTCTTTGGCGGGATCCGCATTTTCTGCCCCGCAAACCGCCGCTGCGCCATCAGGCATCAAAGCCTATGAGGAACAAGAGTTCATCGCTGATTTCACTAAGTTCAAAATCGGCGATACCGCACCGGCGCAGTATCAAACGCCCGAATACACCATCAAACAGTATCAGTTGCGTAACCTGCCGGCACCGGATGCAGGGACCCACTGGACCTACATGGGCGAAAACTACGTCCTGATTGGCGATGCAGATGGCAAAATCTACAAAGCCTATAATGGGGATATCTTCTATCATCGCTGATACGATCGTCATCCGTCCGTGGCAGGAGAGCGATCGGCCTTTCCTGCGCACGCTCTATCTCCACGCCCGACGCGATGCCTGGCCCTGGCTTGATGACTCTGGCTGGCATCTGGAAGATTTCGACGCCGCTACCCGGGACGAAGCCATCTGGGTTGCTGAGCAGGACGGCCATCGCCTGGGGTTTGCTTCCGTCTGGACCAACGATAATTTTCTGCACAACCTGTTTGTTGATCCGCAGTCTCAGAGCCTGGGTGTCGGACATCTGTTACTTGAGCACGTACAGAAAACGTTTACCAGCACGGGTGCACTGAAGTGTCTGGTGAAGAACAGGCGGGCTATTGCGTTTTACCAGCGACATGGCTGGCACATTGAGGCAACGGGTGATTCTCCGGACGGAGAGTACTATCTGATGCATTATCGGCTGAGTTAACGTCGGGTGGCGGCTTCGCCTTACCCGACCTACGTGATGGTGCCATTTGTAGGCCGGGTAAGCGAAGCGCCACCCGGCATTAAAGTGCAGAGGAATTACACCGCGCGGAACGCGATTTCGCTCGGAATGACTTCGCCCTGCCAGTAAAGCTGCGCCGCAACGCGCCCCGCCAGCTGACGATACATATCCGCAAATTCGCTGTCCGGACGGCTAACAACCGTCGGTTTTCCACTGTCCAGATCTTCGCGCAGGGTGATATGCAGCGGCATCTGACCCAGCAGTTGGGTATGATACTGTTCGGCCAGCTTTTCTGCGCCACCAGTACCAAAGATTGGTTCGTGGTGCCCACAGTTGCTGCAGATGTGCATGCTCATGTTCTCAACGATACCGAGTACCGGCACCTCCACTTTTTCGAACATGACGATGCCTTTTTTGGCGTCGATCAGCGCGATGTCCTGCGGTGTGGTCACCACCACAGCGCCCGTTACCGGAATGTTCTGCGCCAGCGTCAGCTGGATATCACCGGTACCCGGCGGCATATCCAGCACCAGATAATCGAGATCCGGCCACATGGTTTCCTGCAGCATCTGCATCAGCGCTTTGCTGGCCATCGGGCCGCGCCAGACCATGGCGTTATCGTCAGTCACCAGGTAACCGATTGAGTTGGTCGCCAGCCCATGCGCCACGATCGGCGCCATATGCGTACCGTCCGGCGAGGTTGGACGCTGGTTTTCCGCACCCAGCATGTTTGGAATGGACGGACCATAGATATCGGCATCGAGAATACCCACCTTCGCCCCTTCCGCCGCCAGCGCAAGCGCCAGGTTTACTGCGGTAGACGATTTGCCCACCCCGCCTTTACCTGAGCTCACGGCGATGATGTTTTTCACACCGTTCACGCCAGGCTGATTCTTCACACGCTTCAGCGTGGCGATGCTGTGGCTCAGCTTCCAGTCGATCGCTTTCGCTCCGGTAATGCGCAGCAGCTCAGAGCTGGTCTGCTCTTTCAGCGCATCAAAGGCGGTGCTCCAGACGAAGGGCATCTGCAGCTCAATGTGCAGCGTATCGTCCAGCCACGCAACGTGGTGTAACGCTTTCAGCGTCGTGAGATTATGTTTCAGGGTTGGATGCTGAAAGTTAGCCAGCGTCCCGGCGACCATTGCTCGTAAGGCTTCCGGTGATTTGGCCTGGGATTGAGAACTCATCCCGACTCCTTTGTTCTTGTGAATAAGACCTTAGACAGCAAGTTTACCTGAAAGGCCGCGGTTTGTGCTTACTTAATAATGCCCCTTTTGGTAATATCGAAAACCCTTTTCACAGTTAAAAGAAGTAATGCCTACTATGACTCAAGTCGCGAAAAAAATTCTGGTAACGTGCGCCCTGCCGTACGCCAACGGCTCAATCCACCTCGGCCACATGCTGGAGCATATCCAGGCTGATGTCTGGGTCCGTTACCAGCGAATGCGCGGCCACGAGGTAAACTTCATCTGTGCAGACGATGCTCACGGCACGCCGATCATGCTGAAAGCGCAGCAGTTGGGTATCTCCCCGGAGCAGATGATTGCCGAAATGAGTCAGGAGCATCAGACCGATTTTGCTGGCTTTGACATCAGCTATGACAACTATCACTCCACCCACAGCGACGAGAACCGTGAGCTGTCGGAGCTAATCTACACGCGTCTGAAAGAGAACGGTTTTATCAAAAACCGCACCATCTCTCAGCTATACGATCCGGAAAAAGGCATGTTCCTGCCGGACCGTTTCGTCAAAGGCACCTGCCCGAAATGCAAATCACCGGATCAGTACGGCGATAACTGCGAAGTGTGTGGCGCAACTTACAGCCCGACTGAGCTTATCGAGCCGAAATCCGTGGTGTCCGGCGCTACGCCTGTGATGCGTGATTCCGAGCACTTCTTCTTTGACCTGCCATCCTTCAGCGAAATGCTGCAGGCGTGGACCCGCAGCGGCGCGCTGCAGGAGCAGGTGGCGAACAAGATGCAGGAGTGGTTCGAATCCGGTCTGCAACAGTGGGATATCTCCCGCGATGCGCCGTACTTCGGCTTCGAAATCCCGAACGCACCGGGCAAATACTTCTACGTCTGGCTGGACGCACCCATCGGCTACATGGGCTCCTTCAAGAACCTGTGCGACAAGCGTGGCGACACCGTCAGCTTCGACGAATACTGGAAGAAAGATTCCACTGCCGAGCTGTATCACTTCATCGGTAAAGACATCGTTTACTTCCACAGTCTGTTCTGGCCGGCAATGCTGGAAGGCAGCAACTTCCGCAAGCCGACCAACCTGTTCGTGCACGGCTACGTGACGGTTAACGGCGCGAAGATGTCTAAATCTCGCGGGACGTTCATTAAAGCCAGCACCTGGCTGAACCACTTCGACGCGGACAGCCTGCGCTACTACTACACGGCGAAGCTCTCCTCTCGCATCGACGACATTGACCTGAACCTGGAAGATTTCGTCCAGCGCGTGAACGCGGACATCGTCAACAAGGTGGTGAACCTGGCGTCCCGTAACGCAGGCTTTATCGCCAAACGCTTTGACGGCGTGCTCTCCGCAGAGCTGGCCGATCCTGAGCTGTATAAAACCTTCACTGACGCCGCCGCTGCGGTTGGCGAAGCGTGGGAAAGCCGTGAATTCGGTAAAGCCATTCGTGAAATCATGGCGCTGGCAGATGTTGCCAACCGCTATGTAGACGAGCAGGCGCCATGGGTGGTTGCCAAACAGGAAGGCCGCGACGCCGACCTGCAGGCGATCTGCACCATGGGTCTGAACATGTTCCGCGTGCTGATGACCTGGCTGAAACCGGTTCTGCCGCAGCTGGCCGCGCGTGCTGAAGCCTTCCTGAACACCGAACTGACCTGGGATGCTATCCAGCAGCCGCTGCTCAGCCACAAGGTGAACACCTTTAAAGCGCTGTATAACCGCATTGAGATGAAGCAGGTTGAAGCCCTGGTCGAAGCCTCTAAAGAAGAGGTGAAGGCCGCTACAGCACCGGTGACCGGCCCGCTGGCGGACGATCCGATTCAGGAAACCATCACCTTTGACGATTTCGCCAAAGTTGACCTGCGCGTAGCGCTGATTGAAAACGCGGAATTCGTGGAAGGCTCTGACAAGCTGCTGCGCCTGACGCTGGATCTGGGCGGCGAGAAGCGCAACGTCTTCTCCGGCATCCGTTCAGCCTACCCGGATCCACAGGTGCTGATTGGCCGTCAGACCGTGATGGTGGCGAACCTGGCACCGCGTAAAATGCGCTTCGGCATCTCTGAGGGAATGGTGATGGCCGCAGGCCCCGGCGGGAAAGACATTTTCCTGTTAAGCCCTGACGAAGGCGCGAAGCCGGGTCAGCAGGTGAAATAACAAAAAAGCCGGATTCTTATCCGGCTTTTTTTTGCCGGGTGGCGGCTTCGCCTTACCCGGCCTACAAAACCCGTAGGCCCTGCAAGCGCAGCGCCGCTGGGCAAATCACACTTTAGGGTGATGCACCCGGTGGGTCAGCCCGCGCAGAAAATTACGCAGAAACTGATCACCGCACTCGCGGTAGTTTTTGTGGTCCGGCGCGCGCATCATGGCAGTCACTTCCGGCACGGATACGCGGTATTTTTGCTCCGTCATGATCGCCACAATATCGTCCGTTTTCAGCGAGAACGCGATGCGCAGCTTTTTCAGTACCGTATTGTTGTTCACGCGACGCTCCAGCGCCAGCTCCGGGGCGGACTCATCTTTGCCACGCTTGTCATAAATCAGACCGTTCAGGAAACCCGACAGAATGATGTCGGGGCAGCGCACGAAGCCCTCTTCATCCTCTTTGGTCATCCAGGTGTCAAAGCCTGCAGACGTGGATTCCATGTCGGACAGTGCAAGAATGCGCACCATGTCGTTGTTGTTTGCTTTCAGGGTGTAGCGCAGGCTACGGAGAATATCGTTACTGAGCATAGAGCCTTCGAATGTCGATGATGCAATGGCGCGCAGTGTACCAGCTTTACAGGCCAATCGCCTCTTTCAAACTTTTCAGATAGCGGCGGCTGACGGGAACAGTCTGCCCGGCGCGCAGTACCAGCTCGGCCTGGCCGTTGTCTTCCAGGCGGATCTCTTTCAGATGCGCCATGTTCACCAGATACTGGCGATGACAGCGGATCAGCGGCGTGCGGCTCTCCAGCGTGCGCAGAGTCAGTTCGGTAAATCCTTCATTTCCCTCTGCACTGGTGACAAACACGCCGCTCAGTCGGCTACTCACGAAGGCCACATCATCCATCTGCAAAAGATAGATTCGGCTGTGCCCGGTGCACGGGATAAATTTCAGCGGCTGCTGGTTCTCTGGCAGCAGCGTGACATCCTGGACGGTTCGCTCCTGGCGTAACCGGTTCAGGGTCTTTTCCAGCCGCTTCTCTTCAATCGGCTTGAGTAAATAATCAAACGCGTGCTCCTCAAAAGCCTTAACGGCATACTCGTCGAAGGCCGTCAGAAACACGATGTAGGGACGATGCGCCGGGTCGAGCATACCCACCATCTCCAGCCCGCTGATACGCGGCATTTGAATGTCGAGGAACAGCACGTCAGGGCGCAACTTATGCACGGCACCAATGGCCTCAATGGCGTTCGCACACTCTCCCACAACCTCAATATCTGGCTGCTCCTGCAGCAGAACGCGCAGGTTTTCCCGTGCCAGCGGCTCATCATCCACAATCAGCACTCTTAACATGCGTTTTCCTCCAGCGGCAGTCGAACGGTAATACGGGTAAATCGGTCCGGCTCACAGGCCACGGTAATACCGCAGTCGTCGCCAAAGTGGGCACGCAGACGTTTATCCACCAGGCTCATCCCTAGCCCGCCCGACGTGGAAGGCTGATAAAGCCCGGCATTATCTTCAATATCCAGCACCAGATGATGGTTAAAACGGCTGGCAGCAATCGTGATCTCTCCGATCCCGAGCAGCTGCGAAGTTCCATGTTTGATGGCATTTTCCACGATAGGCTGCAGGGTAAAGGCCGGAAGATGCTGATACGCCAGGTCATCCGGGACGGAAAGCGACACCTGCAGGCGAGACTGGAAACGCGCCTGCTCAATCTGCAGATAGGCGTTCACGTGCTCAATCTCATCGGACAGGGTCACTATCTCTGACGGACGTTTCAGGTTCTTGCGGAAAAAGGTCGACAGAAACTGCACCAGCTGCGCGGCCTGATCGCTGTCGCGGCGGATCACCGCTTTAAGCGTATTCAGGGCATTAAACAGGAAATGCGGATTAACCTGCGCATGCAGGAGCTTAATCTCAGACTGCGTTAACAGGGCTTTCTGCCGTTCATACTGCCCGGCGAGGATTTGCGCTGACAGCAGCTGAGCGATCCCCTCCCCCAGCGTGCGGTTGATGGAGCTGAACAGGCGGTTTTTCGCCTCATACAGCTTGATGGTGCCCATCACCCGCTGATTTTCACCGCGCAGCGGAATGACGAGCGTGGAGCCCAGCTTACACTGCGGATGCAGCGAGCAGCGATAAGGCACTTCGTTACCATCGGCATACACTACTTCGCCGGTTTCAATGGCCCGCAGCGTATAGGTTGAGGAGATAGGTTTGCCCGGCAGATGGTGATCGTCTCCGGTGCCGGTAAACGCCAGCAGCTTTTCGCGATCGGTGATGGCGACCGCGCCGATATCGAGCTCTTTGTAGAGCACCTGCGCCACCTTCATGCTGTTCTCCTCGTTAAAGCCCTGGCGCAGGATCCCTTCGGTCGAGGCGGCAACCTTCAACGCCGTGGCAGAAAAGGCCGAGGTGTACTTCTCAAACATGGCGCGTTTATCAAGCAGAATGCGCATAAACAGCGCCGCGCCGACGGTGTTAGTCACCATCATCGGGGCCGCAATACTGCTGACCAGGTGCAGCGCATCGTCAAAGGGACGGGCAATCAGCAGGATGATCGCCATCTGCGCCATTTCGGCCACAAAGGTGATCGCCCCGGCAGTGAGCGGGCTAAAGACTTTATCCGGGCGACCACGCTTGATCATGTAGCTGTGTACCAGGCCGCCAAGCAGCCCTTCCACGATCGTAGAGATCATACAGCTGAGCGCCGTCATCCCGCCCATGGAATAACGATGCAGCCCGCCGGTTAACCCCACAAGGCCACCGACGACGGGGCCGCCAAGCAGCCCGCCCATCACCGCGCCGATCGCGCGCGTATTGGCGATAGAATCTTCGATATGAAGACCAAAATAAGTCCCCATTATGCAAAAAATAGAGAAGGTGACGTAGCAGAGCAGCTTATGCGGCAGACGTACGGTGACCTGCATCAGCGGGATAAAAAGACGCGTTTTGCTCATCAGCCAGGCGATGACCAGAAACACGCACATCTGCTGAAGCAACAGCAGCACCAGATTAAACTCGTACATACTCAAAACCGCACACGCTAAAAACGCGTAACATACACTGTTGCAGGTTTGCTTTCTTTGAAGCATCCCAAAAAAGCGCAAAATCGTGTCCGTTATCACACCTTTTTCCGATCATCGCGCATCCTTCGCATTATTTGTTCAAAAATCAATCAATCCTTCCTGGTTCGGCAAAGTGGGTCTACAGTTAAGCTGGGAACGCGTAAGCCAGGGGGCAAATATGGCGCTTTACACGATAGGTGAAGTGGCACTCCTTTGTGATATCAATCCCGTTACCCTACGGGCGTGGCAGCGACGGTATGGATTGCTTAAACCGCAGAGAACGGACGGCGGACATCGCCTGTTCAACGATGCCGATATCGACCGGATCCGCGAAATTAAAAGCTGGATAGACAACGGCGTGCAGGTCGGTAAAGTGAAGTCCTTGCTGAGCCACGACGACCCGGACACGCAGCACCTCTGGCGCGAACAGCAGGAAACCCTGCTGCGGCTCCTGCAGGCGGGTAATGTGCAGCGCCTGCGCGCATGGATCAAAGAGCAGGGCCGCGATTATCCGGCACAGACACTC
The DNA here is from genome assembly GCF_049238025.1 of Enterobacter cloacae complex sp. IR5458. Taxonomy (NCBI): domain Bacteria; kingdom Pseudomonadati; phylum Pseudomonadota; class Gammaproteobacteria; order Enterobacterales; family Enterobacteriaceae; genus Enterobacter; species Enterobacter cloacae complex sp. IR5458. The sequence continues at coordinate 40,855 of NZ_JBMKIF010000006.1, forward strand.
ATCGCCCATCTTTTCATTCCGCTCCGTCGACGCCTGCAATGCCAGCAGTCCACCCTGCAGGCGCTGCTCAGCATGCTCGACGGCGTGCTGATTAACTACATTGCCGTCTGCCTCGCCTCGGCGAAGAACAAGGCCGGAAAAGATGCGCTGGTGGTCGGATGGAACGTGCACGACACCACCCGCCTGTGGCTGGAAGCGTGGATTGCCACCCAACAGGGCTGGCGCGTGGATGTCCTTGCGCACTCGCTGGCGCAGCTTAAGCCTGAGTTTTTCGACGGCCAGACTCTGCTGGTCTGGTGTGGCGAAGTGCCGTCCGCCACGCAGCAACAGCTGCTGACGGAATGGCGTGAGAATGGGTATCCGGTTTATTCCCTTGGCCCGGATGAGCCATAACGGCATTTTATGGTTCATTAACAGCTGCGCTTCACCGTATAATTGTTCCGTTAACAACAGGAGCACATGATGAAGGCAACCAAACTGGCCGTGATTACCCTTTTTGTCCTGATGGCCGTAAGCGGTATCGGCGGCGTAATGCTGGCAGGGTACTCGTTTATTGTTCGTGGCGGTGTCGGCTGAGGTACATCGCCAGCCGCTCAAAAAGGCGGTCGACGACGATAGCCGCCAGCGCGACCAGCACCGCTCCCTGCACAATATAAGCCGTGTTAAACCCGCTTAAGCCGATAATGATCGGCGTTCCCAGCGTATTGGCCCCCACCGTAGACGCAATGGTCGCCGTCCCGATGTTAATAATCACCGACGTGCGGATCCCGGCAATAATAACCGGTGCTGCAAGCGGCAGTTCCACCTTGCGCAGCCGCTGCCAGCGACTCATCCCCATCCCTTCTGCCACGCTTAACACCGATGCCGGGACAGCCGCAATACCCGCCAGCGTGCCCTGCAGAATGGGCAACACCCCGTATAAAATCAGCGCGATAAGCGCAGGCTGCTGACCAAATCCCATGACCGGCACCGCAATGGCCAGCACCGCCACCGGCGGAAACGTCTGTCCAATAGCCGCGATGGTTTCCACCAGTGGACGAAACTCCCGCCCGGCAGGCCGGGTCACCGCGATACCCGCACCTGTGCCCAGCACAATCGCGACAGTGCTGGAGAGCGCCACCAGCCAGAGATGCGCCACGGCGAGATTAATAAAGCTCTCCTGCTGGTACACCGGGCGCGGCAGCCCAGGGAAAAGTGCGCTGAACAGTACCGCGCTGTGAGGCATCAAAAACAGTAAGGCGACAAACAGCGCTACCAGCCAGAGGAGCGGATCACGCAGAGCCTTCACGCGTCACCTCCCCGGCCAGCAGATCGCGAAAATGTAAGCTTCCGCACGGTGCCCCCCGGGCATCCGAAACGGGTAGCACTTCACACTGGCGCGCCACAAACGCGGAGAGAGCATCCCGCAGGGTCATTTGCGCCTGTAGCGGTTCACCGGCGAGCGACGTATCCTGTCGACGCATATAGTCACTGACCGTTCGCAGGGAGAGCAACCTGACGCCCAGCTCGCTACGGCCAAAAAACTCACGCACAAAGTCGTTCTTCGGGCTGGTCAGCAGCGCGAGCGGCGCGCCCTGCTGCACCACTTCGCCGTGATCCATCAGGACCAGATGGTCGGCCAGGCGCAGAGCTTCATCAATATCGTGCGTCACGAGGACAATCGTCCTTCCGAGAATGCGGTGAATACGGGTCATTTCCGTCTGCAGCGCCCCGCGCGTCACTGGATCCAGCGCACCAAAGGGTTCGTCCATCAGCAACACCTGCGGATTGGCCGCCAGCGCGCGCGCCACGCCCACGCGCTGCTGCTGCCCACCGGAAAGCTGGTGCGGATAGCGGGCGCGCAAGGCAGGCTCTAACCCCAGCAGAGACATCAGTTCCTCCACCCGGTCAGCCGTTTTAGCCCGCGACCATTTCTCCAGCTGCAGCACAGTGGCAATGTTTTGCGCCACCGTCCAGTGGGGAAACAGTCCGATGGACTGAATGGCATAGCCCATCCGACGGCGCAACTCCAGCACCGGCAGACTGCGGATCTCTTCCCCGGCAAAGCGGATCAGCCCACTGTCATGCTCGACCAGACGGTTGATCATCTTCAGCGTGGTGGATTTTCCCGACCCTGACGTACCAATCAGCACGGAAAACGCGCCTTCGGCAAAGTTCAGGTTGAGATGGCTCGCCGCCGGGCGACCCGCAAAGGTTTTACTGACATCATGAAATTCAATCATTGGCGCTTCTCCTGAGCAGCGCGAGCCATAAGGCAAACAGCGCGTCGACAACCACCGCCAGCGCAATCGTGGGCACCACGCCCAGCAACACCAAATCGAGAGCACTGCTCAGCAGCCCCTGGAACACCAGCGCACCAAAGCCACCCGCGCCAATCAGCGCGGCGATCACCGCCATGCCCACGGTCTGAACGGCAACTACCCGCAGGCTGCGCAGCAGCAGGGGTAGCGCCAGCGGGAGCTGTATCTTCCAGAAACACTGCCGCGCGCTCATCCCCATGGCATGGGCGCTTTCCAGCACATCCGGCGCGACCTGGCTTAACCCCGCGACCACGCCGCGCACCAGCGGCAACAGTGCATAGAGCACCAGCGCGATAAGCGCCGGGGTTAATCCCGTTCCGGCGATGCCTGCCGCGCCCAGCACCGGAAACGACTTCACCAGCCCGGCCAGCGGGGCAATCAGCAGGCCAAACAGCGCAACGGAAGGAATCGTCTGGATGACGTTGAGCACGGCAAAAATGCTGCCCTGGCGGGAAGGATGGCGGTAACACCACATGCCCAGCGAAATCCCGAGCAGAAGCGCCGGAAGGAGCGTGCCGAAGAGGATCGTCAGGTGTTGCGCCAGGGCATCATCAAATACCTCCTGGCGGTTGGCGTACTCTTTTAACAGCGAGAGATTGTTCAGCTCCCCACTGAACAGCAGGAACAATGGTATACACCATATCTGCGCATTCAGTACCCAGCGCCAGACGGCACTGGAGATGAGTCGACGAATCGCATCGCTGCAGGCCAGCAAACAGAGCGCCAGCCACAGCCAGAGGCCGCTGCCTATAGAGGTCCTCGCCAGTGGACTTTCCGCCGACGCCATATGCGTCGCCGCCAGTCCGGCGCTCCAGAACAGGAGAATAAACAGCCCTTCGGAGAGGAGCAGCGTCAGCCACTGCGCCGGGCGTCCCTGCCAGAGCGACAGGATCACCCACGCGCCCAGCGACGCCGCCAGCCACCCCGGCGTAAACGACCAGACCTGCCAGAGCGCTTTGCCCTCCCCCGACATCAGGCGGTTAGGGGCGACATTCACAAACGGTAACGCGACCGCCGCGATGGCCGTGCAGGCCAACAGCAGCAGTACGCGGTTATGACATTTTATTGGCACAGCCCTTTCCCGTTACTTCACAAGCCCTTGTTGTTTCAGGAAGTCGGCGGCCACTTTTTTGGCATCCAGTCCCTCGACGGCAATGCTGGCATTCAGCTGCTGCAGCGTTTTTTCATCCAGCTTTTCGAAGACCGGCTTGAGCCAGTCGGCAATCTCCGGATGGGCTTTCAGCACCGCCTCACGCACGACCGGGGTCGGGGCGTAAATCGGCTGAACGCCTTTAGGATCGGTCAGGGTCTGCAGGCCGAGCGCCGCCACCGGGCCATCGGTACCGTAGGCCATGGCCGCATTAACACCCGAGGTTTGCTGCGCTGCGGCTTTGATGGTCACCGCAGTATCCCCGCCCGCCAGAGAGAGCAGCTGCGCCTGGTCGAGTTTGAAACCGTAGGCTTTTTCGAACGCGGGCAGCGCGTCAGGACGCTCGATAAACTCTGCGGACGCCGCAAGCTTAAAATCACCCTTCTCTTTCAGGTAGCGGCTAAGATCCGTCAGTGAGTTCAGCTTACCTTTCTCCGCCACATCTTTGCGCACAGCGATGGTCCAGGTATTGTTGGCCGGAGCCGGGGTCAGCCAGACCAGTTTGTTCTGTTCCGCGTCGAGTTTTTTGACTTTCTCATACCCGGCTTTGGCGTTTTTCCATGCCGGATCGTTTTCATCTTTAAAGAAGAATGCCCCGTTGCCGGTGTATTCCGGGTAGATATCCAGTTCGCCGGAGGTAATCGCCCCGCGCACCACGGGCGTGGTGCCGAGCTGGACTTTATTGACGGTTTTCAGACCGTGGCTTTCCAGCACCTGCAAAATAATATTCCCGAGCAGCGCGCCTTCGGTATCGATCTTGGAACCCACTTTTACCGGCTCCGCCGCCTGTAACGGCACACTCAGCGCCGCCAGTAATGCCGCCGATCCCAACATCCCCTTAATAATCGTCATTCCGCTATCCTCATTTTTTTGCTGCCTTTTTCAGAGGCTTGAGAGAAAAGCGTAGCTTAAAACGGCAGAATTAACCGTCAAAATGCCTTTTTAGCATAAGGTAAGATGCATCCCCCGCAGGACGGGGGGATGCAAAGGCAGGAAAGGTTACAGCAGTTCGAACTCGCCTTTATTCACGCGAGCGGAGTCCACCCCGATAAAGACGTTAAATTTGCCGGGTTCCGCATCGTATTTCATCTGCTGGTTCCAGAACTTCAGCGCATCCACGTCAATCGGGAAGCTGATGGTTTTGGTTTCACCCGGTTTCAGGTCAACCTTTTCGAAACCACGCAGCTGCTTCACGGGACGACTCATCGACGCAGTGACATCCTGCACGTACATCTGAATCACCGTTGCCCCTTCGCGCTTGCCGGTGTTGGTCACCTCGACGCTGGCGGTCACTTTGCCATCACGCTTCAGGGTCGGGGCCGACATTTTCACCCCGGAGACCTTGAAGGTGGTGTAGCTCAGACCATAACCAAACGGATACAGCGGGCCGTTGGCTTCATCGAAGTAACGTGACGTGTACTTGTTCGGCTTGTCGGCGTTGTACGGGCGACCGGTGTTCAGGTGGCTGTAATAAACCGGGATCTGCCCGACGGAGCGCGGGAAGGACATCGGCAGCTTGCCGGACGGGTTGTAATCGCCAAACAGCACGTCGGCGATAGCGTTACCGCCTTCGGTACCGGCGAACCAGGTTTCCAGAATGGCATCTGCCTGCTGGTCTTCTTTCACCAGCGCCAGCGGACGACCGTTCATCAGCACCAGCACCAGCGGCTTGCCGGTGGCTTTCAGGGCGGCAATCAGATCGCGCTGACTCTGCGGAATAGTGATATCGGTACGGCTGGAAGCTTCATGCGCCATCCCCTGCGCTTCGCCCACGACCGCGACAACGACGTCCGACTGCTTAGCCGCGTTTACCGCTTCGTCGATCATCTCTTTCGGCGTGCGCGGATCGACCTTCACCGCTTCCTCGTACTGGTTGAGGAAGGTGACGATGTCTTTATCATTAGTGACGTTTGCCCCTTTGGCGTACACCACTTTGGCGTTTTCACCGACGGCGCTCTTGATACCGGTCAGCACGGTCACGGACTGATCGGCGACGCCTGCCGCAGACCAACTTCCCATCACGTCGCGTTTGCTGTCAGCCAGTGGGCCCACCACGGCAATGGTGCCGGATTTTTTCAGCGGCAGCGTGTCGAGGCGGTTCTTCAGCAGCACCAGGCTTTCGCGCGCCACATCACGCGCTTCTTTGCGGTGCAGGCGGCTTTCAGCATTGGTGTCCGCCGGGTCGGAATCTTTTGGCCCCAGGTGGCTGTACGGATCGTTAAACAACCCCATGTCATATTTCACGTTCAGCACGTGGCGCGTGGCATCGTCCAGCTCCGCCATCGTCACCTTGCCGCTCTTCACCAGCCCCGGCAGGTATTTGCTGTAGTATTCATCGCTCATGCTCATGTTAATGCCAGACTTCAGCGCCACGCGCACGGCGTCTTCCGGGTCGGATGCAGTGCCGTGTTTGATCAGCTCTTTAATCGCGCCGTGGTCAGACACGGTGATGCCTTTAAAGCCCCACTGGTCACGCAGCACGTCTTTCAGCAGCCACGAATCGGAGGTCGCCGGCGTGCCGTTCAGCGAGTTAAGCGCCACCATCACCGCGCCGCTGCCTGCATCCAGCCCTGCCTTGTACGGCGGCATATAGTCGTTGAACAGGCGCTGCGGGCTCATGTCGACAGTGTTGTACTCTTTACCGCCCTCCACTGCGCCATAGGCCGCGAAGTGTTTGACGCTGGTCATCACCGAATAGCGGTCTGCCGGGCTTTTGCCCTGCATCGCTTCCACCATGGTTTTGCCCATCGTGGCGGTTAAATACGTATCTTCACCGAAGCCTTCCGATGCGCGGCCCCAGCGCGGATCGCGCGAGACATCGACCATCGGAGCCCAGGTCATGTTCAGGCCGTCATCCGCCGCTTCATAAGCCGACACGCGACCGACGGTTTTCACCGCATCGAGGTTAAAGGAGGAGGCCAGGCCGAGACTGATAGGGAAGACGGTGCGCTGGCCGTGTACCACGTCATAGGCGAAGAAGAGAGGGATCTTCAGGCGGCTAAGCGCCATCACCTGATCCTGCATTTTGCGGATATCCTGGCGGGTGACGGTGTTAAAGATGGCGCCCACCTGGCTTTCTTTGATCATCTCCCGGATGGCCTCTTTCGGGTTATCCGGGCCGACGCTTATCAGACGCAGCTGGCCGATCTTCTCATCAACCGTCATCTTTTTAAGCAGTTCCGTGACAAATGCGTCCCGGGCTTCAGGCGTAAGCGGGTGATTGCCAAACAACTCATCTGCCAGCGCAGGCTGCAGCGCCAGGCTGACGGCGACACCTAAAGAACATATCCATCTCATGTCGTTACTCTCTCATCATTAACCGCCGGAAGAAGGCCACCGGTCCGGGCGAAAAGCGCAGTGTGCCATAAACCCTCTTTTGCTTGCAGGGTTATTCTCTGATTTTTCTCATGAATAGTAGACCGCGAAACTGTTAATCGCGCTATGCTTTACAGCGAGAAATTTGCCCCACCACAAGGAGTGGAAGATGTCTTCTGTTCGAACTGACGATAACAAAACATTCATTAACGAACTGTCGCGCCTGGTTGGCTCCTCTCACCTGCTCACCGACCCGGCTAAAACCGCCCGCTACCGTAAGGGTTTCCGCTCCGGTCAGGGCGAGGCGCTGGCGGTGGTCTTTCCGGGCACGCTGCTGGAACTGTGGCGCGTGCTGAGCGCCTGCGTTGCCGCCGACAAGATTATATTAATGCAGGCGGCCAACACCGGCCTGACCGAAGGTTCTACGCCGAACGGCAACGATTACGATCGTGACATCGTGATTATCAGCACTCTGCGCCTCGACAAGCTGCATCTGCTGGATAAAGGCGAGCAGGTACTCGCCTTCCCTGGTACCACTCTTTACTCGCTGGAAAAAGCGCTTAAGCCGCTGGGACGCGAACCGCATTCGGTGATCGGCTCCTCGTGCATTGGCGCCTCGGTCGTCGGTGGGATCTGCAATAACTCCGGCGGCTCGCTGGTGCAGCGCGGCCCGGCCTACACCGAGATGTCGCTGTTTGCCCGTATTGACGAAAACGGCAAGCTGACGCTGGTGAACCACCTGGGAATCGATCTCGGCGTAACGCCAGAGCAGATCCTCAGCAAGCTCGACGACGATCGCGTGAAGGACGAAGACGTGCAGCACGACGGCCGCCACGCGCACGACCATGACTACATTACCCGCGTGCGCGATATTGAAGCCGATACGCCGGCGCGCTATAACGCCGACTCTGACCGTCTGTTTGAGTCCTCCGGCTGTGCGGGCAAACTTGCCGTTTTCGCGGTGCGTCTTGACACCTTCCCGGCAGAGAAAAAGCAGCAGGTGTTTTATATCGGCACCAACCAGCCTGAAGTGTTAACCGAAATCCGTCGTCATATTTTGGGCGAATTCACCCACCTGCCGGTGGCAGGCGAATATATGCATCGGGACATTTACGACATTGCCGAGCGTTACGGCAAAGATACGTTCCTGATGATCGACAAGCTCGGCACCGACAAAATGCCGTTCTTCTTCACCATGAAGGGCCGCACCGATGCGATGCTGGAGAAAGTGTCGCTGTTCAAACCTCACTTCACCGACCGCTTTATGCAGAAGCTGGGCAACGTTTTCCCGGCGCATTTGCCGGAGCGAATGAAAACCTGGCGTGATAAGTACGAACATCATCTGCTGCTGAAAATGGCCGGGGACGGGATTGCCGAAGCGCAGGCCTGGCTGGCCGACTTCTTCAAAACCGCCGAAGGGGATTTCTTCGCCTGTACCCCTGAAGAGGGCAGCAAAGCCTTCCTGCACCGTTTTGCCGCGGCGGGAGCCGCTATCCGTTACCAGGCAGTACACTCTGACGAGGTGGAAGATATCCTGGCGCTGGATATTGCCCTGCGCCGTAACGACACCGAGTGGTTTGAGCATTTGCCGCCGGAAATCGACAGCAAGCTGGTGAATAAGCTCTATTACGGCCATTTTATGTGCTATGTCTTCCATCAGGATTACATTGTCAAAAAAGGAGTTGATGCCCACGAACTGAAAGAGCAGATGCTCGCCCTTCTTCACGAGCGTGGCGCACAATATCCTGCGGAACACAACGTCGGGCATCTTTATAAAGCTCCTGACACACTTAAGCAGTTTTATCGCGAGAATGACCCTACAAACAGCATGAACCCCGGCATTGGTAAAACAACGCGGAAGAAATACTGGAAAGAGAGCCCAGACGCGGAGCAGCACTCAACGCAAGCGTCTGATTAATTCCTACAGCCAAATTTGAGAGATTGTTTAGCGCTTGTTAATCGTAATAGAGTAGCGGTCTGTCGCCGGAGAAACGTTTCTCCGGCATGCGATCACGAGGAGCAGGCACATCATGTCGGCTGTTGACGTTTTATCCGAAACCGAACTGGAAGTGCGCGACGCCCTTCCCGATGATGTGCATGCCATCACCGCAATTTATGCCTGGCATGTGCTTCACGGACGCGCGTCATTTGAAGAAGTCCCCCCGACTATCGACGAAATGCGCCAGCGTATGAAAAGCGTGGCTGAGAACGGTTTACCGTGGCTCATCGCGCTGTATCGCGGCATCGTGGTGGGTTACTGCTATGCCAGTCCTTACCGACCGCGACACGCCTACCGCTATACCCTGGAAGAGTCGATTTACGTGGACGCCAGCACCACCGGCCGCGGTTTTGGCACGGCATTAATGGATGCGCTTATCGCACGCTGCGAACAAGGCCCGTGGCGGCAGATGATTGCCGTAGTGGGAGATGGCAATAACAATGCCGGTTCGTTGCGGCTGCATAAAAAGCATGGCTTCGAGATTGTCGGTCAGCTGCGCAGCGTGGGATACAAGAAAGGCGACTGGCGGGATACGGTGATTATGCAGCGCCCGCTCAACGACGGGGACTGGACGCTGCCGGAATAAAAACCGTGCGGTCTGGTGCCCTCACCCCAGCCCTCTCCCACAGGGAGAGGGAGAAAACATAAAAAACGGTAACCTGGGTTACCGTTTTGCATTTACCTAATCGTTCTGCGCCGTCGCCATCTGCTCCGCTTTCTGCTTTTTATACGTCAAAGCCGCGGCCGGTACAGGCTGCACTTTCCCGGTCTCAATCCAGGTCCGCAGGCGGCTCGCATCCGCAAAGTGAGTATATTTCCCGAAGGCATCCATCACCACCAGCGCCACCGGCTTACCGTTAAACACGGTACGCATCACCAGACAGTGTCCTGCCGCGTTGGTGAATCCGGTTTTCGTTAGCTGAATGTTCCAGTTATCCCGGTAAACCAGATGGTTAGTGTTGCGGAACGGCAGCGTATAGGCCGGGTTGGCAAAGGTCGCCATCTCTTCACGGGTCGTGCTGAGCTGGCCAATCAGCGGATACTGCTTGCTGGCAATCAGCAGTTTCGTCAGATCGCGGGCCGTCGAGACGTTGTTAATCGACAGACCCGTCGGTTCAACATAGTGCGTATTGTTCATCCCCAGCGCTTTGGCTTTGGCGTTCATCGCGCGAATAAACGCGTCGTAACCGCCAGGATAGTGGTGTGCCAGGCTCGCGGCCGCACGGTTTTCGGATGACATCAGCGCCAGCAGCAGCATGTTTTTACGGCTGATTTCGCTGTTCAGGCGCACGCGAGAGTAGATCCCTTTCATCTCTGGCGTGTGGCTGATATCCACTTTCAGTTTTTCGTCCAGCGGCAGATGGGCATCAAGCACCACCATCGCGGTCATTAATTTGGTTATTGAAGCGATCGGGCGCACCAGGTCCGGATGGCTGGCGTAAATCACCTTATTGGTGTTGAGGTCGACAATCATCGCGCTGCCGGATGCAATTTGCGGCTGGGCAGCAGCAGTGGTCACCGCGGGCGTTTTAGCGACGGCTGGCACAGCAGCGGACGCCCCCAGCAACAGCGCCAGGCTAAGTAAAGAGACTCGGAATTTCAGCATGGTGAGACTTCTGATAATTATTCACGCACGTAATGACGTACACCGCCTGCGTCGACGGATAAACGCAGGCTGGCTTCGGCATCATAGCCGTCACAGTGCTTTGTCGCCAGCGGATAATCGTGAACAGATGCTGCATTGCTGGCATTTACGCCAGCAATGCAGTGAGCTTAGAAGAGACGGTATCCATAACCCCAAAGAATAACCGTCAGTGCCAGTAACGCCTCCAGCACCAGCACACCGATAGCCAGTGTTGAGCTGGAGAAGCTCAGCCCCTCTTCTTTGTTGATATTCAGGAAGGTTGGAACCCCCAGATACAGCAGATAACCTGTGTAACAGAGAGCAATCGTACCGATCAGTGCGCACAACCAGACCAGTGGATACAGTGCAACAATACCGCTTAAGAACAGCGGGGTCGCGACGTATCCAGCGAAGACCATACAGCGCGCCAGCGATGGACGTTGCGGATAGTTACGTGCCATCCAGTGAATGACACGCCCCATGACCGCCACGCCCGCCAGCATCAGGCCATAAAAGAGAATGGCAAGATAAAGCCCGGTAAACCAGGAAAGCTGAACCACGGTGCCGTCACCGAAATTCCAGCCGATTTGTGTTGTGCCAATAAACGCGCATATTACCGGCACCGCGGCCATCAGCAGCACATGGTGGGTGTAATGATGCGAGACCGTTTCGTTCTCACTTTTGATGACATGCATTTCACGATCGGGATGGGAGAAAAGTCCCCAGACATGGTTCATAGCGCCCCCTTGTTGTCGGCCCGTCAGCGATACCTTAAGTATAATGCAGGCTTTAGATTATTTTATGTACAGTGGGAAATTTCCGTTGATTTCCCCGCTGTTGATTCATGGGGTATATGATTAAACGAGGTACGCTGAGGGAGATAACATTTACGTAATGGATATTAACGCACTCATTGAACAATATGGCTATGCTGCGCTGGTCATTGGTAGCGTGGCAGAAGGTGAAACCATCACGCTGTTAGGCGGCGTCGCCGCGCATCAGGGCTTACTGAAATTTCCGCTGGTCGTCGCTGCGGTCGCGCTGGGCGGCATGATTGGCGATCAGCTACTCTACTTTCTGGGTCTGCGCTTTGGTCCGACGCTTCTCAAGCGTTTCGCTAAACACAAAAAGAAAATTAACCGCGCGCAGCGCCTGATCCAGCGCCACCCTTACCTGTTCGTCATTGGCACCCGTTTTATGTACGGCTTCAGGATAATCGGGCCGATACTGATTGGCGCCAGCCGTCTGCCGCCGAAAATTTTTCTGCCGCTGAATATTCTTGGCGCCATTGCCTGGGCGCTGATCTTTACGACGCTCGGTTACGTGGGAGGCGAGGTGATAGGTCCGTGGCTGCATAATCTCGACCAGCATCTGAAGCACTGGGCATGGTTGCTTGTCGTGGTTGTGGCGGTGATTGGCGTCAGGCTGTGGCTGAAACATCGGGAAAAGGCGCGGGATGAGGCGTAGCCGGATGCGGCCTGATACCCTGCCCCTCACCCTCTCCCACAGGGAGAGGGCAAAAAGTAGCTATCCCTCCGGCTTAAACTGCGGATTCGCCAGCATAAAACCCCCGTCAACGATAAACGATTGCCCGGTGGTATAGCTGGCGTCGCTGTCGCACAGCCACGCCACCAGGCTGGCGATTTCTCTCGTATGCCCGGGGCGCGCCAGTGGGATTTCCGGCATTGAGCCTTCTTTCACTTCGCTGTCGTCCATATCGTTCATGGGTGTGGCAATGGCACCCGGCGCGACGGCGTTCACCAGAATGTTGTGCTTAACCAGTTCTATCGCCATGGATTTGGTCAGGCCGCCGAGCGCATGTTTCGCAGCGGTGTAGGCGCTGGCCTCCGGCAGCGGCGTGTGCTCATGCACCGAGGTAATGTTGACAATTCGCCCTCCTTCCCCCTGCTTCACCATCTGCCGTGCCGCAATCTGCGAACAGAGAAACGCACCGTCCACGTCGACGGTGAAGATGTTCCGCCAGTCGTCAAACGGCATCTCCAGGAAGGGCACTTTGGTCATCGCCCCGGCATTGTTAACCAGCACGTCCAGCCGACCGAAACGCGCAATCAGCACGTCAATGGCTTCAGCACCTTCCGGGAGCGTGCTTAAATCGAGATGGACAGCCTCTGCTCGCTGCCCCTTCGCTTCCACTTCACGGCAGGTTTCCAGCGCACCTTTTTCATCAGAATGCCAGGTAATGCCAATATCAAACCCGCGCTCTGCCAGCATCAGGGCCGTGGTTTTACCAATCCCGGAATCCGATGCGGTAACAATCGCTACTCTGGTCATACTCACCTCCTGAAAAACAGCAAAGAGATAAGTATAGATAACGCATCTTTTTAGCCGTGATGATAGCCGCCCCCCAGCGCCGACGTTAGTTGCAGCGTGGCGTCGATATACTGTCCTTTCAGCATGACCGTCTCAAGGTGTTCTTTAAGCGCCGGGATTCTGGCTTCGCTGACCCGCGACCCCGCAAGGATACCTGCCCTAAAACGAGCCTGCGCCAGCGCCACGACACGTGCCGCGTCTTTTTCGACCTGCTGCTGGTGACGGTTTTTTGCCGTCAGGGTTTCGACTTCGCTGGCCGTACGCGCCACCTGATTCACCGCCTCCACCACCGCTTTGTTGTAGTTCGCGACAGAGAGGTTATTCTGCGCCTGGGCACTATCCAGATTGGCGTTCAGCCTGCCGCTGTCGAAAATCGGCAGGGTCAAACCGGCGGTCACGCCCATCTGCTGAGCGGAAGAGCGGAACAGATCGCTGAGGTGCAGGGCATCCTGCTGTAAGAAGGCCATCAGATTCACGTCAGGATAGAACGCGGCTCTGGCGGCCTCCACCTCGCTCAGGGAGGCTTCGATATACCAGTGCGCCTCCTGAAGATCCGGGCGGCGTGCCAGCAGTTCATATCCCAGCGTTGAAGGGAGCGAGGCTTCTGTCGCAGGCAACGCATGGCGCGTAAGCGCTATGGCCGATGTACCGGTCAACGCAGTCAGTCGCGCCTCAATGGCCTTCATTTTGCCCTTCACGTCCGCTAACTGTTCATCCGTTTTGCTGGCATAAATATCGGTTTCGACGCCCTCCACCGAGGAGGTAATACCGTGCTGATACAGTTCGCGATCGGCATCGATAATATTTTTCTGCTCCTGCTTAATTTGGGAAAGGACATCCCCGGCAGCGGCCTGGGTCTGCCACACCCAGTAAAGGCGCGCAACGCTGCTGGCAAGCAGCTGGCGAGTCTGCTCCAGCTCCGCTTTTTGCGCATTCACTTTACCGATACGCGCGGCAATCCGGGCGCGATTTTTCCCCCAGAGATCCAGATCCCACCCCGCCGTCAGGCCAAAAGTGCCATTGGTGTACCATGGGCCGGTCGTTCCCGCCGCCGGATCGGTCAGCGCGAACGGGCCCATCAGGCCTTCTGCCGACATTTTCTGCCGTTCAACATCCGCAGAAAAATCCAGTTGTGGGCCATCGGCAGCAATAGCGGCCTTCGCCTGTGCTTCCGCGAGCGTAATACGTTGCCGGGCAATTTGCATATCCGGGGCATCCGCTATCGCTTTCGCAATAAGCGCATTCAGCTGCGGGTCGTTATACTCTTTCCACCATTCGTTTTTCGGCCAGTCTGCATGGTTAAGTCGGGTATTTACAGATGCAGCTGTCGCCTGCGTTTTTATTGGCGCTACCGTGGAATGTTCCGGTGCGCACGCAGCCAGCATAAAAACAAGGGGAGCACTCAGAGATAAAATAAGAAAACGTTTCATTACGCCATGCACTCAAAAAATAAAGGCGCAACTTACGCTTGATGACTTTCCGTTTTTTAGTAACGCGTGGCAATCCGCAAATTGTTATACATTTACATAATCAGCAAAATATTCACTGAGTGAATTATTTAAATTTAAATATTACCGCTAGTTATTTTGACTGAATGACCCGCGCAATTTCAGCCGACGTCTGGAGCGTGCGGATCGCCTGAAATAACCCCAGCGCTTCGCTGTATTCTTTACGTAAATAGCTCAGCCACTGCTTGATCCGCGCGACGTGATACAAACCGGTATCACCCTGCTTTTCCAGACGGCTGTATTTTTGCAGCAGCGTCACCACGTCAGCCCATGGCATACGCGGTTCGTTATATTTCACGACGCGACTGAGGTTGGGCACGTTCAGCGCTCCGCGGCCAATCATCACCGCATTGCAGCCCGTCTCTTTCAGGCATGCCTGCGCGCTTTCGTAATCCCAGATTTCGCCGTTAGCGATCACCGGAATAGTGAGCCGTTTGCGGATCTCGCCAATCGCCTGCCAGTTAATCCGCTCAGCTTTATAACCATCTTCCTTGGTGCGGCCATGCACCACCAGCTCGGTGGCACCAGCCTGCTGCACCGCATCGGCAATTTCAAACTGCTTATCTCCGCTGTCCCAGCCCAGACGAACTTTCACGGTGACCGGCAGATGCGAGGGTACCGCCTCGCGCATGGCTTTTGCGCCGCGATAAATCAGCTCAGGATCCTTGAGTAGCGTTGCCCCGCCGCCGCTGCCGTTGACCAGCTTTGACGGACAACCGCAGTTGAGATCGACGCCATACGAACCCAGCGCCACGGCCCTGGCGGCGTTTTCCGCCAGCCATTCAGGATACTGGCCTAACAGCTGGATCCGCACCAGCGTACCGGAAGGGGTCCGGCTCTGGCGGTGCAGTTCAGGACAGAGACGGTAGAATGACTTTTCTGGCAGCAACATATCGACCACGCGCAAAAACTCCGTCACGCAGAGATCGTAATCGTTCACCTCGGTAAGCAGCTCGCGCACAAGAGAGTCGAGCACGCCTTCCATCGGGGCCAGTAAAACACGCATTCTGAGTACCTGTGAAAAAAGACGCGCTATAGTAGCTGCTCTGTATGTATGTGGAAAGCCCGGCGTTCCATTCCGGAATGTCTGGTATGCTCAAAATTCATGATGTGATCCGTGGCACATTTTCAGGTTTAATTGTATGATGAATGCGTTTCATCAAGGACTATCACCATGAGCAAATCATTGAACATTATCTGGCAATATCTGCGCGCATTCGTCCTGATTTACGCCTGCCTGTATGCCGGGATTTTTATCGCGTCGCTGCTGCCTATCACCATTCCTGGCAGCATTATCGGCATGCTGATCCTCTTTGTTTTACTGGCGCTGCAAATTCTGCCCGCAAAGTGGGTTAACCCCGGCTGTTTCGTCCTCATCCGCTATATGGCTCTGCTTTTCGTGCCCATCGGCGTCGGGGTCATGCAGTATTTTGATTTGCTCAAAGCCCAGTTCGGCCCGATTGTGGTCTCCTGCGCGGTTAGCACGCTGGTGGTTTTCCTTGTCGTGAGCTGGAGTTCACATCTGGTACATGGCGAACGTAACGTCATCGGGGAGAAAACAAAAAAATGATGGCTAATATCTGGTGGTCTCTGCCGTTAACCCTGCTGGTCTTCTTCGCCGCGCGTAAACTTGCCGCACGCTTCAAAATGCCGCTGCTCAACCCCCTGCTGGTGGCGATGGTGGTAATTATTCCTTTCCTGCTGCTCACCGGCATCCCTTACGAACGTTACTTTGCCGGCAGCAAAATTTTAAACGACCTGTTGCAGCCCGCCGTTGTGGCCCTCGCCTTTCCTTTATATGAGCAGTTGCACCAGATCCGCGCCCGCTGGAAATCCATCATTACTATCTGTTTTGTGGGCAGCCTGGTGGCGATGATCACCGGCACGTCGGTGGCGCTATTGATGGGCGCTTCGCCACAAATTGCGGCCTCTATTCTGCCTAAATCGGTGACCACACCTATCGCAATGGCGGTAGGCGGCAGCCTCGGCGGGATCCCGGCCATCAGCGCGATGTGCGTCATTTTCGTCGGTATTCTCGGCGCGGTGTTTGGTCACACCCTCCTGAACGCGATGCGGATCCATACTAAAGCGGCGCGGGGATTGTCGATGGGTACCGCCTCGCACGCCCTGGGTACCGCCCGCTGCGCGGAGCTGGACTATCAGGAAGGGGCTTTTAGCTCCCTGGCGCTGGTGATCTGCGGGATTATCACCTCCCTGCTCGCCCCGTTCATTTTCCCGTTGATTCTGGCGGTGATGGGCTAAAATTTGCGATGCGTCGCGCAAATTTCATTTTGATTTCATAAGTTGCATACATAATGAGAAGTGGATCACATATAAAGCCCCAGCGGCTCCGTAAACTACCGATCCATTAACCTTTATGAGGCAAACGCCATGCACCCACGTTTTCAAGCTGCCTTCGCTCAGCTTGCAGAGAATTTGCAATCAGCCCTTGCTCCCGTCCTGGCAGATGCACATTTCCCCGCCCTGCTGACGGCAGAGCAGGTCACCATGCTGAAACAAGCAGCGGGACTGGACGAAGACGCGCTGGCTTTCGCACTGCTGCCCCTGGCTGCCGCCTGCGCGCGTGCCGATCTCTCCCACTTCAACGTCGGCGCTATTGCGCGCGGCGTCAGCGGAACCTGGTACTTCGGTGGAAACATGGAGTTCCTGGGCGCAACCATGCAGCAAACCGTTCATGCGGAGCAGAGCGCCATCAGCCACGCCTGGTTGCGCGGTGAAAAGGCTCTGAGCGCCATCACCGTGAACTACACGCCGTGCGGCCACTGCCGTCAGTTTATGAACGAGCTGAACAGCGGGCTGCAACTGCGCATCAACCTGCCGGGACGTGCGCCACACACGCTGGGCGATTACCTGCCGGATGCCTTCGGCCCGAAAGATCTGGACATTAAAACGCTGCTGATGGACGAGCAGGATCATGGTTTCGCCCTGTCCGGCGATGACCTGAGCGAAGCGGCCATTCGTGCGGCTAACAAGAGCCACACGCCGTACAGTAACGCCCCAAGCGGCGTGGCGCTGCAGTGCCGCGATGGCCGTATCTTCACCGGCAGCTATGCGGAAAACGCCGCGTTTAACCCAACGCTGCCGCCGCTGCAGGGTGCGCTCAACCTGCTGAGCCTGAGCGGCTACGACTACCCCGACATTCAGCGCGCAATTCTGGCCGAAAAGGCCGATGCGCCACTGATTCAGTGGGATGCCACCGCCGCGACGCTCAGGGCGTTAGGCTGCACGACGATCGACCGCGTACTGCTGGCATAAATCCTTCCGGCGGACTGAAATGTCCGCCACATTGCTGAAAAACCCCTCAGTTGAGTCGCTGTTTCTTGCGCTAACCAGACGGGTAAAGTAGCCTGAGTGAACTTTCATCCACGAACGAGCCATCTCCATGTTAAAGCGCGTTTTTTACAGCCTGTCTGTCCTGGTCGGCATACTGCTGTTGATCGTGCTGGGTCTCGACCGCTGGATGAGCTGGAAAACCGCTCCTTACATCTTTGATGACCTGCAGGACCTGCCCTATCGCCAGGTGGGTGTGGTGCTCGGCACCGCCAAGTACTACCGAACCGGGGTGATCAACCAGTATTATCGTTACCGAATTCAGGGCGCGCTGAACGCTTACAACAGCGGCAAGGTGAACTATCTGCTGTTAAGCGGTGATAACGCGCTGCAAAGCTATAACGAACCGGTGACGATGCGTAAGGACCTGATTGCCGCAGGCGTGGATCCTGCCGACATCGTGCTCGACTACGCAGGCTTCCGCACCCTCGACTCCATCGTGCGCACCCGCAAAGTGTTCGACACCAACGACTTCATCATCATCACCCAGCGTTTCCACTGCGAGCGCGCGCTGTTTATTGCGCTGCATATGGGTATTCAGGCGCAGTGCTACGCGGTGCCGTCGCCTAAAGATATGCTGAGCGTGCGCGTGCGCGAATTTGGCGCGCGCTTTGGCGCATTGGCGGACCTCTACATTTTCAAACGTGAACCGCGCTTTTTAGGCCCGCTGGTGCCGATTCCGGCGATGCATGAAGTACCGGAAGACGCGCAGGGTTACCCGGCTGTGACACCGGAGCAACTGCTTGATCTGCAGAAGAAAAAATAAATTTGCACAATGAGTAATATATTACTCATTAACCTCTCAAAAAATGGATAATGTGAGATATAAGTGGCATTACTTGCCTTAATCACCCCGTATCACTTTTTTTAATGACCACGGAAATCCAGGCTGGCTGCGATTCATCGACGATATCATTCCCGCCGGCGCCAGTCGTCGCTACTGGATAAATGCGCTTGGTATCAGTGAATTACCACTCAGCCAGCAAAATTTTTTATTGCTAAAATTTGGCACAATGTCCCCTGTTGGGAATTTACGCATTAAAGAATCCGTACCGGAATGGAATGAATTCGCAAGCGCTAAAACGTTTACAGTTACGGACGTCATCGAGCGGGCAGCCGACTTTCTGGATTATGCCCAGGAAAGAGGCGCCGCGGCAGGTGGCGCAACCGGAGCTGGCGGAGTGGATTCCCCCTTCGACGTTGCTTAACGCCCTGCATGAGACAGCCGTTCAACTCGTCGACCTACCGGAAAGATTGGCGGCGCGCGGTGTTCCAAAACAGATACTGGAAATGCCTGCAATCGGTTTTCGCTTTATTCCAGACAAACTTTCCCGCTGGGGCTTATTATGAAAACACCCGATAAGACAGAGTCAGAGTTTCTGCAAACATTAGCCCGTATACGCAGCGCAAATGGAAGGAGACATCATGACGACGCAGAGGATCCTGACAAGTTAACGCAGGTAAACAGGCAACGCGTTTCACCAGGCTTAACACGCGTCGATACACGCGATCGTCAGGATCTCTTGCACGCAGCCATTCGGGACATATTGTTGGGTAAAATCACGCAAGGAGAAGCACTGAGGAAACTCAGGGTCGAGGTGTTGGGGCTAAAACAGGATGAATATGCAAAATTAGTCAGCGTATCCCGAAAAACATTGTCAGATGTAGAAAATAACAGAGGCAACTATTCCGCTGACATCATTAACAAAATCTTTAAACCCTTCGGGCTTCAAACCGGGCTGGTGCCCATTTCAAAATCGCTGATAGCCTCACTTTTCTCATAAAAAAACCCGCATCGCTGCGGGTTTTTCATTGTTGAGCTTACTTCTTACGTGCGTACTTCAGTGAATCCAGCGCAACAGCGAAGATAATAATCGCGCCTTTAATGATGTACTGCCAGTACGGGTTCACGCCGATGTAGGTCAGGCCGTAGTTGATCACGGTGAAGATGATCACACCGGTGACCACGCCGAGTACGGTACCTACGCCGCCGCTGAAGGAGACGCCGCCGACCACACAGGCTGCAATCGCATCCAGTTCGTACATAAAGCCGAGGTTGTTGGTTGCAGAACCGATACGACCCGCTTCCAGCATCCCACCGAAGGCGTAGAACACCCCGGACAGGGCATAGATCATCAGCAGGTTCAGGGCCACGTTGACGCCGGAGACTTTCGCCGCTTCCGGGTTACCGCCGATAGCAAAGATGTTTTTACCAAAGCGCGTTTTGTTCCACAGGATCCAGACGAACGCCACCGCGATCAGCGCATAGAAGGTGATATACGACAGGCGGAAACTGCCCAGCGCGATAAACCCTTGCGTGAAGGTTGAGAAGCCGCTGTCAAAGCCCGAGATAGGAGACGCGCCCACGAAGTCGTAGTAGAGGGAGTTGATACCGTAAACGATGATCATCGTACCCAGCGTGGTGATAAATGGCGTCACGTTCAGGTAAGCGATGATGATACCGTTGATCAGACCAATCACCGCGCCGATGGCGCAGACAATCAGTATCACCACGAAAATCGGCATGGTCGCCATTTCCGGGAAGACCTTGTTGGCGTTTTCCATCGACTGCAGCAGGGTTGCCGCAATAACCGCCGCCAGGCCGACCTGACGACCGGCAGAAAGGTCAGTACCCTGGGTGACGATAAGGCCCGCCACGCCCAGTGCAATGATAATACGCACGGAAGACTGGGTCAGAATGTTACTCAGGTTCAGCAGACTTAAGAACGTAGGGTCCTGAAAAATGATAATGGCCAGCAGGACTAAAAGAACAACGTAAATTCCGCCTTCTTTCAGGTAAGTGAGAAAACTTTTTTTATTTAACGCACTCATGAGGAGCCCCTGATCTTAAAGGTGCAAAGACGCAAGACGCAAAATTTCGTTTTGCGTTGTCGTTTTGGTGTCAACAATACCGGCAACGAGACCATTGCTCATAACCAGAATACGGTCTGTGATCCCTAACAGTTCCGGCATTTCGGAAGAAATAATAATGATCCCTTTATTCTTTTTCGCCAGCTCGGCAATCAGCTGATAAATTTCAAACTTCGCGCCGACGTCAATGCCACGGGTAGGTTCATCCAGCATCAGAATTTCTGGCTGGGTTAATAACCAACGTCCGATAATGACTTTTTGCTGGTTACCCCCCGAAAGCGAACCAATTTGCGTGCGGTGGCCAGGCGTCTTCACGCGCATGGAGTCAATCACCCACTGGGTATCGCTCTTCATGCGGGAGTTATCCAGCAGTCCGACTTTATTTTTGTAATTACGAATATTAGAAATTAACGAGTTAAAGTTAATATCCAGATAAGCATAAATACCCGTCGAACGACGTTCTTCCGTTACCAGCGCAAAACCGTTATTAATGGCTTCGTTGGCATTGTGGTTGTTAATTTTCTTTCCGTGCAGCGTAATGGTGCCCTGGGCCTTCTCACGGATACCAAACAAGGTTTCTACAATGTCGGTACGCTTTGCCCCCACCAGACCGGCAATCCCCAGGATTTCGCCTTTGTGCAGGTCGAAGGAGACATCGCGGATGGACGGCTGACGCAGCGAGGTGAGATTGCGCACTTCAAGAATCACTTCACCCGGCTTGTTCTCTTTGTCCGGGAAGCGCTGGTTAAGGGAGCGGCCAACCATCATGGCGATGATCTTGTCCATATCCAGCCCTTCCAGCGGCTGCGTGGCAATCCACTGGCCGTCGCGCAGGATGGTAATCTCATCGCACAGCTGGAAGATCTCTTCCATTTTGTGAGAGATGTAGACAATGCCGCAGCCGCGTTCTTTCAGCTTACGAATAATGGTAAAAAGGTGATTAACCTCTTTTTCCGTTAATGACGATGTCGGTTCGTCCATGATGACGATTTTCGCATCATAGGAGAACGCTTTGGCAATTTCGATCATCTGCATTTGTGAGACGGATAAGGTTCCCACGCGAGCGCGCGGATCGATATCAATATCCAGCTCATCAAAAATCGCTTTGGTGTCACGATACATTTTGTCCTGATCGACAAAGACACCTTTGGTTGGATAACGCCCCAACCACATGTTATCCATAACGGAACGTTGCAGTACCAGGTTTAATTCCTGGTGAACCATCGAGATACCGTTTTCCAGTGCTTCTTTCGCTGAATGGAAATCGATCTCTTTCCCCTGAAAAAGAATGCTGCCAGAATCTTTTTGATAGATCCCAAAAAGACATTTTAATAATGTTGATTTACCCGCACCGTTCTCCCCCATTAATGCATGAATAGAGTGAGGACGGACTTTTAAATTAACATTATCGAGTGCCTTAACACCGGGAAATGACTTGTTAATACCGTTCATTTCCAACAAGTATTCACCGGTTGACTGAGTAGTTGTGCTGACCATAATTATACCTTGTTGGCCTCGCATATCGCGTTATAAAAGGGCGCAACGAATTGCGCCCAGTGGAGACAGGTTAACTCACTTATTTACCGATAAACTCAGCCAGGTTGGACTGGTCTACGCCCACGTAAGGTACGCGAACGATTTTGTTGTCAATTTTCCAGCTGGTGCCATCTGCCGCGCCTTTACCGTCAGCGAGGTTTTTCGCCAGATCGAAGGTGGCTTTCGCCTGGTTATTGGCATCGTTCAGAACGGTACCGGCCATCGCGCCAGATTTAACCAGCGCCAGCGCTTCTGGCAGGGCATCCACACCGAATACCGGAATGGACGATTTATTGTGGGCTTTCAGCGCTTCTACCGCACCCATTGCCATCGCATCGTTGTTGGCGATAACCACTTCGATTTTGTTCGCGTTAGGGCCGGACAGCCAGGCATCCATCTTATCTTTCGCCTGGGCGGTATCCCACATCGCGGTATCTAATGCCAGCTGCTGGGTTTTCAGGCCCTTATCATTCAGCTCTTTGATAACGTAAGTCGTACGCGCTTCAGCATCCGGGTGACCAGGTTCGCCTTTCAGCAGAACGAACTGGATCTGACCGTCTTTGTTCAGGTCCCAGTTCGGGTTCGCTGCCCAGTGTTTCGCGATCAGATCGCCCTGAATAATGCCGGACTCTTTGGAGTCAGTACCGACGTAATACGCTTTGTCATAGCTATCCAGCGCTTTACGTGAAGGTTCTTTGTTGAAGAAGACGATTGGCACATTCTGGCCGCGCGCTTTTTCAATTACCGTGCCTGCTGCAGCCGGGTCAACCAGGTTGATCGCCAGGGCTTTCACGCCTTTCGCCAGAAGAACGTCGATCTGGTCGTTCTGTTTGGACTGGTCATTCTGGGAGTCATTCATCAGCAGCTGTACGTCTGGCGCTGCTTTCGCATCTTTCTCGATAGCTTTACGTACAACAGACATGAAGTTGTCGTCGTATTTATAAATCGTCACACCAATACGGGTATCTGCAGCGTGCGCTGCTGCACCAAAAAGCATGCTTGCCATTACAGCAGACAGGGTCAACACCTTCTTATTCATGGTATCTCCGGTTTTTTTTATGCAGGGTAGTTCTGGTGAATAACGAGCGGCAGGCAGATGTTAATAAAACGTTACTGACAGCCGACGTTCACTTATAAAATTTCTCTCTTCCGTGGTCGGTAACGCTCCAGAAATGCGTTTTATTCGTTGTTTGCGGCACATTGGCTACTGTTAAAGTGAATAATCACCGTTACATAGCGTTTCAGCTGCTAAAACGCTGACATCATAGTCAGCGCCTTGTTAAGATACTGTGAATTTACTCACAGATTGAAAACGGTTACATCACCTCATGTAATCAGTTAGTGATCGGAGCCACAATTTGCCGCGACGCGACGGAATGTCGACGCACCAGGGTTGGCATGAAGCAATGCGTCGCCCCAGGATCCAGCAGCCCTGCGGCTCCCTGTAACGCCAGTTCAGTAGCCAGTTTTGCCATAGAAGCAATGGGATAGCGCACCGTGGTCAGCTGCGGGTCGGTGTAACGGGCGATCGGAATGTCGTCAAAGCCAATCAACGACAAATGCTGCGGCACCGCAATGCCGTTATCTTTCAGTGCCGTCAGCGCGCCCGCTGCCATGCTGTCGTTATACGCAAACACCGCAGAAAGCTGCAGATTGCGGCCCAGCAACTCCACCATTGCCGCCTCACCGCCCTGCATGTCAGGCGTACCGGTGCCGATCCAGCTCTCTGATGCGGTAATGCCGTGTTCTTTCAGGGCGTTTTGCCAGCCCTCACGCCGGTACGCGTCATCTTCAATTTGATGGCTGGAGGCAAGATAACCGATCCGCTGATGGCCGTTATTGATAAGCATTTTGGTGGCCATCATGGCGCCGCTGACGTTATCCAGCCCAACACAGCGGTGGGCATAGCCCGGCACAATCCGGTTAATCAGCACCATGCCCGGAATCTGTTCCATAAACCCGGCAAGCTCTTCATCACTTAAGGCTTTGGAGTGAACAATCAGGGCGTTACAGCGCTGGCGAATCAGTACTTCGATGGCATGACGCTCTTTCTCCGCCTCATGATAGCTGTTGCCAATCAGCACATATTTTTGATGCTGCTGGGCAACCACATCGACCGCTTTCACCAGCGCACCGAAAAAGGCGTCTGAGACATCCATCACCACCACGCCGATGGTATCGCTGACCTGCGTGGCAAGCGCCTGCGCGTTGGCATTTGGCCGGTACCCGAGCTGGGTCACGGCTTTCATTACGGTTTCACGGGTTTCAGGGCTCACCAGCGCACTGTTGTTCAGTACGCGGGAGACGGTAGCCACAGAAACGCCCGCCAGACGGGCGACATCACGAATGGTGATCATATTCACCATCCTTCAAAGGATTGCAGCAACTCACAGACACCCCCTGTGTTTAGCAAGGTGGCTATTTTGGCAGCGAGAGAAAAGGGACTACGTGAAGAAGCTCACAGTCATGAAAACGCTTACATCCGTTTTGTTAATGATTGTGATCCAGATCGTTATCTGGATGTATTACTCAATGATACCCCTGAAGCATGTGCGGTTAACTGACGCCACACCCACTCCAGCGGCCCCTGACGGAAATAACGCAGCCAGATAACGGAAAACGCCAGATTAACCGCCCAGATCGGAATAACAAACGCCAGCAGCCCGAGGCGGTCGAATTTCATAAACAGGCCAAAGCGATAGAAAATCGTGGTGCATATCAACGTTTGCAGGAGG
Organism: Enterobacter cloacae complex sp. IR5458; assembly: GCF_049238025.1. Taxonomy (NCBI): domain Bacteria; kingdom Pseudomonadati; phylum Pseudomonadota; class Gammaproteobacteria; order Enterobacterales; family Enterobacteriaceae; genus Enterobacter; species Enterobacter cloacae complex sp. IR5458. The sequence continues at coordinate 65,575 of NZ_JBMKIF010000006.1, forward strand.
TAATTGCTTAACGCCATGCGCCCGACGCAGGCGACTGCGCTGACAAGCCACAGGCGAGAAAGCTGCGGCCAGAAGCCATATATTAGCGCCGCGTAGCCGATGGTCTGGAATGGCGCGCTCAGTTCACGCGGTACCTGGAGCAGGAAAGCGCACCAGCGATAATCCCAGTGAATGTGCCACTGTGTCATCACCGCCGGGAGGTTTATCAGCACGCCGAGCAGAACCAGCCCCGCCCCGGTGCGACGATAATGACGCAGGCTGAACTCCCCTTTCAGCCACCCGGTGCGCATCAATGACGCCCCCATCAGCATCATCCCTGCCAGCTGCCAGCCGTATTGCGCCCCCAGCGCAAGAAGGTTATCCCCCAGCATATCCGCCCGGTTGCTAATGGCTTCCGTACCGCCTTTTAGCTTCCAGAACTGCTCGTACTGGAGGTTTGCAGCATCCGGGATCCAGGAACGGTTGGTCGCTTCGCCAGAGATCATCCCCAGCAGCAGCAGCACCCCAAGCCCCATGAGGTAAAGCATCACGCCGGTGTTAAACAGGCTTTTCACGCTGTGCGCATCACGAATGAGACGCCAGCAGATAAGCCCGACTAACCCATACGCGAGAAGAATATCGCCGTCCCAGAAGAACAGACCGTGGATAAAACCGAGGATCACCAGCAGGGTTAAGCGCGACTGGATCCAGCGGGTGCCGCGTTTAAGCAGAAGCTGTAGTCCTGCGCCAAACAGCAGGGCAAAGAGCGTGAGGAATTTAACCTGGGCAAACAGGTCAAGGATTGCCCAGGTCCAGGCATCGCTTCGGGTGATGTCACCGTACCAGGCGGGATTGAGATAAGCGGCCTTCGGCAGACCAAAGGCGCTAATATTCAGCAGCAGGATACCCAGTATGGCGACGCCGCGAACAAAATCGAGCGTGACGTTTCGCTCCATGGTCCCTGCCCTGTGAGATTAGTTGTGGTGACGCACGGCGCGCAGGAACTCCTGGCGGGTGTTCTGGCTCGATTTAAACAGACCGCCCAGCGAAGTGGTGGTGGTTGCACTGGTCGCATCACGTACGCCGCGGGCTTTCACGCAGTAGTGAACGGCATCGATGGAGACCGCCACGTTATTGGTGCCCAGCAGCGTTTGCAGGGCAATCAGGATCTGCTGCGTCAGACGCTCCTGAACCTGAGGACGCTGCGCGAAGAACTGCACAATACGGTTGATCTTCGACAGACCAATCACCGTATCTTTCGGAATGTAAGCCACGGTCGCTTTACCGTCGATAGTAACGAAGTGATGTTCGCAGGTGCTGGTCAGCGTGATATCACGTACCGTGACCATCTCGTCCACCTTCATCTTATTTTCAATAACGGTAATTTTCGGGAAGTTGGCGTAATCCAGGCCAGAGAAAATTTCGTCGACGTACATTTTCGCGATGCGCTTAGGCGTCTCCATCAGACTGTCATCGCTCAGATCGAGATTCAGCAGTTGCATGATCTCGGTCATATGCCCGGAAATCAGACTTTTACGGGTTTCATTGTCCATATCCTCAACGGGCGGACGCAATGGCGTTTCGAGACCGCGCGCAAGCAGGGCTTCATGGACCAGGGCAGCTTCTTTACTGAGTGATGACATTTTCTTCTCCTGCAGGTGTGGCGTCTTTCGCCCTCGTTGTGGCAAAAGTATGCGCTCATTGTGCGTGAGGCGACGCACATAATCCAGTATTCACGACGATAATTATTGCAATTGCTGTTGCCTTTCAGCGTGACGATTCCAGACCAGGGCGCCGCCGATGAACAACGCGACGCCCGCCAGCCCCAGCGCAGGCTCCAGCCGGTGGGTTAGCCAGGTCGATAGCGCCGACGTCACCGGGCCAATCAACTGCCCGATGGCATACCCGGTGGTGAGCAGTCCCGCCATATAACGCGTGTGGTTCGGTGCCAGCTCTCGGCCGTATAAAAGAGAGAGCTGCACGGCGCAAAGGAACCCACCACCTACCAGCAGCCCGCCCGTCAGCAAACCGCCGATGCCCGGCAGCAGCCAGGCCGCCAGGACACCCGCGCCCTGAAGCCACAGCACGATAGCCAGCCTGCGGTTAGCCGTGGAGATATGTCGCAAGGCAATGCTGAGCGCAATCCCCACCACAGCGGCGAGACCAAAAATCGGCCAGACAAACTGAGCAAACAGGCTGCCGGGAAAGCGCACGGCGGCCATTTGCGATAAAAAGGTCGCCGGAAGGATATAGCCAAATCCCGCCAGGCTGTAGCTCCAGACCAGGCGCTTTAAATCCGCGGTCAGCCGCAACGGCTCAGGCGCAGTCCCCGGGCGATGAAGCTGGCCCGCACGCGGCAGATAGCGTGCCACCAGCGCAATCAACACGAGCGCCAGCACGCCGTAGATCTGCCACGCCGCACCGGCCGAAAGGGATTTCGCCTGAATATAGACCGCGAGCAGGCCGCTCAGGGCGATACCCGCGCCGGGGCCGGCAAACACCGCAGCACTGAGCCCCGGTTTACCCAGTTGCCCCAGCCGCTCGTTGGTCCAGGCGGCAATGAGTACCATTGACCAGCCACTCATGCAGCCGATCGCAAAGCGCAGCAGGCCGTGTACGACGGCGTTATCCGCCGCCGCGGAGAGCAGCGTCAAAGCAACCGCACCCGTAATGCCGAGCCAGAGCCGCGTTTCAACAAAGCGGTGCGCGCGCATGGCATCCCATGCTCCCACCAGATAGCCAAGATAATTCATCGCCGCCACCAGGCCTGCGCTGGTGAGCGTGAGTTGCCCGGCGGCAATCATCAGCGGTACCTGAGGCGTAAAGGCAAAGCGCCCTATCCCCATCGCCACCACCAGCACGACAAACCCACTAAGCGCAATACGCAGCGCCATGACCGCTCCAATTGTTAAAGAAAAGTAAATTTATGATGCAGCATCTTGCCGTTCCGCGAAAGTGAAAGTTGCTCACAGGTAAATGAAAACGCTGTATTATGATGCTAATGAATAGCTATTCTCATTAAGGAGCCTTGCATGGAACTGCTCGAAGAGCACCGTTGTTTTGAAGGTCGACAGCAGCGCTGGCGGCACGACTCCACCACGCTGAACTGCGCCATGACGTTCAGTATTTTCCTGCCTCCGGCAGAGAATCCGCCTGTTCTGTTCTGGCTTTCTGGCCTGACCTGCAACGACGAAAACTTCACAACCAAAGCCGGTGCGCAGCGTATTGCGGCCGAGCTGGGTATCGCGCTGGTGATGCCCGATACCAGCCCCCGTGGGGACGATGTGGCGGATGATGCAGGATACGACCTGGGTAAAGGCGCCGGGTTTTACCTGAATGCGACCGAGCAGCCATGGGCGAGTCATTATCGTATGTATGACTACATCCGTGACGAGCTGCCTGCGCTGATTCAGGCCGAATTCGCGGTAAACGATCGCTGCGCCATCAGCGGACATTCCATGGGTGGACACGGGGCGCTAATCATGGCGCTGAAAAACCCCGGGAAATATACCAGCGTCTCTGCGTTCGCACCGATTGTTAACCCAACGCAGGTACCGTGGGGACAAAAAGCCTTCACCCACTATCTGGGCAAAGATGAAACGAAATGGCAGGAATGGGACAGCTGTACGCTGATGCTGGCGAGCGACTCAGCGAATGCGATCCCGATGCTTATCGATCAGGGCGATGCGGATCAGTTCCTCGCCGGGCAACTCCAGCCCGCCGTTTTAGCTGAAGCGGCACGCCAGAAGGACTGGCCGCTCACGCTGCGCATTCAGCCAGGATATGACCACAGCTATTACTTTATGGCCTCCTTTATTGAGGATCATCTCCGCTTCCACGCGGCGCATTTGTTCGCGTAATTTTCGCTATTTGCCCGATAGCCTCTCGCCTGTCGGGCTTTTCCCCTTATTGACATAATCCTATCCGCTTGAATCCAGGCTATTTTCTTGCCAACGCATCAAACACAAATGATTTCAATTATCATTTGTGTTTACAATTATACATTCTTTTGTACAATTCCAGACTCTTCTCCATCACAAAGAGTGCTTACAAGACAAATACATACAGTTCTCAGGGTTATCCCGATGGAGTTTTTTTCTTTTTATACGGAATGTACAAATGACAATACCACACGTTAAATTGCTGGCCGCTGCCATTGGCGCCGCCACACTTTCCTCCTTCGTTCACGCAGCCGATCAGGACACCGTTGTCGTCACTGCGACGGGTTTTGAACAAAAAATCCAGAATGCCCCCGCCTCCATCTCGGTGATTTCAAAACAGCAGATTGAAGATAAAGCCTACCGTGATGTCACCGATGCCCTGAAAGACGTCCCGGGTGTCGTCGTTACTGGCGGCGGGAGCAGCAGTGATATCAGTATTCGCGGCATGGCATCGCAGTACACGCTGTTCCTGGTGAACGGCAAACGCGTGAGTACGCGCAGTACCCGCCCAAACAGCGACAACTCGGGCATTGAACAAGGCTGGCTGCCGCCGCTGGAGTCCATTGAGCGTATCGAGGTTATCCGTGGCCCGATGTCCTCACTTTACGGCTCTGATGCAATGGGTGGAGTCATCAACGTCATTACCAAAAAAGTGTCGAACACCAAAGCCTGGACAGGTTCGTTGCATGGCGATGCAACCTTCCAGGAAAACAATGATTCCGGTGATATCTTTCAGACCAACGCCTACGCTTCAGGTCCCCTGATTGACGGGCTGCTTGGCGCAAAAGTGACGGGGCTTTTGTCACGCCGCGCAGAAGATAAGATTGTGAACGGGTATAACGAGCAGAAAATGCGTAACGGCGGTATTACGTTGAATTTCACGCCGGACGAGCAAAATGATTTCGACCTCGACTTTGCCCGTGAACTTCAGGACAGAAACAGCACGCCGGGGATGTCGAAAGCGACGGAAACCTGCCGTGGAACGACCTGTACACCAAATACCAAAAGCGAAACCCGCTATGAACATACCACCTACTCATTAACCCACAGCGGTTATTACGACGACTTCAATACCACCAGCTATATCCAACAGGAAGAGACGAATAACCCGGATCGTGAAATGCGCTCGTACAACACCACCTTCAACAACCAGAACCAGATCTTCCTCGCCGATCATACCCTGACTCTCGGCGGGCAATATCGCTATGAGAAACTGCGCGACAACGGCAATCAGCTGGAGGCTGCCGATGGCCTGAACAAACTGACACGCTGGAGTTGGGCACTGTTTGCCGAAGATGAATGGGCAATGACGGAAAGCTTTACGTTAACCGGCGGCCTGCGCATGGACAAAGACCAAAACTATGGTACTAACTGGACGCCACGTGGTTACGGTGTATGGCACCTCGCCGATCAGTGGACATTGAAAGGCGGGGTTTCTGCGGGCTACCGTGCACCGGACCTGCGTCAGTCGTCTGCCAGCTGGGGGCAGGTAACGGGTGGTGGCCGTCTTGACGGTATCATCGTTGGCAACCCGGACCTGAAACCAGAGAAGAGTCTGAGTGAAGAGATCGCCCTGCTCTGGGATAATAACGACAATCTTAATGCCGGTGTGACGCTGTTCAATACCGACTTCAAAGACAAAATTACTGAAGTTCGCCGCTGTAACAGCAGTTCCGATCCCGCCTGTACGATTGGCGATCACAGCTATGATTTCGTGAGCGACCGCGTCAACGTGGACAAAGCCAACATGCGCGGCGTGGAGTCTACCTTCGGCTGGAAAATCACGCGCGATGTGAACTGGACTGCCAACTACACTTATACGGAATCCGAGCAGAAGAGCGGCCAGTTCTCCGGTAAGCCGTTGAACAAAATGCCAAAACATATGTTCAATACCACCCTGGACTGGCAGGCGACACCAGACGTCGGCTTCTGGAGTCGTCTGAACCTACGCGGTAAAACGTCTGAGTATCTGAGCCGTACATCAATGTCCCAGGGTACACCGTCCTATACCCAGGTGGATGTGGGTCTGCGCTACAACGCGAACAAAAACCTGCTTGTGACTGCCGGTGTGTATAACGTGCTCGATAAGCAAATTGATTACGATACGTATGACACCGTGCTTGATGGACGTCGTTATACCGTGGGCATGACTTACAGCTTCTAACCGCCCCATAAAAAAGCCCGCTCGAATGAGCGGGCTGAAAGAGAGGAATTGCGGTTATTGTTTAAATCGTTCCGGGAATTCCATTTCACTGTAGCGAACGAAGTGTGTTCCTTTCGTCAGTTTGTAACCAAACCAGATGATCAGGAACAGCGGAATACCAATGTAGGTTGCCGTGACGGCGCCCCAGTCGATAGTATCCGCGAGGAACGCTTCATAGTTCTGACCCAGCGTAATAATCAGACACAGAATGAAGGCGAAAATTGGCCCCAGCGGGAAGAACCCTGAGCGATACGGCAGGTCGTTCAGATCATGACCTTGCATTACGTAACCGCGACGGAAGCGATAGTGGCTGATGGCAATGCCCAGCCAGGCGATAAAGCCCGTCATCCCGGAAGTGTTAAGCAGCCACAGGTAAACCGTCTGGTTGCCGAACATGGAGGTCAGGAAGCACAGACCGGCAATCACCGTGGTGGCGTACAGAGCGTTACGTGGCACACCACCGCGAGACAGTTTAGCGAAGATGCGCGGCGCTTTACCGTCGCAGGCCAGGGTGTAAAGCATACGGGTGGACGCGTACATACCGGAGTTACCCGCTGACAGCACTGCCGTCAGGATCACCGCATTCATTACCGCCGCCGCAGAGAGCAGTCCCGCGTGCTGGAAGACCAGAGTGAACGGGCTGACGCTGATGTCTTTCACATCGTTACGCAGCAGGCTTGGATCGGTATACGGAATGATCAGGCTGATAATCAGGATCGCGAACACGTAGAACAGCAGGATACGCCAGAAGACCTGACGCACCGCGCGAGGAATGTTCTTCTCCGGGTTTTCAGATTCACCGGCCGCAATACCAATCAGCTCAGTGCCCTGGAAAGAGAAGCCGACAATCATCGCCACGCCAATCATGGCCGAGAACCCACCGGCAAACGGCGCATCGCCTATTGTCCAGTTGCTCCAGCCCGCAGGCTCTGCCCCTTTGAAAATACCAACGATCATCGCCACACCGACGACGATAAAGATGATGACGGTTGCCACTTTGATCAAAGAGAACCAGTATTCCGCTTCACCAAACCCGCGTACGGAGATGTAGTTCAGCAGGAAAATGACGACCAGGAACAACGCGCTCCAGATCCAGCCCGGCGTGTCCGGGAACCACCAGGTCATCACCAGCTGTGCGGCGACGAGGTCAACGGCGATGGTAACAGCCCAGTTGTACCAATAGTTCCAGCCCAGCGCGAAGCCGAAGCCTTCTTCCACGTATTTTTGTCCGTAGGTCGAAAACGAACCGGATACCGGCATGTATGCCGCCAGTTCACCCAGGCTGGTCATCAGGAAGTAGACCATCAGGCCAATCAGGATATAAGAGAATAATGCCCCACCCGGGCCAGCTGCCGAAATCGTTGCGCCAGAGGCAACGAAAAGACCTGTACCGATGGAGCCGCCAATGGCGATCATCGTCAGGTGACGCGCCTTGAGTTCACGACGTAGCGTGGGCGCTTCTGTGGTTTTAGTTTCTGAAACCATGTGAAAATGCTGTCCATTCAATAAATGAGGCGCGATTGTAGCAGACGATCGGCGTTCCTTCCGGCAGAAATACTCAGTTATAAGAGAGCTTCATGACGCGGCCAGGATTATAAGTAAAGCATCATTTTTCCCTCCCCCTTTTGGGGAGAGGGCCAGGATGAGGGGCAATTTCACATCTCGCAATAGCGCAGAAAACGCTGCAGCGAACTGGAAAGGTGTTTCTGACGATGATGGATGCACCACAGCGTGCGCACCAGTTTCGGCAATGGAACAGGAATTTCCACCAGCGATCCCGTCTCAAGCTGTTCGGCAATCACGCGTCGGGAAAGGCAGCTGATACCCAGTCCATGACGCACCGCATGCTTAATCGCCTCCGAGTTCCCCAGCTCCATTCCCAGCTGGAAATGCGGCAAATGAGACAGCAGCAGGTAATCGACAATTTCACGCGTGCCGGAACCCTGCTCGCGCAGGATCCACTGAGCCTGCGCCAGGCGCTCCAGCGTCACCTCGCCCTGTAATAAAGAAGAGGCCGGGGAGGCAAACACCACCAGCTCGTCTTCCAGCCAGGGCTCAGCGATGATATCGACGTTGTGGCACGGACCTTCAATGAGACCGATGTCCACGCGAAAATCGATCACCGCGTTGATGACGTCCTGGCTGTTACCCACGCTCATCTCCAGCGGCAACGAGGGAAAATCCCGGCGATAGCGGGCAATCACTTCCGGCAGGATGTAGTTACCGATGGTACTGCTGGCAAAAACGCGGATCGCGCCGTTGTCTTCGCGGAACAGCTGTTCAATTTCGATAGCCTGCTCCAGCAGGGCCAGCGCGCGCGGGTAAAGCAGGCGGCCATGCTCATTGACCACCAGACGCTTCCCTACCCTGTCGAAAAGCTGAACGCCTAACTGTCCTTCAAGATCGGTCAACGCCGCGCTAACGGCAGACTGAGAGAGCGCCAGCATTTGTGACGCCTGAGTCGTAGAGCCGCTCTTCAGCACTTCGGCAAACACTTCCAGCTGACGCAATGTAATGTGCATAGTCACTTACCACTTATATAGATTGATTATAAGTATATAATCAATTTTATTTTTAAGCCAGATCGCCGTAACCTTTAGCCAGACAAAGGAGAAGGTTATGTCAGAACTCACCTTACAACATCATCGTACAGTGTGGCACTTCGTGCCGGGTCTCGCGCTCAGCGCCGTCGTCACCGGTGTGGCCTTATGGGGCGGCAGTATACCGGCAGTGGCCGGTGCCGGGTTTAGTGCCTTAACGCTGGCTATTTTGCTCGGCATGGTGGTCGGGAATACCGTCTACCCGCACATCTGGAAATCCTGCGACGGGGGCGTCATTTTCGCCAAACAACATTTATTACGTCTGGGCATTATTCTTTACGGTTTCCGCCTGACCTTTTCGCAGATTGCGGATGTCGGCGTGAGCGGGATTGCCATTGATGTCCTGACCCTTTCGAGCACCTTTATGCTGGCCTGCTTTATCGGCCAGAAGGTGTTTGGCCTGGACAAGCAGACCAGCTGGTTAATTGGCGCAGGCAGCAGCATTTGCGGTGCGGCAGCGGTACTGGCAACGGAACCGGTCGTTAAAGCTGAAGCCAGTAAAGTGACGGTGGCCGTCGCGACGGTGGTCATCTTCGGTACGCTGGCGATCTTCCTTTATCCGGCTATGTATCCGCTGGTGGCGCACTGGTTTAGCCCGGAAACCTACGGCATCTATATCGGTTCGACGATGCACGAGGTAGCACAGGTGGTCGCAGCAGGTCACGCCATCAATCCGGAAGCGGAAAATGCCGCGGTCATCGCCAAAATGCTGCGCGTCATGATGCTGGCCCCGTTCCTGATTTTCCTGGCCGCGCGGGTTAAGCAACTGGCTCCGGCAGGTGGCAGCGAGAAAAGCAAAATCACCATTCCGTGGTTTGCGATCCTGTTCATCGTGGTCGCTATCTTTAACTCGTTCCACCTGCTGCCAAAAGCGGTCGTGGATATGCTGGTGACGCTGGATACGGTGCTGCTGGCCATGGCGATGGCGGCTCTGGGTGTGACCACGCACGTCAGCGCCCTGAAAAAAGCCGGTGCAAAACCGCTGCTGATGGCGCTGGTGCTCTTTATCTGGCTGATTGTGGGCGGCGGCGCGATTAACCTCGCCGTACACAGCCTGATGGCATAAACCCTCTCGTCGTTCTCCTGTTAACCCGTTATGATAAGCGTTTCGGGTTAACAGGAGTCTTTTTATGAAATATGTTGGAGCGCACGTCAGCGCTGCAGGTGGCCTTGCAAACGCCGCCATTCGCGCCGCCGAAATCGAGGCAACCGCTTTCGCCCTGTTCACCAAAAATCAGCGCCAGTGGCGCGCCGCACCGCTCACCACCGACGTGATTGATGATTTCAAAGCCGCCTGTGAAAAATACCACTACGGGCCGGGCCAGATCCTTCCCCACGACAGCTATCTGATTAACCTCGGTCATCCGGTTCAGGAAGCGCTGGATAAATCCCGCGAGGCGTTCCTTGATGAAGTGCAGCGCTGTGAACAGCTGGGGCTGACGCTGCTGAACTTCCATCCGGGTAGCCATCTGATGCAGATCGACGAAGACGCCTGTCTGGCGCGTATTGCTGAGTCCATCAACATCACCCTGGAGAAAACCAACGGCGTGACCGCGGTGATCGAAAACACCGCCGGTCAGGGCAGCAATCTCGGCTTTAAGTTCGAACATCTGGCGGCGATCATCGACGGCGTGGAAGATAAATCCCGCGTGGGCGTGTGCATTGATACCTGTCACGCGTTTGCGGCCGGTTACGATCTGCGTACAACCGAGGCAACGAAAAACACGTTCGATGAGTTTGAGCGCATCGTTGGCTTCAAGTACCTGCGCGGTATGCACCTCAACGATGCGAAAAGCGCCTTTGGTAGCCGGGTTGACCGCCACCATAGCCTGGGCGAAGGCAATATCGGTCACGATGCATTTCGCTTTATTATGCAGGATGCCCGTTTCGACGGTATCCCCATGGTGCTGGAAACCATCAATCCGGATATCTGGGCGGAAGAGATCGCCTGGCTCAAGGCACAGCAGACCGCTGAACAGGCGGCATAAAAAAAGCCGGGTTGCTTCGCACCCGGCTTTTTTGTTGCTTATCGCTTACGCTGCTTTTGCAACCACTTCCGCTTCCGGACGTTTCAGCACCGCGTAAGAGAGTCCCGCCACCAGCGTACCGGCAATGATTGCCAGCAGGTAACCCAGTACCGGGGTGATTGCGCCTGGGATCAGCAGGACGAACAGACCACCATGTGGTGCCATCAGCTTCGCGCCAATCGCCATGGAGATGGCCCCCGTCACCGCACCGCCCACGATACAGCATGGCAGCACACGCATTGGATCACGCGCCGCGAACGGGATTGCACCTTCGGTAATGAAGCACAGACCCAGCACCAGCGCCGCTTTACCGCCTTCCTGCTGCGCTTTGTCGAACTTACGACGGGCGATAATGGTCGCCAGGCCGAGCGCCAGAGGTGGCACCATACCGGCCGCCATGATCGCCGCCATCGGCGCGTAGGTCTGGGTACTCAGCAGGCCAACGCCAAACGCGTATGCCGCTTTGTTCACCGGACCGCCCATATCGGTACACATCATACCGCCGAGGATTGCGCCCAGCAGAACCGCGTTCGCCGTACCCATGGTTTGCAGCCAGTGGGTCAGACCCGTCAGGATGCCCGCTACCGGTTTACCGATGAGGTAAATCATCGCCAGACCCACCACCAGGCTGGAAATCAGCGGGATGATGAGAATCGGTTTCAGCGCTTCCATACTCTGCGGCAGCTTCAGCTTCGAGCTGATCAGCTTCGCGACGTAACCGGCCAGGAAGCCAGCAATGATACCGCCGATAAAGCCGGAACCGGTGCTGACGGCCAGCATACCGCCAATAAGACCCGGCGTCAGACCAGGACGATCAGCGATGGAGAAAGCGATAAAGCCTGCCAGAACCGGCACCATCAGCGCGAACGCTGACCCCCCGCCGATCTGCATCAGCGCAGCCGCAAGCGTACCTTCTTCTTTAAATGCTGTAATACCAAACGCAAACGACAGCGCGATACACAGACCACCCGCCACCACCATCGGCAGCATGTAAGACACACCCGTCAGCAGGTGACGGTAGGCCCCCGCAGACTCTTTCTTCCCTTCGGTGGCGGTTTTAGCCGCACCGGTAGCCTGGTAAGGTTTGGCTTCCGCCAGCGCTTTATCAAATTCCTGAGCGGTCTTTTTCAGCGCCAGGCCGGTTGAGGTGCGGTACATCGGCTTACCGGCAAACTTCGCCAGATCGACTTCGATATCGGCCGCCACAATCACCAGATCGGCTTCCGCCACTTCTTCCGGGGTGATGGCGTTACCGGCACCCACGGAGCCACGGGTTTCGACTTTTACCCACCAGCCGCGTTTTTTCGCTTCGGTTTCAATGGCTTCAGCCGCCATAAAGGTATGCGCTACCCCAGTTGGACACGCCGTTACCGCCACAATGCGTTTCGGCCCGGTGGCCGCAGCCGCGGTCGGTGCTGTCGCGACAGGTGCGCTGTAAACCGACGCGTGGCCTTTCGCTTCACTCAGGAACAGGTCTGGATGTGCCACCGCGCGATTAATATCGCCCAGCCACACTTTTTTACCGTTCAGCGCACTGTCCGCAGGGATTTTATCACCCAGAACAATCGCCAGTTCAGCATCACCCGGGTTATCAATGATGTCCAGGTGTGCTTTTTGTGCCGCCGCGCCCAGCAGGGTCTTCGCCATATAGGCGCGAGCCTGTCCGAGACCGGAGTCAATGATCAGCAGCGTTTTCATTATTCCTCTCCTGCTGTTAGTTAAAAGGTTTTAAGTCAACGCGCGCCATCATCGCGGCTAACTGGGTACGATCGGTAATACCGACATTGCTCTGGCTCACGGCCAGGGCTGCAACGGCGGTGGCAAGACGTAACGTATGTTCACTGGATTCACGCATCAGCAGGCCGTAAATCAGGCCGCCAACCATCGAATCCCCAGCGCCAACGGTACTCACAACTTCCATTGACGGCGGTTTGGCAATCCATTCGCCAGAAGCGTTAACCCACAACGCGCCTTCTGCACCCAGCGAGATCACGACGTGAGCGATACCCTGCTCACGCAGCGCATGGGCTGCATCAATCACATCTTTTAATTCTGGCAGCTTACGGCCAGCCCAAATCTCCAGTTCGCGGCGATTCGGCTTCACCAGCCATGGAGACGCTTTCAGACCCGCAACCAGTGCGTCACGGCTGCTGTCGAAAATAATGCATGGGCACTGGCTACGCAGGCGCGTCATCCAGTCGGTAAACGCTTCCGGGCTCACGCCAGACGGCAGGCTGCCGCTGACGCACACCATGTCGAACTGACCGAGCCAGGTGAGAGAGTCGTTAACAAAGCGCTCCCAGTCTGACGGGGTGACTTCGAAGCCAGAGAAGTTCAGGTCAGTCACTTCACCGTCTTTCTCCGTCAGCTTGACGTTGATACGGGTACGGCCCTGAACGACCTGGAAGCGGTTAGCAATGCCCAGCTCGCTGAACAGCTGCTGGAAACCGTCCTGGTTATCTTTACCGAGGAATCCACCCACGGTGACATCGATACCGAGATCCTTGAGCACTTTCGCGACGTTAATCCCTTTGCCCGCAGCATGCAGGCCAGTGGTACGCACGAGGTTTACTTCGCCGCGCTCAATCTCCGGGCAAAACCCCACCAGGTCATATGCCGGGTTCAGCGTAATAGTCGCAACACGTCTGCTCATTATGCGCCCTCCCCCAGACCTGCCGCGATGGCGTCGCCAATCGCTTTCAGCGCCTGTTCAGCATCAGCACCCTGCGCGGTGAAACGCAGACGGTGACCTTTCTTCACGCCCAGCGCGACCACTTTCATCAGACTACGGCCGTTGGCCGGTTTGCCCGTGCCATCAAGGTTAGCCACGGTGATCTCACTTTCGAATTGTTTAATGGTATTCACCAGCATGGTGCCTGGACGGGCGTGCAGGCCGTGTTCGTTACGTACCACGAACTCAGCGGTCAGCAGGTCATCCGTCAGCGCGTCATCACTGGTCAGCAGAGCCAGCACGGTGGCAGCATCCGCGTTCAGCAGTTTTTCAGCTTTGTTATTCAGCAGCAGATCGCCCAGACGCTTCAGCACCGACACTGGCTGCTCATCGTTCATCGCCACGGTGACCAGCATGGCGGCAGGCTCACCCTCAACGTCAAACGCTGTGGCTGCACGGCTCACCGCGATAGCACTGCGCAGGTTGCCTTCAGCACTGTCGTTCAGCCAGATACCCTGGCCAAGATTCAACGGTTTGTCGTTAATCACGCGCGTCACAAAGGTGGCATCAGCCGCCCCGGCTTCTTTAAGACGACCCGCGTTCAGCGCCTGCAGCGTGACCAGATCCGAAGCCACAACATCCAGCGTCAGCGTGTCATTATCCAGTTTCAGCGCTTCACTCTGTTTTTCACCCATCAGCAAGGCACGCAGCTCTTCAGCGGTTGTCGCTGACTTCAGCTGTTCTGCCACGGCGTCATCGCTCAGGACATGCGTTAGCTGACGCAGCAGGCCCAAATGTTCGTCGCTGCTGGCCGCAATGCCGATAGCCACATACGCTACCTGACCTTCGCCCCAGAGCACGCCCTGCGGGAACTGATAAACCTTCACGCCGGTTTTCAGCACCTGGTCGCGGGTGTCTGTTGTACCGTGCGGAATGGCAATCCCATTACCGAGGAAGGTGGAGGTCTGCTGCTCGCGCGCCAGCATACCGTTTACGTAGCCGTCCGCGACGTTGCCTGCCTGCACAAGGGCAGCGGCAACCTGACGAATAGCCTCTTCTTTATCCCCGGCCTGAGCGCCCGGGTGAATATCCTGAACAGATAACTGGAACATGGTTCTCCTCTCCTGCTGAAAGTGAATCGTTTCAGCTTACATGAGAAAAAATACGCTAGCCTGCTCCGTTTGCTAAAACAAGATAGCGCTGAAACGTTTCAAAAAGTCTTGCGCTTTCTGCAATGTCTTGCAAGAAAAGTCGTATTTCCGATCTCAGAATTTAGAGATGCAGCACATTTCTTCCGCATTCAGCTGAATTTTGCTGAAGTTCAGCAAATCAGTTTCAGCTAAGTTCAGCCAGCAGGATGAGAAGTTGAAATGCCATTTTGATTTTTCGTGGCATCATTGACCTCGTCCACTGTTTATTTTTTAGCTAACGGCGTAAACTCCGCCCCTCTCTGTTACTCGCTAATTATAAAACATGCATAACACCCCTGCGGCCACCTCGCCGAAGCCCTTCGATTTGACGTCAACGGCGTTCCTGATTGTTGCCTTCTTCACGGGCATTGCTGGCGCGTTGCAAACCCCAACACTGAGCTTATTCCTGACCAACGAGGTTCACGCCCGTCCTGCGATGGTTGGCTTCTTTTTTACCGGGAGCGCCATTATCGGCATCCTGGTAAGCCAGTTCCTGGCGGGCCGTTCCGACCGAAAAGGCGATCGTAAAAGCCTGATCGTTTTCTGCTGCCTGATGGGCGTCCTGGCCTGCGTTTTGTTTGCCTGGAACCGTAGCTACTTCATTTTGTTGTTCGTGGGGGTTTTTCTGAGCAGCTTTGGCTCAACCGCCAACCCGCAGCTGTTTGCCCTCGCCCGCGAGCATGCCGACCATACCGGGCGTGAAGCGGTGATGTTCAGCTCGGTCCTACGTGCTCAGGTGTCGCTGGCGTGGGTGATTGGCCCGCCGCTGGCTTACGCGCTGGCGATGGGGTTTGGCTTTACGATGATGTACCTGAGCGCGGCGGTCGCGTTTGTGGCGTGCGGTGCGATGGTGTGGTGCTTCCTGCCGTCAATGCGCAAAGAGCCCAAAGTGGCGACAGGCGTCCTGGAGGCCCCGCGCCGTAATCGTCGCGATGCCCTGCTGCTGTTTATTATCTGCACGCTGATGTGGGGCACCAACAGCCTGTATATCATTAACATGCCGCTGTTTATTATTGATGAACTGCATCTGCCGGAGAAACTGGCCGGCATAATGATGGGCACCGCTGCCGGTCTGGAGATCCCGACCATGCTGATAGCGGGCTATTACGCGAAGCGTTTCGGAAAACGTTTTTTGATGCGCATCGCGGCCGTCGCCGGGCTGCTGTTCTACGTTGGTATGCTGACGGTCCATACGCCGGGGCTGCTGCTGGCTTTACAGCTGCTGAACGCCATCTATATCGGGATTCTGGCGGGGATTGGCATGCTCTACTTCCAGGATCTGATGCCGGGCCAGGCAGGCTCAGCGACCACCCTTTATACTAATACCACGCGCGTGGGCTGGATTATAGCAGGCTCCATGGCCGGGGTCGTTGCTGAGATCTGGAACTACCACACGGTGTTCTGGATTGCGCTGGTGATGTGTACGCTGACCATTGGCTGTCTGGCGAGAATCAAAGACGTTTAAGGCGCGGTGAGCGCTTCCAGCTCAAGCAGGTAGATCATCGCCTGCGCGCGCGAACTGCCGCACATCTCGACCCCAGGCTGTAGCCCGGAGCAGACCTTCGGGCGCAGGGGCGAACCAAAGATCATACACAGGTTGGATTCAGAGAGCTGAACACAGCGGGTATTGGCGGGCTTGCCCTCCGGCATTCCGGGTATCGGGCTTGAAATGGACGGAGCGGTACAGCACGCGCCGCAATCTGGACGACAATCCATACATGCTCTCTCAGTGACGAAGCCCGTGCAGTCGGGCATCGGGCGCACAGTAACACCTTTTGTGCGTTGATAGCAAAAGCCACGAATTCCGCTTGCCTGAAAGGCCGCGCACGAGTAATTTGGCGCGATATTTTTTACCTCCCGTAAACAGGATTATTGCAATGCCAAGAGCGAACGAAATTAAGAAAGGTATGGTACTGAATTACAACGGCAAACTGCTGATTGTGAAAGACATCGACATTCAGGCTCCCAGCGCCCGTGGTGCTGCCACGCTGTACAAAATGCGTTTTGCCGATGTGCGTACCGGCCTGAAAGTGGAAGAGCGCTTTAAAGGTGACGATATTGTCGATACCGTGACCCTGACCCGTCGCTATGTTGATTTCTCTTACGTCGACGGCAACGAGTACGTGTTCATGGATAAAGAAGATTACACCCCGTATATCTTCACCAAAGATCAGATTGAAGAAGAGCTGCTGTTCATCCCTGAAGGCGGTATGCCTGACATGCAGGTTCTGACCTGGGATGGCGTGCTGCTGGCGCTGGAACTGCCTCAGACCGTCGATCTGGAAATCGTTGAGACGGCACCTGGCATCAAGGGCGCATCCGCAAGTGCCCGCAACAAACCTGCCACTCTGACCACCGGTCTGGTTGTGCAGGTGCCGGAATACCTCTCCGCAGGCGAGAAGATCCGCATCCATATCGAAGAAAAACGCTATATGGGTCGCGCTGACTGATCGCGGCGTTTGTCGGGTGGCGGCTTCGCCTTACCCGACCTACAAAAACACAAAAACCGGCTCTCAGGCCGGTTTTTTTGTAGGCCCGGTAAGCGTAGCGCCACCGGGCAACAGAACTTAAAGAAGCTCCGGGTATTTCGTCATCTTCAGCGCCAGCTCAACGCCGCGCACTTCCGCCATCCCTTTCAGTCGGCCTATCGCCGAATAGCCAGGGTTGGTTTTCTTGCGCAGATCGTCCAGCATCTGGTGCCCGTGGTCCGGGCGGAACGGAATAGGACGGACATCGCCAGCCTGCTTACGACGCACCTCTTCTGCCAGGATGGCATCGACCACCGCGACCATATTGACGTCTCCGCCCAGGTGCGCGGCTTCGTGGAAGGTCTTAGGATTATCCTCCCGGCAGGTCGCGCGCAAATGCGTGAAGTGAATGCGATCGCCAAAGGCTTCAATCATCTGCACCAGGTCGTTATCCGCGCGAACACCGTAGGAGCCCGTACACATGGTAAAGCCGTTATAGATGCTGTTGACCGTCTCTTTCAGCCACTGCATATCTTCGATAGTGGAAACGATGCGCGGCAGACCGAGGATAGGACGCGGTGGATCGTCCGGATGCACGGCCAGACGCACGCCGACTTCTTCCGCAACCGGTACGATAGCGCGCAGGAAATAAGCCATGTTTTCACGCAGCTGGTTCTTATCAATATCTCCGTATTCCGCCAGACGCGCGCGGAACTGGTCCAGCGTGTACCCCTCTTCTGCGCCCGGCAGGCCCGCAATGATGTTGCGGGTCAGCTTTTCAATATCCGCTGCACTCGCGTCATTAAACCATTGAAGCGCCTGCTGCTGCTCTTCAGCGGTGTAATCCGCGTCGGCGCCAGGGCGTTTCAGGATGTGCAGCTCAAATGCCGCAAAGGCAATCTGGTCGAAACGCAGCGCTTTTGAGCCGTCCGGCATCGGGTATTCCAGATCGGTCCGCGTCCAGTCCAGAATAGGCATGAAGTTATAGCAAACCGTATCAATGCCGCAGGCCGCCAGGTTGCGAATGCTCTGCTGGTAGTTCGCAATCCAGGTCTGGTAATCCCCGGAATGGGTTTTGATATCTTCGTGGACCGGAATGCTCTCCACGACAGACCAGGTTAATCCCTTCTCCGCCAGCAGCGCCTGGCGCTGTTGAATTTCCTCAACCGGCCAGACCTGGCCGTTAGGAATGTGATGCAGCGCCGTCACGACACCCGTTGCGCCAGCCTGACGCACATCATCAAGAGAAACCGGATCGTTCGGCCCGTACCAACGCCAGGTTTGTTCCATTGCCTCACCCTCTAAAGTTGTTATACCAATATGTGTTACCGCAATGACGACTACCATACATGTTTAGCGTACAGGGTCAACATACCGCCACACGTTGATTGATCTAACTCACAGAACGGGGATATTTACGGCTCACCAATTTTATTTGCTGTCATATAACTTTACACTGGCATTGTTAATTAATGGTTAATCAGGTGTGTATTTCATGAAGACAATTGCCTCCACCTCGCTTCCTGCCCATGTTCAGCAACCTCGCTACGATCGCAAGCAATTACGCTCCCGGATCGTCCATTTTGGCTTTGGCGCATTTCACCGCGCGCACCAGGCGCTGTTAACAAACCGGGTGCTGAATGAAAAAGGCGGCGACTGGGGGATTTGTGAGATTAGCCTCTTTAGCGGTGATGTGCTGATGGGCCAGCTGCGCGCGCAGGATCATCTGTTTACCGTGCTGGAGAAAGGTGCTGAAGGAAATCAGCCAATCATTGTCGGCGCCGTTCATGAATGTCTGAATGCAAAGCTTGACTCCCTGTCCGCCATTATTGAGAAATTTTGTGAGCCCCAGGTGGCGATTGTATCGCTCACCATCACCGAGAAAGGCTACTGCATCGATCCCGCGACCGGTAAGCTGGATCGACAAAACGCGCGGATCCAGCACGACCTGGACAACCCCGCCGAACCGCATTCTGCGCCTGGGATCCTGGTCGAGGCGCTACATCGCCGCCGCGAGCGAGGTTTGCCAGCGTTTACCGTGCTTTCCTGTGACAATATTCCCGACAATGGCCACGTGGTGAAAAATGCCGTGCTTGGCATAGCGCAGAAACGTTCCCCGGCGCTGGCGGAGTGGATCGAAGGCCACGTGAGTTTTCCGGGCACGATGGTCGACAGAATTGTTCCCGCGGCGACGGAGGCCTCGCTTGCAGAAATCGCCGATGCGCTCGGCGTCGACGATCCGTGTGCCATCAGCTGCGAGCCGTTTATTCAGTGGGTGGTGGAAGATAATTTTGTTGCCGGGCGTCCGGAGTGGGAAGTGGCAGGTGTCCAGATGGTGCAGGACGTTCTGCCGTGGGAACAGATGAAATTACGCATGCTCAACGGCAGCCACTCTTTCCTGGCGTATCTGGGATACCTCGCCGGGTACGCGCATATTAATGAATGTATGGAGGATGCCGCCTTCCGTGAAGCCGCCCGGCGGTTAATGCTGGAGGAGCAGGCGCCTACGCTGCGTATAAAGGATGTGGACCTGACCGCCTATGCCGACAGCCTGATTGCGCGCTTCGCCAACCCGGCGCTGCAACACCGGACCTGGCAGATTGCGATGGACGGTAGCCAGAAACTGCCGCAACGGATGCTGGATGGCATCCGCATCCACCTTGAGCGAAATACCGACTGGCCTCTTCTGGCACTGGGCGTTGCCGGCTGGATACGGTACGTCAGCGGTACCGACGAACGCGGCAATGCGATTGATGTTCGCGATCCCCTCAGCGATAAAATTCGCGCGATTGTCGGGGCCAGCCACGACGCTGACCGCGTTAACGCGCTGCTGGGGCTGAGCGAGGTCTTTGGCCACGATCTCCCCCAGAATGGCGTATTTATTGAGGCGGTGAGCGAGGCATACGCGCGCATCACCCGCCACGGCGCCCGTCAGGCTGTTATAGAAACGTTAAATATTTAACGATTATTGCGCTTAACGCGAACGGACGTCGCCTCCGTTCGCCCTTCCCCTTCTCATTGGGTACGTTTTTCGCCAGGATAAGAGAATAGTGTTATAGCATCACAATTCTCGTCTGGAGTGCATGTGACCAAAACGAACCTCATCACCGGTTTTCTCGGCAGCGGTAAAACCACCTCAATTCTCCATCTGCTGGCGAATAAAAATCCTGCAGAGAAATGGGCCGTACTGGTCAATGAATTTGGCGAAGTGGGCATTGATGGTGCGCTGCTGTCAGAGAGTGGCGCAATGATTAAAGAGATCCCCGGCGGGTGCATGTGCTGCGTCAATGGCCTGCCGATGCAGGTCGGGCTCAATACGCTGCTGCGTCAGGGTAAACCGGACCGCCTGCTGATTGAGCCTACCGGTCTGGGCCATCCGAAGCAGATCCTCGATTTGCTGACCGCACCGGTCTACGAGCCGTGGATCGATCTGCGCGCCACCCTGTGCCTGCTCGACCCGCGTCTGTTGCTTGATGAAAAATCGGTGGCCAATGAGAACTTCCGCGATCAGCTCGCCTCGGCGGACGTTATTGTCGCTAATAAAGAAGATCGCGCCACGGCGGAAAGCCAGGCCGCGCTGGAGGCGTGGTGGCAACATTTCGGCGGCAATCGTACCCGCGTGCAGACCACCCAGGGAAAAATCGATAGCGCCCTGCTCGACCTGCCTCGCCAGAATCTGGCGGAACTCCCGGCCAGCGCAGAGCATGCTCATCACCATCCCGTTAAACAGGGACTGGCGGCGCTTAGCCTGCCAGAGCACCAGCGCTGGCGGCGTAATCTGAATAGCGGCCAGGGATATCAGGCCTGCGGATGGATTTTCGATGCCGATACGGTTTTCGACACCATAGGCACCCTTGAGTGGGCCAGACTTGCGCCGGTTGATCGCGTAAAAGGCATTATGCGCACGCCAGACGGGCTGGTGCGGATCAACCGCCAGGGCGAGGATTTCTTTATCGAAACGCAAAACGTCGCGCCGCCGGATAGCCGAATAGAGTTAATTAGTGCGGTTAACGCCGACTGGAATGCCCTGCAGTCCAGCCTGTTGAAACTTCGTTTAAGTTCAGGCGGCTAACGTTGCCCCAGTTTTCACTCTATGCTGAACGTTATGACAACTCGATTTCCCCTGATATTACTGCTTAATGTCGCCGGTCTGGCGCTCTTTTTCTCCTGGTATATCCCGGCGAATCACGGTTTCTGGTTCCCGCTGGATTCAGGCCTGTTTCATTTCTTCAACCAGGCGCTGGTGAAGAGCGATGCGTTCCTGTGGCTGGTGGCAATCACCAACAACCGCGCCTTCGACGGCATTTCCTTGCTGGCGATGGGCGGTCTGATGCTCTCTTTCTGGCTCAAAGAGGATGGCACAGGGCGTCGCCGTATCCTGATCATCGGTCTGGTGATGCTTCTGGCTGCGGTGGTTATTAATCAGCTGGCGCAACATCTGATGCCGGTAAAACGCGCCAGCCCGTCGCTCTCTTTCCCGAATATTTACCGCGTCAGCGAATTGCTGCATATTCCAACGAAAGATGCGTCGAAAGACAGTTTTCCGGGCGATCACGGCATGATGCTGCTTATTTTTTCGGGTTTCATGCTGCGCTATTTCGGCAAGAAGGCATTCACTATTGCCCTGCTTATTGTGGTGATATTTGCCTTCCCGCGCGTGATGATTGGCGCTCACTGGCTGACAGATATTGTCGTGGGTTCTCTTTCAGCAGTGCTGATTGGTCTGCCGTGGGTGCTGATGACCCCCTTGAGCGATCGCCTGATTGCCGTTTTTGATCGCTATCTCCCGCGCAGAAAGCAACAAGTATTAAACAAATAACTACCGTTTTTTAACGTTAACCGTCAGGGATCATTGCGATCCCTGATAGATCACGTCCCCCGATCCTTTCACGCTGTCATATTCTCGTCATCGTATTCATGATAAAAATGAAGCAATTGCGCGATAACGCTGCGGATCTGCCGCTATTTTGAGCAATTGCCCATTTTTACTTTCTGTATCACAATTTCTTATAAAAAAAACGGTTTTTTTACTCGCAATACCCCAGGCAATCGGTTAATCTCGAACTCGTTTTGCCCCATAGGGATAATTATTTCGATGGTGAATAATTTTGTGCGCTGTGCCACAAATGTCATCAGAAACAATTGTCTCATTGTGTACAGATAATTAGTCTCGTCACGTTTGGCATTTTTATAACGATATTTGTCGTTAAGGACTTCAAGGGAAAATAAACAAAATGGTCAAATCTCAACCGTTTCTGAGATATATCTTACGGGGGATCCCGGCGATAGCAGTCGCGGTACTGTTATCTGCATGTAGTACATCGAACACCGCAAAGAATATGCATCCTGAGACGCGTGTTGTGGGAACGGAAGATTCCTCTTCACTGCAAGCTTCTCAGGATGAATTTGAAAATATGGTACGTAATCTGGACGTGAAGTCCCGTATTATGGACCAGTATGCTGACTGGAAAGGCGTGCGTTATCGTCTTGGCGGCAATACTAAAAAAGGTATTGACTGTTCCAGTTTTGTACAACGTACGTTCCGTGAGCAATTTGGATTAGATCTTCCGCGTTCGACCTACGAACAGCAGGAGATGGGCAAGTCAATTTCCCGCACCAAGCTGCGCACCGGTGACTTAGTTCTGTTCCGTGCTGGTTCAACAGGTCGACACGTTGGCATCTACATTGGTAATGACCAGTTTGTACATGCCTCCACCAGCAGCGGCGTCACCATCTCCAGCATGAACGAACCGTACTGGAAGAAGCGCTACAACGAAGCGCGCCGCGTACTGACACGCAGTTAATATCATGATTGTATCGCTGGTTATCCCTTGGCTGGCGATATAATAAAAAAAAGCACTGCTTAGGCGGTGCTTTTTTTTGCCCGTTACACTGAATATAATCAGCGGCAATTCAGGAATCACGACGTTTATGCTCACCCGCTACTTCGCCAGTCATCGCAAGATACTGTTCTTCAGCATTATTACCGGCCTGATCGCGGCTATCCTACTGGGCTCATTGCAATTTTTCTGGAGCTACCATAAGCGGGAAATCCGATTCGATACGCTAATTAAGGATGTGAGCATCTACATGGAGAACTATTTCGAGGAGCTGAAAACCTCGATCGACGTACTCCAGCCGCTCACGCTGAATAATTGCCAGGACGTTAACGCGGAGCTTACCTCGCGCGCGGCCTTCAGCATCAACGTGCGCGCCTTTCTGCTGGTCAGAAACAAAATGGCGTTCTGCTCGTCAGCCACAGGGCCGATGAATACGCCGATGGAGGAGCTGATACCCGAACTGCACATCAACAAGCAGATTGATATCGCACTGCTGCCCGGCACGCCCATGCTGCCCAACAGACCCGCCATTGCCATCTGGTATCGTAATCCGTTAGTGAAGGACGGCGGCGTATTCACCTCGGTGAATCTCAACCTGACGCCGTACCTGCTTTATACCGCGCGCCAGGAAGAGTTTGCCGGCATCGCGATTATCATCGGCGACAATGCACTATCCACCTCCTCAAGCACCCTCGTCAGGGCGCGTGATTTACATCAAACGCCTGCGCGCACCGCGACGCTCACAGAGGTCCCTCTGACCATCAAACTGTACGCCAGGGAGTGGACGAGCGACGAGATCCTCTTCGCCCTGTTCTTCGGACTGTTATGCGGGATTGCGGCAGGGTCGCTTAACTTCTACATCCTCACCCTGCGTCTCAACCCGGGCAAAGAAATTCTGAGCGCCATCAAGCGCGGTCAGTTTTATGTGGTTTATCAGCCAGTGGTGGATACGGATGCACTGCAGATGCGGGGCGTTGAAGTGCTGATGCGCTGGAAACACCCGACCATGGGTGAGATCCCACCGGACGCCTTTATCAATTTTGCCGAAGCGCAAAAGCTGATTGTCCCGCTGACGCTGCATCTGTTTGACCTCATCATTCGCGATGCGCCGGTGTTACAAACCGTGCTGCCGCCGGGCGCAAAACTGGGGATCAATATCGCGCCGGGGCATCTGCATGCGGAAAGCTTCAAAGATGATATGCGCACCTTCAAAAGCTTACTGCCGCCAGATTACTTCCAGATCGTGCTGGAGATCACCGAGCGCGACATGCTTAACCATCGGGAAGCCAGCAGCCTCTTCGAATGGCTACATAACGAAGGATTCGAAATCGCCATTGATGATTTCGGTACCGGCCACAGTGCGCTGATCTATCTTGAACATTTCACCATGGACTACCTGAAAATCGACCGTGGGTTTGTCAACGCAATTGGCACCGAAACCGTCACCTCTCCGGTGCTGGATGCTGTGCTGACGCTGGCAAGAAAGCTGAATATGTTAACCGTTGCGGAAGGGGTGGAAACGCCGGAACAGGCAGCCTGGCTGCGTGAGCATGGCGTCCACTTCCTGCAGGGATACTGGATTAGCCGTCCTATGCCGCTGGAACAATTCCGCACCTGGCAAAATAAGGTGTCGTCTCAGGCCGAATAATTTCACATTGCCTGTGACGTCACTTATTATTCAGCTTAACTGAGCCGGTCTGTAAAAAAGGGAGTCGCCGCGAGATGTTTATGCGCTTCATGTTGCTTTTGTTGGTATTAGCAAGCCTGTCGAGCCAGGCGCAAACCATCAAAGAAAACATCGCGTTCGCCGTGATTGGCGAGCCAAAGTACGCGGTCAATTTTACGCACTTCGATTACGTCAATCCTGCCGCCCCCAAAGGCGGAAAGGTCACGCTCTCCGCCACGGGAACATTTGACAACTTTAACCGCTTCGCCCTGCGTGGCGTCGCGGCGGCGCGAACGGAATCCCTTTACGATACGCTTTTTGTGACCTCCGATGATGAACCCGGCAGCTACTATCCGCTGATTGCTGATAATGTCCGCTATGCGGATAACTTCGCCTGGGCCGAAATTTCGCTCAACCCCCGGGCCCGTTTTCACGATGGCACGCCGGTTAAGGCCAGCGATGTGGCCTTTACGTTTCATAAATTTATGACCGAAGGCGTACCCCAGTTCCGCATTGTGTATAAAGGCGCAACGGTGCGCGCCATTGCCCCCCTGACCGTGCGCATTGAGCTGAGCGAGCCGAATAAAGAGAATATGCTCAGCCTGTTTTCGCTGCCGGTTATGCCTGAATCGTTCTGGAAAAAGCATAAGCTCAGCGACCCGCTCTCCACGCCGCCGCTGGCCGGCGGCCCCTACCGCATCACCGACTGGCGCATGGGGCAGTACGTGGTCTATTCCCGGGTGAAAGATTACTGGGCGGCAAACCTGCCGGTAAACCGTGGGCGCTGGAATTTCGATACCCTTCGCTATGATTACTACCTTGACGATAATGTCGCATTTGAAGCGTTCAAAGCGGGCGCCTTCGATTTACGCGTGGAGAGCAGCGCGAAAAACTGGGCGACCCGTTATATCGGCAAGAATTTCGCGAAAGGCTATATCGTTAAAGACGAGCAGAAAAACGAATCCGCCCAGGACACGCGCTGGCTGGCGTTTAATATTCAGCGTCCGGTATTCGCTGACCGCCGCGTTCGGGAAGCGATTTCCCTGGCCTTTGATTTTGAATGGATGAACAAAGCGCTGTTTTACGGGGCTTACAGCCGTGCGAACAGCTATTTCCAGAATACGGAATATGCCGCGCGTGATTATCCGAAAGCCGACGAACTGGTTCTGCTGGCCCCGCTGAAGGCGGAAGTGCCGCCGGAGGTGTTTACCACGGTCTTTCAGCCCCCGGCCTCAAACGGTGACGGCTACGACCGCGACAACCTGCTTAAGGCCAGCAAGCTGCTGGATGAGGCGGGCTGGCACCTTAAAAATCAAAAGCGCGTGGATGCCAAAACGGGTAAGCCTCTCAGCTTTGAGCTGCTGCTCTCATCCGGGGGCAACGATCAGTGGGTACTGCCGTTTAAGCACAACCTGGAGCGACTGGGGATTACCATGAACATTCGCCAGGTCGATAACGCGCAGATCACCAACCGCATGCGCAACCGTGATTACGACATGATGCAGCGTCTGTGGCCGGCTCAGCCGTGGCCGAGCTCGGACCTGCAAATTTCCTGGGCTTCCAGCTACATTGACTCCTCATACAATGCGCCAGGCGTAAAAAGCCCGGCGATTGATGCGCTGATTGCGAAAATTGTGGA
The DNA here is from genome assembly GCF_049238025.1 of Enterobacter cloacae complex sp. IR5458. Classification (NCBI taxonomy): domain Bacteria; kingdom Pseudomonadati; phylum Pseudomonadota; class Gammaproteobacteria; order Enterobacterales; family Enterobacteriaceae; genus Enterobacter; species Enterobacter cloacae complex sp. IR5458. Next base: position 91,799 of record NZ_JBMKIF010000006.1, read on the forward strand.
GGCGCAGGGCGATAAAGCAAAACTCCTGCCGCTCGGCCGTGCCCTCGACAGGGTCTTAACCTGGAACTACTACATGCTGCCCATGTGGTATATGGGCGAAGACCGTCTGGCACGCTGGGATAAATTCTCCGTACCTGCCGTGCGCCCTGTCTACTCGCTGGGCTTTGACACCTGGTGGTATGACGTCAATAAAGCCGCCAGACTGCCCGCTGAGCGGCGATAAGGAATCATCATGGGTGCCTATCTGATTCGCCGTCTGCTGCTGGTCATTCCCACGCTGTGGGCCATCATCACCATTAACTTTTTTATCGTGCAAATCGCCCCCGGCGGCCCGGTCGATCAGGCGATTGCTGCTATTGAGTTTGGTAACAACGGCGGCATGCCCGGCGGCGGCGGCGAAGGCATGGGCGCGAGCCATGCGCGTACCGGCGTGGGGAATATCAGTGAAAGCCACTATCGCGGCGGGCGCGGGCTTGATCCTGAGGTGATCGCCGAGATCACCCACCGCTACGGCTTCGATAAGCCCATTCACGAACGCTATTTCAAGATGCTCTGGGATTATATCCGCTTTGATTTTGGCGATAGCCTGTTTCGCAGTGCGTCAGTGTTAACGTTGATCAAGCAAAGCCTGCCGGTTTCGGTCACGCTGGGGCTGTGGGGAACGCTGATTATCTACCTGGTCTCTATCCCGCTCGGGATCCGTAAAGCGGTTTACAACGGCAGCCGCTTCGATATCTGGAGCAGCACCTTCATCATCATCGGCTATGCCATCCCGGCGTTCCTGTTTGCCGTCCTGCTGATCGTCTTCTTTGCCGGGGGCAGCTATTTCGACATCTTCCCGCTACGAGGTTTAGTCTCCGCCGATTTCAGCACGCTGCCGTGGTATCAGAAAATCACCGACTATCTCTGGCATATCACGCTGCCGGTTCTGGCAACGGTGATCGGTGGGTTTGCCGCTCTGACCATGCTGACCAAAAACGCGTTTCTCGATGAAATCCGCAAGCAGTATGTTGTCACGGCCCGCGCCAAAGGGGTCAGCGAGAAGCAGATTATGTGGAAACACGTCTTCCGCAACGCCATGCTGCTGGTGATTGCCGGATTTCCCGCCACGTTCATCAGTATGTTTTTTACCGGCTCACTGTTGATAGAGGTGATGTTCTCGCTCAACGGTCTGGGGCTGCTGGGCTATGAGGCCACCGTGTCGCGTGATTATCCGGTGATGTTTGGCACACTCTATATTTTCACCCTGATTGGCCTGCTGCTGAATATCGTCAGCGATATCAGCTATACGCTGGTCGATCCCCGAATTGATTTTGAGGGCCGCTGATGCCGCGTTTAAGCCCCGTCAACCAGGCCCGCTGGGCCCGTTTTCGCCACAACCGTCGCGGCTACTGGTCGCTGTGGATTTTTGCCGTCCTGTTTGTCCTGAGCATGTGTTCGGAGCTTATCGCCAACGACAAACCGCTGCTGGTGCATTTTAACGACCGCTGGTATGTGCCGGTGCTGGCTAACTACAGTGAAAGCGACTTTGGTGGCCCGTTTGCAACACCGGCGGAGTATCAGGATCCGTGGCTGCGCCAGCAGATTGAGCAGCACGGCTGGGCCCTCTGGGCGCCGGTGCGTTTTGGTGCGAACAGCATAAACTTTGCCACCACGACCCCCTTCCCTTCCCCACCCTCGACGCAAAACTGGCTGGGGACGGACGCTAACGGTGGTGATGTGCTGGCACGCATCCTCTATGGCACACGGATTTCAATTCTCTTTGGGCTGATGCTGACACTCTTCTCCAGCGTGATGGGCGTGGTGGCGGGTGCCGTTCAGGGCTACTACGGCGGGAAAATCGACCTGTGGGGCCAGCGTATCATCGAAGTCTGGTCCGGTATGCCAACGCTATTTTTGATCATCCTGCTGTCCAGCGTGGTACAGCCGAACTTCTGGTGGCTGCTCGGCATCACCGTTCTGTTCGGCTGGATGGCGCTGGTGGGTGTCGTGCGGGCGGAGTTCCTGCGCACCCGTAATTTCGACTATATTCGCGCCGCGCAGGCGCTTGGGGTGAGCGACCGGGGGATCATCTTCCGCCATATGCTGCCTAATGCCGTCGTGGCCACGCTCACCTTCCTGCCGTTTATTCTGTGCAGCTCCATTACCACCCTCACCTCGCTGGATTTTCTGGGCTTTGGCCTGCCGTTGGGCTCACCGTCGCTCGGCGAACTGCTGCTGCAGGGCAAGAATAACCTTCAGGCACCGTGGTTAGGCATCACCGCCTTTCTTTCCGTGGCCGTGCTGCTTTCGCTACTGATTTTTATTGGCGAAGCCGTGCGCGATGCCTTTGACCCCAATAAGGCGGTATAAGATGACCCAGCCTCTTCTCAGTATTGATAACCTGTCGATTGCTTTCTCGAAACAGGGTGAGACGCGCACCGTGGTCACCGATTTGTCGCTGCAGATCCAGCGAGGTGAAACGCTGGCCCTGGTGGGGGAATCCGGTTCAGGTAAGAGTGTTTCAGCGCTCTCTATCCTGCGGCTGCTGCCTTCACCACCGGCGAGCTATGCGCAGGGGGATATTCTTTTTCACGGCAGTTCACTGCTTCATGCCGACGAACATACCCTGCGCGGTATTCGCGGCAATAAAATTGCCATGATCTTCCAGGAGCCCATGGTCTCTCTCAACCCCCTGCATACCCTGGAGAAACAGCTCTATGAAGTCTTGTCTCTGCACCGGGGCATGCGCAAAGAGGCTGCGCGGGGGGAAATACTGGATTGTCTTGAACGGACGGGCATACGCAATGCGGCCAAACGGCTGAATGATTTTCCGCATCAGCTCTCCGGCGGTGAACGCCAGCGAGTGATGATTGCCATGGCTCTGCTCACCCGGCCCGAACTGTTAATTGCCGACGAGCCGACGACGGCGCTGGACGTGACGGTGCAGGCGCAAATATTGACGCTGCTGCGGGAGCTGCGCGACGAGCTGAACATGAGCCTGCTGTTTATCACGCACAACCTGAGTATTGTGAAAAAGCTGGCGGACAGCGTCGCGGTCATGCAAAACGGCCGATGCGTTGAACAGAATAGCGCATCCACGCTGCTGAACGCGCCACAGCACCCTTATACGCAGCGTCTGCTCAACAGCGAACCTTCCGGCGACCCGGTTCCGCTCACGGCGGACAGCACTCCGCTGCTGCGCGTTGAGGATTTGTCCGTCTCCTTCCCGATCCGCAAAGGCATTCTGCGGCGTATCGTCGACCCAAACCCGGTCCTGAAAAATATCCGCTTCTCGCTGCGTCCCGGTGAATCCCTGGGGCTGGTGGGCGAATCCGGTTCGGGTAAAAGCACCACCGGTCTGGCACTGCTGCGCTTAATTGCCTCTCAGGGCGAGATCCTTTTTGACGACATGCCGCTGCATCGCTGGAACCGCCGCCAGATGCTGCCGGTGCGCCCGCGTATGCAGGTGGTGTTTCAGGATCCCAACTCCTCGCTTAACCCGCGCCTCAGCGTGTTGCAGATTGTCGAAGAGGGTTTGCGCGTTCACCAGCCCGGCCTGAACGCGCAGCAGCGTGAGCAGGAGGTCATCCAGGCGATGGCCGAAGTGGGCTTAGATCCCGATACCCGTCACCGTTATCCGGCGGAATTTTCCGGCGGGCAGCGCCAGCGTATCGCCATCGCCCGTGCGCTGATCCTGAAACCGGAGCTGATTATTCTGGATGAACCCACCTCCTCTCTGGACAGAACTGTCCAGGCGCAGATTCTGGCATTGCTGAAAGGGCTACAGGAAAAGCATCGGCTGGCCTATATCTTCATCAGCCACGATCTGCAGGTGGTGCGGGCGCTATGCCATCAGGTGATTGTTTTGCGACAGGGTGAGGTGGTCGAACAGGGGGAATGCCAGCCCGTATTTACTGCGCCAACGCAGAGCTACACGCGCCAGCTGCTGGCAGCAGACTAGCGCTCAGAACGGGTACTGGCCGGAAAAAGGCTCAGCAATCGCAACACCAAAGTTTTTCAGACGGCAGGTGGCGGCAAATTCATCCTGGCTTTTAACAAACAGGCACGGCTCGCCTTCGCACTCCAGTACGGAGCTGTCCACTTCGATATCCGTCAGGGCCTGACTGAGACGCTCCATCACCCGCCACGCATTTTCGTCGCTTGGGCTCAACAGTTTGAGCGCCACGAGGCAATTGTCACTGCCCGCGCCGTTTTGCGGAATCGGTTCAACTTTCGAACCTGCAAAACCCGCCGACCAGCGATAGCTCTGGGGCAAGCGATGGACAATGGAGAGTTGTAATGTATTCACGTTCGTTCCCCGGAAGCAAAATTTACTTCACAATTTATTTACATTTATAGTAACACATCATCGCTAACCTGCACTATTCAGCGCTTTTTTATCGGTATAGAGGTTCGCGTCGGCGCTATATGTACCCGTTTCTGCGATCTAACTCAACCTTTTTGAATACAATGATGTGACTTTTTACATAAATAGATTTTACATAAAATAAACAAACACGGGATAAACGAACGCGGGTTTGGTTGATATGTATCAACAAAAAAGGCCCTGTCGGGCCTTATCTGCTCATCAATGAGCCACTTTTCGTGGCCGGCTGGCATAAAGACAGAAGAGGACGGAGCTGGTTGCGCAAAACGCCATCGCCCATAGCATAGGCCAGGCCGTGGTGAAGGTCGCCATAGACAGTAATGCCCCGACGATAGCGCCAATTCCGAAGCGGAACGTCCCCGCCAGTGACGATGCGGTTCCCGCCATATGCGGGAATTCATCGAGGATCACCGCCATCGCATTTGAGGATATCATCGACACGCAGCCCACAAAGGCCGCCACGCCAATCACCAGCGCCCAGAAGCCCACGCCCAGGAATGCACTGACCACCAGCCAGACAGCCATCACAAACTGGATCCACAGCCCGGCGCGGAACATGTTCAGCGCGCCGACCCGCCGGACAAAGCGGCTGTTAATAATAGTCAGTACAAACAGGAAGACGATATTGAGCGCAAAGTAATAACCAAAGTGCTGCGGAGAAACATGGTTCAGCTCGATATAAACAAACGGCCCGGCGCTCAGGAAGGAGAACATCCCGGCGAAGCTGAACCCGCTTGCCAGCATATAGCTCAGCACGCGCTTGTGGCGAAACAGCGAGGCAAAGTTACCTATTGTGGTGCGAATGTGGAATTTCTGGCGGTGCTCGGCAGGAAGCGTTTCATCAATAAAGAAGAAAATCATTGCAGAGGCCAGCAGTGCAGCCAGCGCCAGGATCCAAAAAATCGCATGCCAGCTAAACCACACCAGAACCGCCCCACCGGCCATCGGAGCCACCAGCGGCGCAATCGTCGTCACCAGCATGACAAACGACATCATGCGGGAGAACTCTTCTTTCGGGTAGATATCACGCATCAGGGCGTTGATCACCACACTCGCTGCAGCAGCGGCCAGACCGTGCAAAAATCGCATGAAAATCAGATGATCGATGGTTTGCGCCAGCGCGCAGGCCACCGCCGCCCCGGCAAAGACCAGCGTTCCGCCCAGAATAACCGGTTTGCGCCCCAGGCTGTCGGCCATCGGGCCGTACAATAACTGGCCGAGAGCAAAGCCGAGAATATAGGTGCTGAGCGTCATCTGTGCGCTGCCAGCCGGTACGCCAAACTGCGCGGAAATGACCGGCAGCGCGGGCAGATACATATCTATAGACAGCGGCATCAACATGGCCAGCAGGCCAAGAATGAAGACAATTTTGAACGACGAGTGTGGCCTGGTGGTCACAGAAATCTCCTGAAATTAGTGCGAAGGCAGACCGACGCTGGCGATCTCTTCTTCCGTCAGCGGGCGATATTCGCCAGGCGCCAGGTCGGGATCGAGCGCGATTGCGCCAATACGTTCGCGATGCAGACCGACAACGCGGTTACCCACTGCGGCAAACATGCGTTTAACCTGATGGTAGCGCCCTTCGCTGATGGTCAGACGGACTTCCGTCGGCGTGATCACGTCCAGCACCGCCGGTTTAGTCAGGTCTTTTTCATTATGCAGCTGAACGCCTTTCGCGAATTGCTCTGCCGTGTCATCCGCAACCGGCGACTCCAGCGTGACCAGATAGGTTTTCTCGCAGTGGTGGCGTGGGGAAGTAATACGGTGTGACCACTGCCCGTCGTCGGTCATCAGCACCAGCCCGGTGGTGTCGATGTCGAGGCGGCCCGCGGCATGCAGCTTATGCGCCACCGGTTCGTCGAGGAAATAGAGTACCGTCGGGTGATCGGGATCGTCCGTTGAGCAGACGTAGCCTTCCGGCTTGTGGAGCATGAAGTAGCGCGGGCCGTTCTGCTGGGTCAGCGGATTGCCGTCGTATTCAACCTGATGCTCAGGTTGAAGTTTGAAAGCGCTGTCTCTCACAATGTCGCCATCCACGGTAACGCGGCTGGCGCGAATTTCGCGCCCGGCAATAGCGCGGCTTACGCCGAGTTGCTGAGCGATAAACTTATCAAGTCGCATGAAATCTTTTTAGCCTTAATGGTGCTGGAAGTCGGACCGTGCGTCCGAAAAAGAAGCAGTCAGGAACGGTTCAGTATAATGGTCTGGTTGCGCCACTCAAGGGAAAAAGTTTCGTGGCATACTATATGCGGATTAACGAAACTGAGACACCATGACTTTTACACTTCGTCCCTATCAGCAGGAAGCCGTTGACGCTACCCTCGCCTGGTTTCGCAAACACCGGGAACCGGCGGCGATTGTCCTCCCGACCGGCGCAGGCAAAAGCCTGGTCATTGCCGAGCTGGCCCGCCTGGCGCGTGGCCGCGTGCTGGTGCTGGCGCACGTCAAAGAGCTGGTCGCGCAGAACCACGCCAAGTATTGCGCGCTGGGGCTGGAGGCCGATATTTTCGCCGCCGGGCTCAAGCGTAAAGAGAGCCACGGTAAGGTTGTCTTTGGCAGCGTGCAGTCGGTCGCCCGCAACCTGGATCTGTTTCGCAGCGAATTTTCGCTGCTGATTGTCGACGAGTGTCACCGCATCAGCGATGACGACGACAGCCAGTATCAGCAAATCCTCACGCACCTGAAAGAGGTGAACCCTCACTTACGCCTGCTGGGCCTGACGGCAACTCCGTTTCGCCTGGGCAAAGGCTGGATTTACCGCTTTCATTATCACGGCATGGTGCGTGGCGATGAAAAAGCGCTGTTCAGCGACTGTATCTACGAACTTCCGCTGCGCTACATGATTAAACACGGCTACCTGACGCCGCCCGAGCGGCTGGATATGCCGGTGGTACAGTACGACTTCAGCCGGTTACAGGCGCAGAGCAACGGCTTATTCAGCGAAGCGGATCTCAACCAGGAGTTGAATAAGCAAAAGCGCATAACGCCGCATATCATCAGCCAGATTGAGGAGTTTGCCGCGGCGCGCAAAGGGGTGATGATCTTTGCCGCGACAGTCGAGCACGCGCGAGAAATTACCGGACTGCTCCCCGCTGACGATGCCGCGTTAATTACCGGCGAAACGCCCGGCCCTGAGCGTGACAGGTTGATTGAGGCGTTTAAAGCCCAGCAGTTCCGCTATCTGGTGAATGTTTCCGTGCTAACCACCGGTTTTGACGCCCCGCACGTCGACCTGATTGCGATTTTGCGCCCGACGGAATCCGTCAGCCTGTATCAGCAGATTGTCGGTCGTGGTCTGCGCCTGGCACCGGGCAAAACTGACTGTCTGATCCTCGATTACGCCGGTAACCCGCACGATCTTTACTCTCCCGAAGTGGGCACGCCAAAAGGCAAAAGTGACAACGTGCCGGTACAGGTGTTTTGTCCAGCCTGCGGGTTTGCCAACACCTTCTGGGGGAAAACCACCGCCGACGGCACGCTGATTGAACACTTTGGCCGCCGCTGTCAGGGCTGGTTTGAAGATGGTGACGGGCATCGCGAGCAGTGCGATTTCCGTTTTCGTTTCAAAAACTGTCCACAGTGCAACGCCGAAAATGACATTGCCGCCCGCCGCTGCCGTGAGTGCGACACGGTGCTGGTCGACCCGGACGACATGCTGAAAGCGGCGCTGAAGCTGAAAGATGCGCTGGTGCTGCGCTGTTCCGGCATGGCCTTACAGCCGGGCGCGGATGAAAAAGGCGAGTGGCTAAAAATTACCTATTACGACGAGGACGGCGCTGACGTCAGCGAGCGGTTCCGGGTACAGACGCCAGCCCAGCGCACGGCATTTGAGCAACTGTTTATCCGCCCACATACCCGCACGCCTGGCGTGCCGCTGCGCTGGATCACCGTGGCGGATATCGTGCATCAGCAGGCGCTGCTGCGCCATCCGGATTTTGTTGTCGCCCGCAAAAAAGGCCAGTTCTGGCAGGTACGTGAGAAGGTCTTTGACTATGAAGGTCGCTATCGTCGGGCAAATGAATTGCGTGGTTAGCAGGACTTTTCATTGATGTGGACAGCGTTTGAGTATAAAATGCCGCCCGCTTCACATCCGTGGGGCAGAACACTCACCTGCTGCTGGGTCGCCTGTAGTAGGGTTTTAAATACAGAGAGAAATCAATGTTCACTATCGAAGCAGAAGTACGTAACGTGCAGGGTAAGGGTGCGAGCCGCCGCCTGCGTACCGCTAACAAGTTCCCGGCTATCGTTTACGGTGGCGAAGCTGCTCCAGTTGCAATCGAACTGGATCACGACAAAGTATGGAACCTGCAGACCAAAGCTGAATTCTACAGCGAAGTTCTGACCATCGTTGTTGGCGGTAAAGAAGAAAAAGTGAAAGTTCAGGCTGTTCAGCGTCACGCGTTCAAGCCAAAACTGACTCACATCGACTTCGTTCGCGCGTAATCGCAAACCTGTCGAGAAAAACCCCGCTTCGGCGGGGTTTTTTTATGGCGATTATTTACCGCCCGAGGTGCGACGCTGAAGCTGATCGCGCAGGTTTGGCGGCGTGCCTTTGATGGTCAGCGTATCGGTGGCAGGATCCCAGAAGATACGTTCCCCCAGCAGCATGGCATCGAAGTTGATGGTTAACCCACCGCCGCTCCCGGCAAATTTGGTTAACTGACGCAGCGTACTGCGATCCGCCGGGAAGCTCTCTTCAAGCTCATAGCCTTTCTCTGCGGTGAACGCCTGGAAGCTGACTTCGCTGACGCCCGCCAGCTCTTTTGAGAGCGACTCCAGCTCAATCTCTTCCCCCGCCTGCAGCTGTTCGTTGCAGTAGCTGTAAACCTGCTGACGCACGTTCTGGCGTTCAGATTTATCGAGCTGCGCCTCAGCCGTAAAGTCATCTACCGCCTGCAACAGCCCTTTGTTCTGCGCTTTGGCGTTAAGTCCTTCGCTGGCGCCGAGGAAATCCATAAAGAAATCGGCCACTTTGCGGCCCACACGCCCTTTCAGGAAGGTCAGGTAGCGGGTCGATTCCGGGTTGGTTTCCCACTCGGTCAAATCAATCCGCGCCACAATATCCGCATGGTTGATATCCAGATAATGCGTCGAGCTGATATCCAGCTGCTCATTCACGCGCATGCTGCTTAAGTTATTCAGCACGGTAACCAGCAGATACTCTACCGCCAGGTAGCGATAGTGGCAGAACAGGACGATGCCGCCGTCAGCGAACGGATATTTTGCCAGCTCGTCGCGCAGACGCCCGGTGGCCGCGCGGCTAAACGCCAGGAAATCCTCTTCCCCCTGACGCTGCAGGCGCAGGCTATCAGCCAGTTCACTCTCTTCGCTGAACAGACCATAGGCTTTATTTTTGGCGCTGTAGACGCGATGCAACTCAGCCATCATTTCCACAACGGTCGCCGTGGGTTCCAGTAACGAATCGCGTAGCACCACTTCAAGGGTTTGCTCATCACGCTTGATAAGCTGGTGCAAGGCAATCTGGTTGATTTCCAGACTCATGATAAACTCTCCTTTTAGACCGGGCGGTATTCAACCACCACCAGGACATGTGTGCAACAACAGATAAAAAAGGGGAAAAAAAGCTGTTGCTACGGTAATATGTTGCCCTTTCATCAACAAACTGATTTTGATTTATGCCACAACATTCCCGCTACAGTGATGAACACGTTGAACAACTGCTCAGTGAGCTGGTCAACGTACTGGAAAAACATAAAACGCCGACCGATCTCTCCCTGATGGTTTTGGGAAATATGGTCACCAACCTTATCAACACCAGCGTTGCTCCGGCTCAGCGTCAGGCGATCGCAAAATCTTTCGCCCAGGCTTTACAGTCATCCGTCAGCAACGACAAGGCCCATTAAGGGAAACGAACAACAGTTTATGGTGACGAATCGTCAGCGCTACCGTGAAAAAGTCTCCCAGATGGTCAGCTGGGGACACTGGTTTGCCCTGTTTAACATTCTGTTAGCGGCGGTGATTGGCTGTCGTTATCTGTTTGTCGCAGACTGGCCAACCACGCTAACCGGGCGTATCTACTCCTGGATAAGCGTTGTCGGTCACTTTAGCTTTTTGGTATTCGCCACCTATCTGCTGATCCTGTTTCCTCTGACGTTTATCGTCATGTCGCAGCGTCTGATGCGGTTCTTATCCGCAATCCTTGCCACAGCAGGGATGACGCTGCTGCTTATCGACAGTGAAGTCTTCACCCGTTTCCACCTGCATCTTAACCCTATCGTCTGGGAACTGGTGATCAACCCTGACCAGAACGAAACGGCCCGTGACTGGCAGCTGATGTTTATCAGCGTCCCGGTGATCCTGCTGATTGAGATGTTGTTCGCCACCTGGAGCTGGCAAAAGCTCCGCAGCCTGACCCGACGCCGCCACTACGCGAAGCCCGTCGCCGCACTCTTTTTCATCTCATTTATCAGTTCGCACATCATGTACATCTGGGCGGATGCGAACTTCTATCGCCCCATTACGATGCAGCGTGCCAACCTGCCGCTCTCGTACCCCATGACGGCCCGTCGCTTCCTTGAGAAACACGGCCTGTTAGATGCCCAGGAGTATCAGCGTCGTCTGGTCGAACAGGGTAATCCGGAAGCGGTCAGCGTTCAGTATCCGCTGAGTGAACTGCGCTATCGCGATATGGGCCGCGGACAAAACGTCCTGCTGATTACCGTCGATGGTCTGAACTATTCCCGTTACGAGAAGCAGATGCCTGCGCTGGCCGATTTCGCGAGTCAAAACGTCTCGTTCACCCAGCATATGAGTTCCGGGAACACTACCGATGCGGGCATCTTTGGCCTGTTCTATGGCATTTCTGCCGGATACATGGATGGCGTTCTGGCTGCGCGCATTCCTGCGGCGCTAATTACCGGACTGAATCAGCAAGGCTATCAGTTAGGGTTGTTCTCATCCGATGGCTTTAACAGCCCACTCTACCGCCAGGCGCTGTTGTCTGATTTCTCGCTGCCTGCTGCGCAGAGCCAGTCTGATACCCAGACCGCAAACCAGTGGATAAACTGGCTGCAGCGCTACGCCCAGGAAGATAACCGCTGGTTCTCGTGGGTGGCCTTTAACGGCACCACGCTTGACGACAGCAACCAGACTGGCTTTGCCCGCCGATACAGCCGTGCGGCCAGCAATGTTGACGCGCAGATTGGCCGCGTTCTTGACGCGCTACGCGAATCAGGCAAGCTCGATAACACTGTCGTGATTGTGACCGCAGGCCATGGTGTACCGCTCGGCGACGAAACGAAGAGCATGAGCTGGTCACGCCCGAACCTGCATGTACCGCTGGTGATCCACTGGCCGGGAACGCCGGCGCAGCGCATCAATATGCTCACTGAACATAAAGATGTTATGACGACCCTGATGCAACGCCTGCTGCACGTCAGTACGCCAGCAAACGAGTATTCGCAGGGGCAGGATCTCTTCAGCGCCGCGCGTCGCCATAATTGGGTGACATCAGCAGACGGTAACACGCTGGCGGTGACCACACCGACGCTGACGCTGGTGCTGAACAGTAACGGAAATTACCAGACGTATAATCTGCAGGGTGAACGGTTGAAGGACCAGAAACCGCAGCTGAGCCTGTTGCTGCAGGTCCTGACGGATGAGAAGCGCTTTATCGCTAACTGATTAATTATAAACCAGTTAGCGACAGATTCTCTTGCATTCGAAACGGAATCGAGTAGTATCTTTTTATGCGTCGGCACGTAGCGCAGCCTGGTAGCGCACCGTCATGGGGTGTCGGGGGTCGGAGGTTCAAATCCTCTCGTGCCGACCAAAAATACATTGAAAACCAGCCTCTTATGGCTGGTTTTTTTTATGCATAAAAAAGCCACCCCGCAGGATGGCTTCCTTATCGCACGTCGGCGCTTAGTGCTTCTCACGTCCACCCAGGAAGAAAATACCCAGCGGGATGGCAAGCAGAACGGTGAAGACAAGGCTGTAAACGAAGATCATCGCCGATTGCAGAACATACATGCTGGTGGTCCAGGCGGAGAGAGGAATGTTGTACTGTTCGATAACGCCAACAATGGTCGCCCGCCCCACGCACGCGGCCGCAATCATAAACACAACCAGTAGCGCCAGGAGGAACTTGCGGCCTTCAGGTGTTTTCAGTTTTGCACGAACCATCTCTCTTCCCTTTACAGATGAATAACATTATGTGGCGTTCAAAATAACACGATCTGCCGCCAGATACCATTTCAGCACAAAAAACTGGATTTATAGTATAAGCCAGGTTTATTACACCACTTATATTGAAAATGTAAGTAAATGACGCTAATCATTCATAAGTGTTATGCTAATCTGATTCGGCTCGTTTTGACATAAAGGAATGACAATGAAAAACGCACCTAAATTTGCCATCGCCCTGATTGCCGCGTGCATCAGCACCGGCGCTTTCGCCAGCGAAACCCAAAAAGAGCAGCCGCTGGAAAAAGTTGCCCCCTATCCGAAAGCGGACAAAGGGATGAAACGTCAGGTGATTCAGCTACCGGTTCTGCAGGACGAAGCGAACTACAAAGTGGAGCTGTTGATTGGTAAAACGCTGGAAGTGGATTGTAACCAGCACCGACTGGGCGGCCAACTGGAGAGCAAAACGCTGGAAGGTTGGGGCTACGATTACTACGTCTTCGACAAAGTGACCTCCCCCGTCTCCACCATGATGGCGTGCCCGGACGGCAAGAAAGAGAAGAAATTTGTAACGGCATATCTGGGTGATAACAGTCTGCTGCGCTATAACAGCAAGTTGCCTGTCGTGGTGTATACGCCTGAAAACGTAGAAGTGAAATACCGCGTATGGAAAGCGGATGAGAATGTCGGACAAGCGGTAGTACGTTGAAATTAAGTCGGGTGGCGGCTTCGCCTTACCCGACCTACAACACTAAAAACGGTAACGAATGTTACCGTTTTGCTTTTACCTTACAGGGCGATATCCGCAACCGGTTTGTTTTCAGCCTGAGGCTTCAGTTCCGCCTTTGGCGCAGCATCCGCTGCCTGCGGCTTCACATATTGCAACTGCAATACGCGGCTGGTGTATTCCAGCTCCTGCTCCGTCGCGTCGACATTCCCGTTCAGCTTCGTACCGTAGGATGGAATAATCGTTTTCAGCTTCGCCTGCCATTCCGGGCTGGCAACTTTATCTTTAAACACTTTTTCCATCAGGTGCAGCATGATTGGCGCAGCAGTAGATGCACCCGGTGACGCGCCCAGCAGCGCGGCAATCGTGCCATCCTTATCGCTCACCACTTCCGTACCCAGACGCAGCACGCCGCCCTCTTTCGGGTCACGCTTGATGATCTGAACGCGCTGTCCCGCCTGCCACAGACGCCAGTCTTCTTTCTTCGCCTGCGGATAGTACTCTTTCAGCGCCTCGAAGCGTTCCTCGTCAGAGAGCATCACCTGGCTGATGAGATATTTCACCAGATCGAAGTTATCCAGACCCACGTCCATCATCGGCTTGACGTTAGAGGTGGTCGTGGCGCTGAGCAGATCCCACAGGGAGCCATTTTTCAGGAACTTGGTGGAGAAGGTCGCGAACGGTCCGAACAGCACCACGCGCTTACCGTCAAGCATACGGGTGTCGATGTGTGGAACAGACATCGGCGGTGCACCGACGGAAGCCTGACCGTACACTTTTGCCAGATGACGATTCACCACTTCCGGGTTCTCGGATACCAGGAACTGACCGCCAACCGGGAAGCCCGCATAGTCGTCAGCTTCAGGAATACCGGACTCCTGCAGCAGTTTCAGCGCCGCCCCACCGGCACCAATAAAGACAAACTTCGCCTTGATGACGTGCTCGGCTTCGTTGTTTTTCAGATCGGCAACGGTCACGCTCCAGCTGTTATCCGCGTTGCGCTTAAAACCACGCACTTCGGTGCTGAGCTGCAGGTTGAAGTTCTCTTTCTTCTTCAGAGACGTCACCAGCTGACGGGTAATTTCGCCATAGTTAACGTCGGTACCAATTTCGGTCCGGGTCGCGGCCACTTTCTGGTTCGGGTCACGACCTTCCATCACCAGCGGCGCCCACTCTTTGATCTGAGCGTGGTCTTCAGAGTATTTCATCCCACGGAAGAGCGTGCTCTGCTGCAGCGCAGCGTAACGCGCGCGCAGGAAGTTGACGTTCTGCTCGCCCCACACAAAGCTCATGTGCGGTACGGTGTTAATGAAGGAGTGCGGGTCATGCATCACGCCGCTGTTGACCTGGTGAGACCAGAACTGGCGTGAGATCTGAAACGCTTCGTTGATCTCTACCGCCTTCTCGATACTAATGGAACCGTCCTTTTTCTGCGGCGTATAGTTCAGTTCCATGAGTGCCGAATGTCCGGTACCGGCGTTGTTCCAGCCGTTCGAACTTTCCTGCGCCACGCCATCAAGGCGCTCGACCATGGTCATGGACCAGTCCGGCTGAAGTTCTTGCAGATAGGTTCCCAGCGTGGCGCTCATGATACCGCCACCAATTAAAAGGACGTCCGTTTCCTGCTCTTTAGGGGTGTCAGCTTTCGCCGCCATAGAGACGGTGTTAAGCCCCACGGCCAGAGAAAAGAGCATGGCAGTCATTTTTTTCATAATTTATGCCTTAGTGTAAAAGTGCTTGATGCGTGGAAATTGCAGGTGAAAAAAGCTGCGGAGGCACGGTAACAACTTTTAAATATTGTTTAAAGGTTACGAAATTATTGTAATTGTGAAATTTAATGGTGGGTTGTTTGTAAGGAATTATCGATGTGGCTGGTAAATCGTGGGTTTACTGGCTAGTATGTGGCGTTTTGTGATCGCGCGCACGGAAGCCTGCCCTAATCTGCGAAAAGTTATGTCCTTACCCCATTCTGCTGTACCCGGCGAAGACCGCGTCACCACGGTCCTTAGCTCGCCAAAACTTCTGATGCGTGAAACTCTGGCGGGCGTCATTACCGCCCTGGCCCTGGTCCCTGAAGTGATCTCATTTTCGGTGGTTGCAGGCGTTGATCCCAAAGTCAGCCTGATCGCCTCCGTGGTGTTGTGTTTTGCTTTGTCTGTGCTGGGCGGTCGTCCGGCGATGGTCACGGCGGCGGCCGGTTCCGTGGCGCTGGTTATTGGCCCGATGGTGCACCAGCACGGCGTGCAGTACATTCTTCCGGCGGTTCTCATGGCGGGGGTGATCCAAATACTGTTTGGCGCACTGGGCATGGCAAGGCTGATGCGCTTTATCCCTCAGTCGGTGATGACCGGGTTTGTTAACGCCCTCGGCATCTTAATTTTCTTTGCTCAGGTTCCGCACTTCTGGAGCCGAAGCCCGTTAATCGTCGGCCTGTTCGTGCTCACGCTGCTTATCGTGCTGTGGGTGCCGCGCTATATCAAAAGCATCCCTTCCCCGCTGATTGCGATAGTGGTGCTCACGGTGTTCACCGTTACCAGCGGGCAAATTCTGCCGACGGTGGGTGATGAAGGCTCGATGAGTGGCGGGTTACCGGGACTGACGCAACTGCTGGTCCCCCTGAACATAGAAACGTTAAGCATTATCTGGCCGTGCGCGTTAAGCATTGCGTTCGTCGGGCTGCTGGAGTCACTGCTGACGGCGAAGCTGGTGGATGAACTGACCGTCACACCGTCCAGTAAACGCCGTGAAAGCATCGGGTTGGGCGTGGGCAATATCCTGGCCGGGCTCTATGGCGGGATCGCAGGCTGCGCGATGATTGGACAAACCATCGTCAACGTGGAGATGGGGAAAGGCCGAAGCCGTATTTCAACGTTAGCGGCTGGCATCGTTTTACTGGTGCTGGTGACGGCGCTGAGCGACGTGATGGCTAAAATTCCGATGGCGGTGCTGGCAGGCATTATGGCGATAGTCGCCATCAAAACCTTCAGCTGGCACAGCATTCAGCCCGCAACGGTAAAAAATGCACCGGTTGCGGAAACCGTCGTGATGCTGGTGACGGTCGCCGCAACGGTATCAACCGGTAACCTGGCGATTGGCGTGCTGGGGGGGATTATCGTCATGGCACTGCTTCCCGCCCGCATTAAACGTCGTCTTAAAGCAGAAAAAGCGTTGCAAGCCCAAGAAAAATAAAGAAACCACCGGTATCGGTGATGGCAGTGATCATCACGCTCGACCCCACCGCGGGGTCGCGCCCCAGTTTGGTCATGGTCAGTGGAATAATGACCCCCATCATCGATGCCACCAGTAAATTCAGCACCATCGCCAGCATCATCACCCCGCCTAAGGCCATATCGTCATACAGCCACCAGGTGATGCCCCCCATAATGCCGCCCCACACCAGGCCGTTGATCAGCGCCACCCCCATCTCCCTGAAGATCAGAAAGGCGAAATTGCCGGGCTGAATATTTTCCAGCGCCAGCGCGCGGACGATCATCGTGATGGTCTGGTTTCCGGTGTTGCCGCCAATCCCGGCCACAATCGGCATCAATGACGCCAGGGCCACCAGCTGTGAAATGGTGTGTTCAAAGCCATCGATTACGCGGGAGGCGATAAAGGCGGTACACAAATTAATGGCAAGCCACGCCCAGCGCGTTTTCACCGCCTTACCGACGGAGGCGTGGACGTCATCTTCGGCACTGATCCCCCCGAGCGCGCGCAGGTCGTTATCGGTCTCTTCGTAGACCACGTCAACGATCTCATCAACCGTCAGACGGCCCATCAGCTTGCCGACGGAATCCACGACGGCCGCACTCACGAGGTCGTCACGTTCGAAGGTACGTGCCGCTTTTTCAGCATCGTCTTCCGGAGAGAAGACCATCGGCTCGTTTTCCATCACCTCACTGACTCGCCGCTGGGTGCTGTTAAGCAGGATCGTTTTCAGCTCCAGCTCGCCCAGCAGGGTTTTATCCCGCGAGGTAACGAACAGTTTATCGGTGTTATCCGGCATCTTGCCCAGGCGACGCAGGTAGCGCTGCACGGTACCGAGCGTGACGTCCGGACGCACCGTGATAACGCCAAACTCCATGATCGCGCCGACGCTATTTTTCTCGTAGTGCATCACCTGACGGACACGCGCGCGCTCATCGGCAGGCAGGGAGGCCAGCAGGCGACCGGTCAGGTTACGCGGCAGGTGTTGTACAAGGTAAATCTGTTCGTCGATATCCAGCGTTTGCAGCGCATCGAGGATGTCCCGGTCGCTCATCTCGTCGATCAGGTCATCCCAGACGTTTTCCGAAGCTTCAAGCAGTACCTGCCCGCGCTCGTGATCCTGCACCAGACGCCACAGGGCGTGACGCTCTTCGGAGGGAAGTGCTTCGAGCGTATCCGCCAGATCCGGCGGGGGTAAATGAGCAACCAGCGCACCTACCTCAGCAATATCGTCGGCTAAAGTGCCGACATCATATTGCTCAGCCAGGGTCAGTTTGCCTAATAACGTAGAAGTGACCGCTTTATCGGTCGTGAGAAGCCAGATGAGTCGCGCACGCTCCTGATCGCGCTGCCTGGCGCTGTTTTTCTTTAATACCGACATCAATCATAAATCCATTAAATGAGTTGGCGTTAAGCATAGCGCGAGGATATGTAAATAAGAATAAACAACGGGACGGGATGGAGAAAAAAACGGCATTACGGCCACGATCTATCCCCTCTCCCTGTGGGAGAGGGTTAAGGTGAGGACATCAGGCCGTGCGCGCCACCGCATCACGCGAGGCCGCCTCACGCTCGTCACCGGTCAACTCGCTCAGCTTGCCATCGCGCATCTCCAGCAAACGGTCGGCGTGAATGAAGTAGTGATCGTCGTGGCTAATGGCGAAAATGGTTTTGCCCATCTCCTGCATCAGCGGCAGCAGCACCTGATAGAACTCACGGCGGAAGTGGGGATCCTGATCCGCCGCCCATTCGTCCAGCAGAATGATATCGCGCTCTTCCGCCAGCGCCAGCAGCAGCGCCACGCGCTTCTTCTGCCCTTTAGAGAGCTTCAGGTTGAGAATTTTACCGTCCTGAAGCTCCAGCTTGTGCGACATCTGCAGCTGTGCCAGCCATTTTTCCACCAGCACAGGATTGGCCTGCTGCCCTTCAGGGCCGAGCAGCCGATCGAACAGCCAGACGTCGGTAAATACCGCCGAAAAGAGCTTGCGGTAGTCCTCAGGTTTCCCGGCACTCAGCGCCTTACCATCCAGCAAAATCTCGCCCGACTGCGGCTGGTAGAGTCCGGTGAGCAGCATCGCCAGCGTGGATTTACCGCTGCCGTTACCGCCGATGAGGAACAGCAGTTCGCCGCGGTGAATCGTCAGGTTGACCGGCCCCACGGAGAAGGCGTTGTCCTGATAGCGAAACGTCACGTCGCGCAGCTCCAGCGTCTGCCAGCCCGGGAAGGCTTGCGGGCGCGGGAATTCCGCCTTAAATGGCGCGAGGTCGAATTTTTTGAGCTTGTTAAACGCCACCTGCGCACTCAGCAAGGTGGGCAATGCGCCGACCGCCGAGAGCAGCGGCGTGCGTAAAAACAGCAGCGTCAGTGAGTAGGTTGCCGCCACGTTGGTGTCCGCCCAGCCCAGGCTGTTCGCCATCCAGAATACCAGGCCAATGGCACCCAGCATCATGATATTTGACCAGTTCACCGCGCTCAGGTGGAAAGTATCGGCGCGGATGATGTGATGCCGATATTCGCGCGCGTCCGGGATATAGAGGTGATTGAAGATATACTCGGCGCGCTCGCGGTTCAGGGTCAGCTCCTTGCGGCCTTCCAGCACCGTCTGGTAATCGTTATACAGTTTATCTTCCGTTTCGCGCAGCACCGCCATGTGTTTATAGACGCGTGACACCAGCACAAAGCCGCCCCAGATGGTAATGGCAATCCACAGAGCGGTCACCGCCAGCATTTTACTGGAGAGCCAGGCAAGATAAGCCGCCGAGCCAAAGGTCAGAATGATCCCCTGCACCAGCTCCGGCAGACGAACAAACGCGATGGTGATAGCCCGCACGTCGCTGGTCAGCCCCGCCAGCAGGGAGGCGCTGCCAAGTTGCTCTACCCGTTCAACCTGAGTGTCCAGGATCCGCTTGATAAATTCGCTGCGCAAACGGAAAACGAAATGGTGGCCGAGCGCGGTTAGCGCCAGCTGAGAGCCAAGCGTAACCGCCATCAACAGCAGCAGCAGGCCGAGAAACTCTGGCAAAACAGAGAGTGAGGTATCGACCATTTCAATCAACCGCACGTTAATAAACGCGATCAGGCCAATACCCAATGCGGCGCTGGCAAGGCTTAACGCCATGACGGCAATGAAGGGCCAGCGATACTGACGCCAGACAAGGAGAAGTAGTTGCATGCAGGCAATCCGGACAATAAAAATCAGCCAGCAGTGTAAACTGCCCGGCGTGTACATCAAGAATAATTCTTATTTTTGTTTACTAAACCCTGCCTGGCGAAACGTCAGGTTAAAACGGTACTCGCCAGTGAGGGGATGCACCCCGGGTTTCAGAGGCTGAATGCCGTGATAATACAGCCGCGATTCCCTGCCCCACACCACCACGTCGCCATGCTCCAGCATAATGCGTTTGAGCGGATCGTTACGGCGTAATCCGCCAAACTGGAAGACGGCAGGAAGCCCTAACGATACCGAGACGATGGGCGCGCGGAGATCGGGTTCATCTTTATCCTGATGCAGGGAGAGTTTCGCGCCGACGGCGTAGCGGTTAATCAGGCAGGCATCCGGTCGGAAGTCAGGATAATCAGCGGCAACGGCAGCCTCGTGGCAGAGAGCCTGAAAAACCGCAGGCATCGGGGGCCACGGCTGGCCGGTCGCGGGATCGTTAGGCGCATACAGGTAGCCTCGTTCATTCGTCGCCCACCCTAATTCGCCGCAGTTCGCCATGGCCACCGACATCGTGTAACCGCCCGGCGTGACCATATGGCGAAACGGGGAAACCGCCGTCACCTCTTCTATACCCGCAAGCAGCGCCGCCGCACGGGAGAGCGCGAAGCGACGCAAAATAACCGCCCCCGGTGCCAGTGGTTCCTGCCAGGGTTCCGCATCTGCAAAAAGATCGAGCATTATCCCTCCTGGCGTTTCGCCTCACGTTTTAGCAATAGCGCTTTTCGCGCCGTCCCCCATCGGTAACCCGACAGTGCGCCATCGTTACGGACAACGCGGTGACAGGGGATCACAATCGCCAGCCTGTTTGCCGCACAGGCTCCCGCGACGGCACGTACCGCGTTGGGTTGTCCAATCGCCTGCGCCACCTGCTGATAACTTGCCGTTTCACCGCAGGGAATTTCACGAAGGGCCTGCCAGACTCGCTGCTGGAACGCGGTTCCGCGTATATCCAGCGGCAGTTCAAGCGGCGCTGCGCGGTTATCAATACTGGCAATCACCTGGCGGATACGCTGCGCGAAGGCATCTTCCTGCGGCGCGGGCTCTGCTTTTGGAAACAGCGTCGCCAGCTCCCCGGCTAATTCGGCATCGTCGTCACCGAGCAGTATTGCGCAAATCCCCCGCTCGCTTTCAGCAACCAGACAGCGTCCTAATGAGCAGTCATTGATGGCGTACTGCACCGCCACGTCGCCTTTGCGGTACTGTTTCGCCGTCATACCCAGCGCATCTGTGGCTTTACGATAATAGCTGCTGCTGTCGGGAAAGCCTGCGGCCAGCACGGCATCGGTAACGGTATCCCCCTGGGCAAGCGCCGTGCGCAGACGTTGACCGCGCGCCGCCTGCTGCCAGGCTTTTGGCGTCATTCCGGTGACGGACTTAAACAGCCGGTGGAAGTGAAAAGGACTCATGGCCACCTGCTGCGCCAGACCGTCCAGCGTTAACGCAGGATCCTGCTCCAGAAGGCGACAGGCGTGCTCCACTTTCGCCAGCTTCTGCTGCTGCGGATCGCGTTTATCCGGCATACAGCGCTTGCACGGGCGAAACCCAGCCTCAATGGCATGGTGAACATCAGGATAAAAGTGGACGTTTTTTCGCAGGGCGTGACGTGCCCGGCATGACGGACGACAGACAATCCCCGTCGTTTGCACGGCAAAGACAAACTGATCGTCAGCACGCGGATCGCGAGCCAGTACAGCCTGCCAGCGATCCTCATCGGTCATATAGGTTGGATTTTTCATCATCAGCTCCTCTTACAAGCATACCTGTAGCGTGCCTGAGTGCCACTGATAAAAAACCCGCAACCTTGCTTTTTAATTTTTGTCGCTCACCAGGAAACTGTTGAACTGCGGCGAGCTCCAGGTTTTGAACTCGTCGCCCTCTTTGGTGATCATGTACACCGCCAGCCCTTCCTGACGAGCCACCTCTTTCGCTTTTTCCGGGCCGAGGACCATTAAGCCGGTATCCCAGGCATCGGCTTCCAGCGCCGTCGGCGCAATCACCGTCACCGAGACCAGATTATGCGCGATCGGCCGCCCGGTCTGCGGATCAATAACATGCGAGATGCGCTTCCCGTCAAGCTCGTAATAGTTACGGTAACTCCCGGAGGTGCTGATGCCATGTCCGTTGATATCGACTATCGCCTGCACGGCATTTTGCCGATCGGTCGGTTTTTGAATCGCTACGCGCCACGGTTTATCGCTGGCGTTCATGCCCCGGCTGACTAACGCACCGCCCACGGAGACCAGATAGCGCGAAATGCCTTCCTGCGTCATCAGCGCGGCAAGGTGATCCGCCGCGTAGCCTTCCCCTACCGTCGACAGATCGACAAACAGATCGGGGATATCTTTTTGCAGGTACTGTTGGCCGTACTGATTGATCACCGTCAGATGCTGCAGCCCTGTCCGGGCACGGGCATCATCAATAGCCGCCTGATCGGGCGTCGCCACCGGCTGTTTATTCGGGCCAAATCCCCAGAGGTTCACCAGCGGCCCGACGGTCACGTCCATCGCACCGTTGGTTTTATATCCCACGCGAATGGACTCGGTGACGATATCAGCCATCGCTTCACTCACCGGCCACAGAGACGTACTGGTGGAGAGGTTAAAGCGCATCAGCGCCGAGTCATTTTTGTAGGTCGACAGCAGCTGATCGTCGGCGTCCAGCTGAGCCTGGATTTTGCCGCGAAGTTCTTCCGTGCGCGTTTTATCGAGATTCATCACGCTCACGCGCCAGAAGGTGCCCATCGTTTTGCCTTCCAGCACCGTGGCAGCGGGTGCGTCGGTTTTCGCCACGGGGGCGGGATCGTTACATGCGGTCAGGAAAAAAAGCATAGCCAGAAAGCTGGCGCGTAAAAAAGTCATATCCATTCATTATTATCCTCATGCCAGGGCGGCAAGAGTACACCAAAACGGGTCAATTGTGAGATCCAAAAACACGCACAAAAAAGGGGCCATCAGGCCCCTGAGTCATACTACGACGCGATTAGAACTGGTAAACCAGACCCAGCGCGACGATATCATCAGTACCGATACCGGCCTGACGGGTGAACTCATTTTCATCAACCAGGTTGATTTTGTAATCCACGTAGGTGGACATGTTTTTGTTGAAGTAGTAAGTCGCACCCACATCAACATATTTCAGCAGATCCTGGTCGCCATACCCTTCGATGTCCTTACCTTTAGACTGCAGGTAAGCCACGGATGGACGCAGGCCGAAGTCGAACTGGTACTGAGCAACCACTTCGAAGTTCTGCGCTTTGTTAGCGAAACCGTAGATATCGCTGCTGCTCTGAGAGTTGCCGAAACGTGTTGCGTTATAAGTCTGAGAGTACTGCGCGGCCAGATAGATGTTGTTGGCATCGTATTTCAGGCCACCCGTATAGACTTCGGCGTGATCGCCTTCGCCTTTCAGGGCTGGGTTAGCCGTGTTGTTCTGATCGGCGGTACGTTTGGAAGAAGACATTGCACCACCGATGCTGAAGCCTTCGCCCAGGTTATAGGTCAGGGACGCACCGTAACCGTCGCCGTTCTGTTTCAGGGTGCTACGACCGGTGTCGTTTTCACCGCTTACGCTACCGTTTTTACCCTGATACTGCAGAGCAAAGTTCAGGCCATCCACCAGACCAAAGAAGTCCTGGTTACGGTAGGTTGCCACGCCGTTAGCACGAGATTGCAGGAAGTTGTCTGCACCGTAGGTATCACCACCAAATTCTGGCAGCACGTCAGTCCAGGATGTTACGTCGTAGATCACACCGTAGTTACGACCGTAATCGAAAGAACCCGCTTCAGCGAATTTCAGACCAGCAAACGCCACACGGGTCCAGGCCTGGTTGTCGCTTTCTGTTGTGTTGCCCTGGATCTGGTATTCCCACTGGCCGTAACCGGTCAGCTGATCGTTAACCTGAGTTTCGCCTTTGAAGCCAAGACGCATGTAGGTCTGGTCACCGTCAGCACTCTTGTCGTCAGAGAAATAGTGCAGACCATCAACTTTGCCGTACAGATCTAATTTGTTGCCATCTTTGTTATAAATTTCAGCCGCATTTGCTGCGCCTGCTACCAGTAGTGCTGGTACCAGGAGGGACAGTACTTTAACTTTCATTTTATTAACCCTCTGTTATATGCCTTATAATTGCCACTGCTTACTGGCTAACCCTCATTAACCAGTCGGCAATTTCATTCTCCGCAAAATTACAGAATAATCCAATGCGAATATGATACGAAAACTTTGAAGATGTTTCATTCATCTATCAACATGTTTCAAAATGTTAATATCAAGGAACTTTTACAAAGCACAAATAGCTTAGAAAATTAGCATTTATTATCAAAATTAATATTATTCCATTAAATTTCAATTGGTTGAGATATAAATCGTTACAGCACTGAATGACAAAACAAGATCGCACCTAATCTCTAAAATAACTCTCGCTATCATCATTAACTTTATTTATTACCGTCATTCAGTTTTGAATGTCTGTTTATCCCTAATTGAGCCGAATGCATCGCATTCGGTTTTTTTTTACCCTTCTTTACGTAACTTTTCTTTTTATGTGCTACCAGCACGAAATTGTAACGACTATTAACTAATCCCGTTACGAGGGTCAACCAACGTGTAAAAATTCAGCAGAAACTTAATTTCTTGTTAATTCGTGCTATTTACTGGCGAGAAGTTTCTTTTATTTGTACACGCATCGTGAACTTGTACACTTTTAACGCACATCGCCTCTTCCTCAGTGTTCCCTGAAAAAGTCGCCTGTTCCAGGCCAGTGGCGCTGGAAATTCAGGTATTACCCTTTATACTGCCCTATCGCCACAGAGCACGACCATTACGGGTTAAAGATATCAATGAGTCAGACTGAAACTACCGCCCCGAGCAAATTCTCCCTTCTTCCCGGGAGCATCACCCGTTTCTTTCTTCTTTTGATCGTTGTGTTATTAGTCACCCTGGGCGTGATGGTGCAGAGCGCGGTAAACGCCTGGCTGAAGGACAAGAGCTACCAGGTGGTTGATATCACTCATGCCGTCCACAAGCGCATTGATACCTGGCGCTACGCCACCTGGCAGATTTACGACAATATTGCCGCAGCGCCTGCAAGCGCATCGGGGGATGGGCTTCAGGAGACCCGGCTTAAGCAGGATGTCTACTATCTCGAAAAACCGCAGCGTAAGACTGAGGCGCTTATCTTTGGCTCTCACGACAGCGCAACGCTTGAGATGACGCAGCGTATTTCAACCTATCTGGATACCCTCTGGGGTGCCGAGACGGTGCCGTGGTCGATGTACTATCTGAATGGTCAGGACAACAGCATGATCCTGATCTCGACGCTGCCATTGAAAGATCTCTCTTCTGGTTTTAAAGAGACGACCGTTGGCGGCATTGTCGATTCCCGCCGTGCAGAAATGCTGCAGCAGGCGAATGCCCTTGATGAGCGTGAAAGTTTCTCATCGCTGCGCCGCCTGGCCTGGCAAAATGGTCACTATTTTACCCTGCGTACCACGTTCAACCAGCCGGGACATCTGGCGACGGTCGTGGCGTTTGATTTGCCTATTAATGATTTGATCCCGCCGGATATGCCGCTCGACAGCTTCCGTATGGAGCCAGACAGCAGTACCCAGAACATGCGCGCGGCGTCCGACAAAGAGGCCGCAGAGAGCGTCACCATCTCCTTTAACGGCTCGAAAATTGAAATTGCCTCGTCACTGAACTCAACCGGCATGCGCCTGGTGTGGCAGGTACCGTTTGGCACCCTGCTGCTCGATACCCTGCAAAATATTTTGCTGCCGTTGCTGCTGAATATCGGCCTGCTGGCGCTGGCCCTGTTTGGCTACAGCACCTTCCGCTTCCAGCCGGGACGTCAGAGCGACGCCTCTGCGGTCACCGCGGGCAACACGAATGAACTTCGCGTGTTACGCGCGCTCAATGAAGAGATTGTTTCCGTACTGCCGCTGGGCGTATTAGTCCACGATCAGGAAGCGAACCGCACGGTGATGAGCAATAAAATTGCAGACCATCTGCTGCCGCATCTTAACCTGCAGAACATCACCACCATGGCGGATCAGCACCAGGGGGTTATTCAGGCCACCATCAATAATGAACTGTACGAGATCCGTCAGTTCCGCAGTCAGGTAGCCCCACGCACGCAAATCTTCATTATCCGCGACCAGGATCGCGAAGTGCTGGTGAATAAGAAACTCAAGCAGGCGCAAAGGCTGTATGAGAAGAACCAGCAGGGGCGCGCCGCCTTTATGCAGAATATTGGCGACGCCTTCAAACAGCCATTAAAAACGCTGGCAACCCAGGCGGCGGCGTTAAACACCTCTGAAAGCCACCAGCTAGCCTGCCAGGCCGACTCGCTGGTTCGTATGGTGGATGAGATCCAGTTAGCGAACATGCTGGAGAATGATTTCTGGAAAGGTACGCCTTCCCTCTTCTCCATTCAGGATCTGATCGATGAAGTGGTTCCGGAAGTCCTGCCGGTGATCAAGCGTAAAGGTCTGCAGCTGCTGATCAACAACCATTTACCGGCAAATGACGAACGCCATGGCGATCGCGAAGCGCTACGTCGCATTCTGCTGATGATTATTCAGTATGCCGTGACCACCACGCAGATCGGCAAGATCACCCTCGAAGTGAGCACCGACGAGTCGGCAGAAGATCGCCTGACGTTCCGCATTCTGGACACCGGTGAAGGCGTCACGACGAGTGAAATTGATAATCTGCACTTCCCGTTCCTGAATGACACACAAAGCGATCATTACGGTAAGGCTAATGCCCTGACCTTCTGGCTGTGCGATCAGCTGGCGCGTAAGCTCGGCGGCCACCTGAATATCAAAGCACGTGAATCGCTCGGCACTCGCTACTCTCTGCACGTGAAAATGGCCGTCAATCCGCAGGAAGAAGATGAAGAGCGCCTGCTGGATGACGTGGTGGCGATGGTGGATGTGACCTCAAACGAGATTCGCAACATCGTGGTGCGTCAGTTAGAAAACTGGGGCGCGGCCTGCATCACGCCGGATGAACGACTGGCAAGTCAAGAATTTGATCTGTTTTTAACGGATAATCCGTCTAATCTTACTGCCTCGGGCTTGCTTTTAAGCGATGATGAGTCAGGCGTGCGGAAAATCGGCCCTGGCCAGCTGCGCGTCAACTTTAATATAAGCAATGCGATGCAGGAAGCTGTACTACAACTAATAGAAGAGCAGCTGGCGCAGGATGAGATAACGGAATCCCCGTTAGGCGGCAATGAAAACGCCGAGCTTCACGCCAGCGGATACTATTCACTCTTTGTTGATACAGTACCAGATGATGTTAAGCGGTTGTATACTGAGTCCGCTGCGAATGATTTTGCAGCGCTGGCGCAGACAGCACACCGGCTTAAAGGGGTGTTTGCCATGCTTAATCTGGTTCCCGGCAAGCAGTTATGTGAAACGCTGGAACATCTAATTCGTGAGAAAGATGCCTCTGGCATTGAAAAATACATCAGCGACATTGACGACTACGTCAAAAGCTTGCTGTAGCAAGGTAGCCTTATACATGAACAATATGAACGTAATTATTGCCGATGACCATCCGATTGTACTGTTCGGTATTCGCAAATCGCTTGAACAGATCGAGTGGGTGAATGTAGTCGGTGAATTTGAAGACTCTACAGCACTGATCAATAACCTCCCAAAGCTTGATGCGCACGTGCTCATTACCGATCTCTCCATGCCTGGAGATAAGTACGGTGATGGGATTACGCTCATCAAATATATCAAACGTCACTTCCCGGACATCTCGATCATTGTTCTGACCATGAACAACAACCCGGCGATCCTGAGCGCCGTGCTGGATCTGGACATCGAAGGGATTGTGCTGAAACAAGGCGCACCGACCGATCTGCCAAAAGCGCTCGCTGCGCTGCAGAAAGGCAAGAAGTTCACGCCTGAGAGCGTCTCTCGTCTGCTGGAAAAAATCAGCGCGGGTGGCTACGGTGACAAACGTCTGTCACCGAAAGAGAGCGAAGTTCTGCGCCTGTTCGCTGAAGGTTTCCTGGTGACCGAGATTGCCAAGAAGCTGAACCGCAGTATTAAAACCATCAGCAGCCAGAAGAAATCCGCAATGATGAAGCTGGGTGTGGACAACGATATTGCCCTGCTGAACTATCTCTCCTCCGTGACGCTGAGCGCAACGGACAAGGATTGATCACCGCAGTAAATGCCGGGTGGTGTTCGCGCAAGCGAAGCGCCGCCGGGCAAATAAAAAAGGCCCGAAAGGGCCTTTTTTAGATCCTCGTTTTCCTGACGCGTTCCGCATAGACCGACAAGGTCTGCTTCAGCACGTCCAGCGTGACCGGTTTCGACAGACAGCTGTCCATGCCTGACTCCAGGCATCGCTGTTTCTCTTCCGCCAGCGCGTTCGCCGTGACGCCCACCACCGGCAACGTCAGGCCAAGCTGGCGGATACGTTGCGTCAGACGGTAGCCGTCCATGTTAGGCATGTTGACGTCACTGAGAACGATATCAATATGATTTTTACTCAGCACATTCAGCGCATCCACGCCGTCATTGGCCGTTTTGCACTGGTAGCCAAGCGACCCGAGCTGGTCTGCCAGCAGTCGGCGGTTAATCGGATGGTCATCCACGACCAGAATCATCATATCGTCATTCACTGACGCCAGACCTTCCGGTGACGGCAATTCACCGGCTCCGTCGTTCTCTTCCAGCTGCACTTTGTAGATGCGTGCCAGCAGGCTCAACAGCTCATGCGGCGTGGCGACACTGTGTACCCACTCTCCCGGCGCACGTTCAACCGGTATGCCAATGTGGCGACGACAGAAGAGTACCGTTCCTCTCCCCTGCCACGCCTGTTCCGGCATCTCGTCGGCGATCAGCACGTCATCCGCGTCCGGCGTCTGGTCTTCATAGCGGCACACCCTCACGCCGCTATGGGTAAGCAGCGCCGTCAGGTAATCATTCAGCGAAGCGTTATTCACCGCCAGCCAGCAGCGCTTATCGCTCAGCCCGTCAACCGTCGCTTTTGCCGGATACTGCGCCGAATAGAGCGGAATACGGATGGTGAACTGGCTACCCATGCCGGGCTCGGTATCCACCGAGATATCACCGTCCATCATGCTGACGAGCTTCTCACAAATCGCCAGCCCCAGACCGGTACCCTGGAAGTTACGCTGCACGCCGGTGCCGACCTGGAAAAACGGGTCGAACAGGCGAACCACTTCTTTCGCCGGGATGCCTACACCCGTGTCACGGACGCGAATGCTCAGGTAATCCCCCGCCCGGCAGACGTGTAACACGATACAGCCAATATCGGTGAATTTGATGGCGTTGCTAAGTAGGTTAGAGATGACCTGCTGCAGGCGCATCGGATCGCCGTGCAGCGTCAGCGGCACATCCGGTTCAATAAAGCAGTAGAGACCCAGCTGTTTACGCACCACCAGCGGCAGATAGTTGGCGCTGATGTGGTTCATCACTTCACGCGGCGAAAACTCCCGCGGTTCGATTTTCAACTGCTCAGACTCAATTTTAGAGAAATCGAGAATATCGCTGATGATTTTCAGCAGCAGGCTGGAGGAGTTGTTCATCGCCGTCACCAGCCTGTCGACCCCTTTCGGCAGCTCTTTCGTCTGCAACAGGTCGAGGTTACCGATAATCCCGTACAGTGGCGTACGCAACTCGTGGCTGACGGTGGCAAGGAACATAGATTTCGACTGGCTGGCCTGCTCCGCCGCCTGCGCCATCTCCTGCAACGACTCCTCCATCTTCACGCGTGCGGAGACATCCACCAGCACGCAAATCGCCACGTTTTCATTACGATAGCGGGAGTGAACAAAGCTGATCTGCAGGTTGGTATGGGTGCTGGTGAGCACGTCGACAAAGTTTACCTGCTGACCGCAGATGATTTGCGTCAGCCTTTGACGATCCTCATGCGTCAGCATGTTCAGATAGTTGTGCGCCAGCTCGTTACTCAGGATGTTGGTCCCGTCCTGAGTACGCAGAATACAGATCCCCACCGGTGCGGAGGCGACTATCTTACGGTTAAACTGCTCGTGCTCTTCCAGACGCTGGGCGTCGCTTTCGGCGGGAATAAAGATTCTTCGCTCATACATGCGCGCCAGCGTAAACAGCGCCCCTCCCACCAGCAGGTTGAGCAGAATTGCATTCATAATCAGAATGCGTATCCGCTCCAGCACCATATCGACCGGCAGCGAGTAGACGATACTCAGCGACGACGGTGGCAGGCTTTTTTTCAGCACCAGCTCACGAAAGCCGGAGGTGTAACCAAACCACGAGCGTTCCTGCATCCAGTGCGGATCGACGTTCAAACGGTTATCCGGCCCGGCAAGCGAGATCAGCTGATGTCCGTTTTCATCCAGAATGGTCACACCCATCGGCAGGCTGCCTGGGGTGAAGAAGTTTTCCATGCGGATGGTCTGCTCAATGCCCAGCAGCGCCTGCAGGCGGTTACCGAGGTAAACCGGCGTCAGCGCGTAGAAATAGCCCACGCCCATGCGCGGTCCCTGGCTAATCCAGAAGATGTTATTCACGCGCTCGTCCTGCGGCGCATTGCGATATTTCACAATACGCTCATGCAGGCTTTTCAGCGCATCATCACGCTCGACGGGCACATCGCGCAGGCCGAAGTCAGCCATGCAGAGATTTTCGCTGCCAATCAGGAAGACGCGATTGAGATCGTAGGCGGCGGAAAAATTGTCGCGCCAGTAGCGCATAAACCAGGCGAGGGATTCCAGCGACCCGCGCCAGGTGTTGCTCATGGTGGAGCAGTCGGAGTCCGGGAACAGCGGCTGGAATTCCGGCACTTCGGTTTTGTCATTACGCCCGCGAAGCGCCAGGATGCCGTTTTCCGCCGTCAGTCGGTTTTCGGCAATATACTTCAGCTCCTTCATTACATCAGATGTTCGCTGAATGTAACGCTGGGCCTGATCGGAGCTTAAATTAAACTCCTGGCGGATCTCCGCTTCTTTCTTGTGCAGCGCGTTGACGATGTAGAACACCGACAGCAGGACCACCAGCAACCAAAGCAGGAGCGCCAGCGCCCGGAACAGATAGCGAGAAACTTTCAGCGTGGTACGAAAGGAGACGAGGTATTTCAAAGGGGCGAGGCTCCGCCGTCGGGGTCAAAAGAATGTGGTTAAGGTAGCGGTAAACGCGGCTTGCCGCAACGTTCACTTGTCTGCTTACGTAAAAGAAAAGGGCCGGAATCCGGCCCTTTTTGCGTCAGGAGACATTACTCGTCAGCGTCATCCGCTGCATCATCGTCGGTGTCCGCTTCCGGCGCGATTTCATCGTCACCTTCCGCAACGCTACCGTCGATGGAATCGAGCTCTTCGTCATCCACCGGCTCAGCCACGCGCTGCAGACCCACCACGTTTTCATCTTCCGCAGTACGGATGAGGATAACGCCCTGGGTGTTACGACCCACCACGCTGATCTCAGATACGCGTGTACGCACCAGCGTACCGGCATCAGTGATCATCATGATCTGGTCGGCATCATCGACCTGTACCGCACCCACAACGGAACCGTTGCGCTCGGTAACCTTAATAGAGATAACGCCCTGCGTGCCACGTGATTTGGTCGGGTATTCGCTTTCCGCGGTACGTTTACCGTAACCGTTCTGGGTGACGGTCAGGATTGCACCTTCGCCGCGAGGAACGATCAGGGAAACAACGGAATCTTCACCCGCCAGTTTGATACCGCGTACACCGGTCGCTGTACGACCCATTGCGCGCACGGCGTTCTCTTTGAAGCGCACCACTTTACCAGCCGCAGAGAACAGCATGACTTCATCAGAACCGGAGGTCAGATCCACACCGATCAGCTCGTCGCCTTCGTTCAGGTTCACCGCGATGATCCCGGCGGAACGTGGACGGCTGAACTCGGTCAGCGCGGTTTTCTTCACGGTACCGCTGGCGGTCGCCATAAAGACGTTCACGCCCTCTTCGTACTCGCGTACCGGCAGAATGGCGGTGATACGTTCGTTCGCTTCCAGCGGCAGCAGGTTGACGATTGGACGACCACGCGCGCCACGGCTCGCTTCAGGCAGCTGATAGACTTTCATCCAGTACAGACGGCCACGGCTGGAGAAGCAGAGGATCGTGTCGTGGGTGTTGGCCACCAGCAGACGGTCAATAAAGTCTTCTTCTTTAATACGTGCCGCAGACTTGCCCTTGCCGCCACGACGCTGTGCTTCGTAGTCGGTCAACGGCTGATACTTCACATAGCCCTGGTGAGACAGGGTGACCACCACATCTTCGCGGTTGATCAGATCTTCAATGTTGATATCAGAGCTGTTCGCGGTGATTTCGGTGCGGCGCTCGTCGCCAAACTGGTCGCGGACCAGCTCCAGCTCTTCGCGGATCACTTCCATCAGGCGCTCTGCGCTGCCCAGAATGTGCAGCAGCTCGGCAATTTGCTCCAGCAGCTCTTTGTATTCGTCGAGCAGTTTTTCATGCTCAAGGCCGGTCAGTTTCTGCAGACGCAGATCCAGAATCGCCTGGGCCTGCTGTTCAGTCAGGTAGTACTGACCGTCACGTACGCCGAACTCAGGTTCCAGCCACTCAGGACGCGCCGCGTCATCACCCGCACGCTCCAGCATCGCCGCCACGTTACCCAGATCCCACGGACGGGATACCAGTCCGGCTTTTGCTTCTGCCGGGGTTGGCGCGCGACGGATCAGTTCAATGATCGGGTCGATGTTGGCCAGCGCAACCGCCAGCGCTTCAAGGATGTGCGCACGGTCGCGCGCTTTGCGCAGTTCAAAGATGGTACGGCGGGTCACCACTTCGCGGCGGTGACGCACGAACGCGCTCAGGATCTCTTTCAGGTTCATGATCTTCGGCTGACCATGGTGCAGTGCCACCATGTTGATACCGAAGGAGACCTGAAGCTGAGTCTGGGAGTACAGATTGTTCAGTACAACCTCACCCACCGCGTCGCGTTTGATCTCAATCACGATGCGCATACCGTCTTTGTCAGACTCGTCACGCAGCGCGCTGATGCCTTCAACACGTTTTTCTTTTACCAGCTCGGCGATTTTTTCAATCAGACGGGCTTTGTTCACCTGATACGGGATCTCGTGAACAATAATGGTTTCACGGCCGGTTTTAGCGTCCGCTTCCACTTCGGCGCGGGCACGGATGTAAATCTTGCCGCGACCGGTGCGGTACGCTTCTTCAATACCGCGACGACCGTTGATGATCGCCGCCGTCGGGAAGTCCGGGCCCGGGATGTGCTCCATCAGCCCTTCAATGCTGATGTCTTCATCTTCGATATAGGCCAGGCAGCCGTTGATCACTTCCGTGATGTTGTGCGGCGGAATGTTAGTTGCCATACCCACGGCGATACCGGACGAGCCGTTCACCAGCAGGTTAGGGATTTTCGTCGGCATGACGTCAGGGATTTTTTCCGTGCCGTCGTAGTTATCAACGAAATCAACCGTCTCTTTTTCCAGGTCGGCCATCAGCTCATGGGCAATCTTCGCCAGACGGATTTCCGTATAACGCATTGCCGCGGCGGAGTCGCCGTCGATAGAACCAAAGTTACCCTGACCATCTACCAGCATGTAACGCAGCGAGAATGGCTGCGCCATACGGACGATAGTGTCGTACACCGCGGAATCACCATGGGGATGGTATTTACCGATTACGTCACCAACGACACGGGCAGATTTTTTGTAGGCTTTATTCCAGTCATTGCCCAATACGTTCATGGCGTATAGTACGCGACGGTGTACCGGCTTCAGGCCATCGCGGACGTCCGGCAGCGCACGGCCAACAATGACCGACATCGCATAGTCCAGATAGGAGCTCTTCAGCTCTTCCTCGATGTTAACCGGTGTAATTTCTCTCGCAAGGTCGCTCATCTAACCGCTATCCCTCTACTGTATCCCGGATTCAAAGGTCGCAAATTATAACACAGCCGCAGTGATTGAGGTAAACCTATACGCTTTATTCATGGGGATTGCCTGATATACTCCTTTGTCTTGCTAAATAAGGAGTAAAAGCGCCCATGAATGCCGAAAAATCCCCGGTGGCTCACAACGTTGACCACGAAGAGATTGCCAAATTTGAAGCGGTGGCGTCCCGCTGGTGGGATCTCGAAGGTGAGTTCAAACCGCTGCATCGCATTAACCCGCTGCGTCTGGGCTATATCGCGGAGCGTTCCGGCGGCCTGTTCGGTAAGAAGGTGCTTGATGTCGGCTGCGGCGGCGGCATCCTGGCGGAGAGCATGGCGCGCGAAGGCGCGACGGTCACCGGTCTGGATATGGGCTTTGAACCCTTGCAGGTGGCCCGTCTCCATGCGCTGGAGTCAGGGATCCAGGTTGAATACGTGCAGGAAACCGTGGAAGAACACGCGGCAAAACATGCCCACCAGTATGATGTGGTGACCTGCATGGAGATGCTGGAACACGTTCCCGATCCGCAATCCGTGGTGAACGCCTGCGCAAAACTGGTGAAACCGGGCGGTCAGGTCTTCTTCTCAACCATCAACCGTAACGGTAAAGCCTGGCTGATGGCCGTCGTCGGCGCGGAATATGTGCTGCGCATGGTGCCAAAAGGCACGCACGACGTGAAGAAATTCATTAAGCCAGCGGAGCTGTTAAGCTGGGTTGACGAGACGTGGCTTAAAGAGCAGCACATTACCGGCCTGCACTACAATCCATTGACCGATAAATTCAAACTCGCCCCGGGCGTAGATGTTAACTATATGTTGCATACAACCGCCAAAAACGACTAACGTCATTCGTTCTTCTTATAAAGATTGCGCGACATCATGTTGCGCAATTCTGCCCTCCCGTTGAAGAAATCAGCACTCGATCAAATTTTGAATTTTTTTTCTTAATTATTGACATGTCGTCCAGGCCTTACGGTACGAGGACTTAGCCTTTTTTACCCTTTCACAACCTCAATTTAACGTCAAAATCAACCCTTGTGCTGAAAAGATTCGATACTAGAATACTCACCATATAGCGTTTTTCTTATCGCAAACCCCCTATATGTAGTATTTATCCACAGAGTTAGTCACAAGACGGTTCTGTGGATAAACGGGGGATATTTTTTATTTCACGGACAGGTAAAACCCACATGAATCAGAGTCTGCTGGTGACAAAGCGCGACGGGACGACCGAGCGTATCAATCTGGACAAAATCCATCGAGTTCTCGACTGGGCAGCAGAAGGACTGAACAACGTATCTATCTCCCAGGTTGAACTGCGTTCCCACATTCAGTTCTACGACGGCATCAAAACGTCTGATATCCACGAAACGATTATCAAAGCAGCGGCAGATCTGATCTCCCGCGACGCACCGGATTATCAGTACCTTGCTGCACGTCTGGCGATTTTCCACCTGCGTAAAAAAGCCTACGGCCAGTTTGAGCCGCCTGCGCTTTACGATCACGTGGTGAAAATGGTTGAGCTGGGCAAATACGACACGCATCTGCTGGAAGACTATACGGAAGAAGAGTTCGAGCAGATGAACGGGTTTATCGATCACTGGCGCGATATGAATTTCTCCTATGCGGCGGTGAAGCAGCTCGAAGGCAAATACCTGGTTCAGAACCGCGTTACCGGTGAGATCTACGAAAGCGCCCAGTTCCTCTATATTCTGGTGGCCGCCTGCCTGTTCTCAAACTACCCGCGTGACACCCGTCTGGATTACGTGAAGCGTTTCTACGATGCGGTATCGACGTTCAAGATTTCTCTGCCAACGCCAATCATGTCTGGCGTGCGTACCCCTACCCGTCAGTTCAGCTCCTGCGTACTGATCGAGTGTGGCGACAGCCTGGATTCCATCAATGCGACCTCCAGCGCCATTGTGAAATATGTCTCCCAGCGCGCCGGTATCGGCATCAACGCCGGTCGCATCCGTGCACTGGGCAGCCCGATTCGCGGCGGTGAAGCGTTCCACACCGGCTGTATCCCGTTCTACAAACACTTCCAGACGGCAGTGAAATCCTGCTCTCAGGGCGGCGTGCGCGGCGGTGCTGCGACCCTGTTCTACCCAATGTGGCACCTGGAAGTGGAAAGCCTGCTGGTGCTGAAAAACAACCGTGGCGTGGAAGGCAACCGCGTGCGTCACATGGACTACGGCGTACAGATCAACAAACTGATGTACACCCGTCTGCTGAAAGGGGAAGACATTACCCTGTTCAGCCCGTCCGACGTCCCGGGCCTGTACGACGCGTTCTTCGCCGATCAGGACGAGTTCGAGCGTCTGTACACCAAATATGAAAAAGACGACAGCATCCGCAAGCAGCGCGTGAAGGCGGTCGATCTGTTCTCCCTGATGATGCAGGAGCGTGCCTCTACCGGCCGTATCTACATCCAGAACGTTGACCACTGCAACACCCATAGCCCGTTTGATCCGGTGGTTGCGCCAGTACGCCAGTCTAACCTGTGCCTTGAGATCGCCCTGCCGACCAAGCCGCTGGAAGACGTGAACGACGAAAATGGCGAAATTGCGCTGTGTACGCTGTCTGCGTTCAACCTGGGTGCAATTAAAAGCCTGGACGAGCTGGAAGAGCTGGCCGTGCTGGCGGTTCGCGCGCTCGACGCCCTGCTGGACTACCAGGATTACCCAATTCCGGCCGCTAAACGTGGCGCGATGGGTCGTCGTACCCTGGGTATCGGCGTGATTAACTTCGCCTACTGGCTGGCGAAAAACGGTAAGCGTTACTCCGACGGCAGCGCCAATAACCTGACGCACCAGACGTTCGAAGCCATTCAGTATTACCTGATGAAAGCGTCTAACGAGCTGGCGAAAGAGCAAGGCGCATGCCCGTGGTTCAACGAAACCACCTATGCAAAAGGCATTCTGCCGATCGACACCTACAAGAAAGACCTGGATGCGATCGTCAGCGAGCCGCTACACCTTGACTGGGAAGGCCTGCGCGAGTCCATCAAGACTCACGGTCTGCGCAACTCCACGCTCTCTGCCCTGATGCCGTCTGAGACCTCTTCGCAGATCTCCAACGCCACTAACGGTATTGAGCCGCCGCGCGGCCACGTCAGCATTAAAGCGTCGAAAGACGGCGTGCTGCGTCAGGTGGTACCGGACTACGAAACACTCGGGAACAACTACGAGCTGCTGTGGGAAATGCCAAACAACGACGGCTACCTGCAGCTGGTGGGTATCATGCAGAAGTTTATCGACCAGTCGATCTCTGCCAATACCAACTATGACCCGACGCGTTTCCCGTCTGGCAAGGTACCGATGCAGCAGCTGTTGAAAGACCTGCTGACCGCCTACAAATTTGGCGTGAAAACGCTGTACTATCACAACACCCGTGACGGTGCAGAAGACGCGCAGGACGACATGGTACCGTCAATTCAGGACGATGGCTGCGAAAGCGGCGCATGTAAGATCTAAGCACTTCGCCGGGTGGCGCTACGCTTACCCGGCCTACGGTTTTGTAGGCCCGGCAAACGCAGTGTTGCCGGGCAATAAAATCTCAACAGGACTCACCGCAATGGCATACACCACATTTTCACAGACGAAAAACGACCAGCTCAAAGAGCCGATGTTCTTTGGCCAGCCGGTCAACGTGGCACGCTACGATCAGCAAAAATATGACATCTTCGAAAAGCTGATTGAAAAGCAACTCTCCTTCTTCTGGCGTCCGGAAGAAGTAGACGTCTCCCGCGATCGCATTGATTACCAGTCGCTGCCGGATCACGAAAAGCATATCTTCATCAGCAACCTGAAGTACCAGACGCTGCTGGATTCCATTCAGGGCCGTAGCCCGAACGTGGCACTGCTGCCGCTGATTTCCATTCCCGAGCTGGAAACCTGGGTGGAAACCTGGGCGTTCTCCGAGACGATTCACTCCCGCTCTTATACACACATCATCCGCAACATCGTGAACGATCCGGCGGTGGTGTTTGACGATATCGTCACCAACGAGCAGATCCAGAAGCGTGCGGAAGGCATTGCGCACTATTACGACGAACTGATCAAGATGACCAGCTACTGGCACCTGCTGGGCGAGGGTACGCATAACGTGAACGGTAAAACCGTTACCGTGAACCTGCGCGCGCTGAAAAAACAGCTGTACCTGTGCCTGATGAGCGTCAACGCGCTGGAAGCGATCCGCTTCTACGTGAGCTTCGCCTGCTCCTTCGCCTTTGCCGAGCGCAAGCTAATGGAAGGCAACGCCAAAATCATCCGTCTGATCGCCCGTGACGAAGCCCTGCACCTGACCGGCACCCAGCACATGCTGAACCTGCTGCGCAGCGGTACGGATGACCCGGAGATGGCGGAAATCGCCGAAGAGTGCAAGCAGGAGTGCTATGATCTGTTCGTGCTGGCGGCTCAGCAGGAGAAAGAGTGGGCAGACTACCTGTTCCGCGACGGTTCCATGATTGGCCTGAACAAAGACATTCTCTGCCAGTACGTTGAGTACATCACCAACATCCGTATGCAGGCTGTCGGTCTCGACCTGCCGTTCCAGACGCGTTCTAACCCAATCCCGTGGATCAACACCTGGCTGGTGTCCGATAACGTGCAGGTTGCGCCTCAGGAAGTGGAGGTGAGTTCTTACCTGGTCGGTCAGATTGATTCTGAAGTCAACACTGACGACCTGAGCGACTTCCAGCTCTGATGTCACGCGTCACGTTAAGTCTTTCCGGCACTGAGGTGCTGTGTCGGGAGGAGCACCCTTCTCTGCTGGTGGCGCTTGAGGCGCATCAGGTAGAAGTAGAGTACCAGTGTCGTTCCGGCTATTGCGGCTCCTGCCGCTGCCGTCTGGTCGCCGGCCAGGTGGACTGGCTGACCGAACCGCTGGCCTTTATCAACGAAGGGGAAATTTTACCCTGCTGCTGCCGGGCAAAAGGCGATATTGAGATCGAGATGTGATTGCCCTGGTTCCCTCTCCCTGTGGGAGAGGGTTAGGGTGAGGGCATCAGGCCGCAGAGCCTGATTGTCGGGTGGCGGCTTCGCCTTACCCGACCTGCCAAACCTACTTCCGGTGAATGAATTCGACCGCTTTATCCGGGAAATCCGTAAACAACCCGTCCACGCCCGCCTGGTTATACAACACCTCATAAAGCTGATTCACGTCCGTGGCATACGGCGGCAGCTGGTCTGCACGCACGGTATACGGATGGACCTGCATCTTGCTGGCATGCGCCTCTTTCACCATCGCCGTCAGCTTCACGTGACCCGGCGTGGAGCCTTCTGCCACCAACATGTGGTAATCCGGTCCGATGCCGTCAGCGTACTGCGCAATCTGCTTCATCGCGCCCGGCTTAAACATCCAGTCGTAGTTGTAGTTCACCCACTTCCCGTCTGGCTGTTTCTCCTGGGTTTCATTCCAGTCGGTGTAGGCAATCAGCTGCACCAGATTGAGATCCATCCCCATCTTCGGCTCCAGCTCGGTTTTAATGCGCTTCAGCTCGGCGGCGTCAAAACACTGCAGGTAAACTTTGTCCTTCTTGCTGGTGTAGCCGTACTGCTTCAGGACCTCCAGGGTTTTCGCGGCAATATCCTTCCCTTCCTGATGATGGAACCACGGCGCTTTGATTTCCGGGTAGATACCGATATTTTTACCGGTCGAGTGGTTCAGCCCCTGAACAAACTCTATCTCCTCCTGGAAGGTGTGAATACGGAAGTCAGATTTGCCCATCGGGAAACGTCCCGGATAGACCTGTAACTTCTTGCCGTTTTCAATCTCGAACCCTTCGGTAAACTTCAGGGAGCGGATCTCCGCCAGGGTGAAATCAATGGCGTAGAAACGGCCATCTTTACGCGCGCGGTCCGGGAAACGCTCCGCCACGTCCGTTACGCGGTCAAGATAGTGATCATGCAGGACGACCAGCTGGTCGTCCTTCGTCATCACCAGATCCTGCTCCAGATAATCCGCGCCCTGCGCATAGGCCATTGCTTTCGCCGGCAACGTATGCTCCGGCAGATAGCCGCTCGCGCCGCGGTGGGCAATCACGATTTTATCCGCCGCCAGCGCGGAGCCTGTCATCAGGCCCGCCAGCAGCAGACCGGTGGTTAAATGAGATAATTTCATGGTCATGTTCCTTATTGACGACGCGCCAGCACTTCAGCGTGGTGACGTTTCTCACCGATCATTACGACAATCAACAGCAGTACCGCCAGCACGCTACCGCCAATCATCACCATAAAGCCGCCGTCCCAACCGAAGAAGTCCACGGTGTAGCCCACGATGGCGCTCGCCGCGACTGAACCGCCCAGGTAGCCGAACAGACCGGTAAAGCCTGCCGCCGTGCCCGCCGCTTTTTTCGGTGCCAGTTCCAGGGCATGCAGGCCAATCAGCATGACCGGGCCATAAATCAGGAAGCCGATGACGATCATACAGGCCATGTCTACGCCCGGGTTGCCCGGCGGGTTGAGCCAGTACACCACGGTGGCGATGGTCACCAGGGTCATGAAGAACACGCCTGTTGCACCACGGTTACCTTTAAACACTTTGTCCGACATCCAGCCGCAGATCAGCGTGCCCGGGATCCCCGCGTATTCATACAGGAAGTAGGCCCAGGAGGATTTATCCAGCGCGAAGTGTTTCACCTCTTTCAGGTAGGTCGGTGACCAGTCCAGAATGCCGTAACGCAGCAGATAAACGAACACGTTGGCCACCGCGATGTACCACAGCAGTTTGTTAGGCAGCACGTACTTCATGAAGATCTGCTTCGCGGTCAGCTCTTCTTCGTGCTTCTCGCTGTAATCATCCGGATAGTCGTCTTTATACTCTTCAATCGGCGGCAGGCCGCAGGATTGCGGCGTATCGCGCATCAGCGCGAAGGCAATAATCGCCACCAGAATGGCGCCAAACGCAGGCATGTAGAGCGCAGCGTGCCAGTCGTTGAACCAGGCCATCCCCAGCAGGAACAGCAGCGGCGGAATACCGCCACCCACGTTATGCGCGCAGTTCCACACCGACACAATGCCGCCGCGCTCTTTCTGCGACCACCAGTGCACCATGGTACGTCCGCATGGCGGCCATCCCATCCCCTGGAACCAGCCACAGAGGAACAGCAGCACGAACATAACGGCAATGCTGGAGGTTGCCCACGGCACAAAACCCATGAACAACATCACCGCAGCCGCCAGAATCAGACCGGCGGGCAGAAACACGCGCGGATTCGAGCGATCTGACACGGACCCCATAATGAACTTGGAAAAACCATACGCGATAGAGATCCCCGACAGCGCGAACCCCAGATCGCCGCGTGAAAAGCCCTGCTCCACCAGATACGGCATGGCGAGCGCAAAGTTTTTACGCACAAGATAGTACGCCGCGTACCCGAAGAAGATCCCCAGGAAAATTTGCCAACGCAGACGACGGTATAGCGGATCAATCTCTGCCTCTGGCAGACGCGCCCGATGCGGCGCGGGTTTGAAAATACTGAGCATGACAGCCTCCGTGGCCTTGAATTGAATGAGCAGGTGGCTCGCACCTGAATTCCAGAGCCGGGGATGTTAAGAAATCATGGTGATTGTTACTGTGAATCAACGCACAGATTGTTACAGAAATATGACAGAATGCGCAAAAAAGCGCATGAAAGCACGTTTCACTTTCGAATTTCGCGCGTTTATGTTCGCAATCAAACAAACCACAGTTTTCATGTGGCTAAATGATAAAAAAACGAACATTAAGGGAAGACAATGACAATTCACGATCCTCGCTACAGCGATGTGATTATCATTGGCGGTGGTGCCACCGGCGCCGGTATCGCTCGCGATTGCGCCCTTCGCGGATTAAGCGTCACGCTTCTGGAACGCCACGATATTGCCACGGGCGCGACCGGGCGTAACCACGGCCTGCTTCACAGCGGCGCACGATACGCCGTCACTGACGGTGAGTCGGCACGGGAATGTATTGCGGAAAACCAGATCCTCAAGCGTATCGCCCGCCACTGCATTGAACCGACCGATGGCCTCTTTATCACCCTTCCCGAAGATGACCTCGCCTTTCAGGAAACCTTTATCACCGCCTGTAACGCAGCAGGTATTCAGGCGGAGGCCATGGATCCGGCGCGGGCACGGCAGCTGGAACCGTCGGTCAACCCGGCGCTTATTGGCGCAGTGAAAGTCCCGGATGGCACCGTCGATCCGTTCCGCCTGACCGCCGCCAATATGCTGGATGCCCGGGAACATGGGGCGCGCATTCTGACCGGACATGAAGTGACCGGACTTATCCGCGAAGGCCATCGCGTCTGCGGCGTGCGGGTGTTTGATACGCAATACCACGAACACAGCGAGCTGTTTGCCTCCGTCGTCATTAATGCCGCGGGGATCTGGGGGCAGCGCATTGCAGAATACGCTGACCTGTCGGTGCGCATGTTCCCGGCGAAAGGCTCGCTGCTGATCCTCGACCATCGCATCAATAACCATGTGATCAACCGCTGCCGCAAACCGTCTGATGCCGATATCCTCGTGCCGGGCGATACCATTTCGCTGATTGGTACGACCTCAACCCACGTCGACTACAGCGACATTGACTACAACCGCGTGACCGCCGAAGAGGTGGATATCCTGCTGCGTGAAGGCGAGAAACTGGCCCCGGTGATGGCCCAGACGCGTATTCTGCGTGCCTACGCGGGCGTGCGTCCTCTTGTCGCCAGCGATAACGATCCGAGCGGACGTAACGTTAGCCGGGGCATCGTGCTGCTCGACCACGCCGAACGCGACGGCATGGACGGATTTATCACCATTACAGGCGGCAAATTAATGACCTACCGCCTGATGGCCGAATGGGCCACCGATGCAGTCTGCCGCAAGCTGGGGAATACCGAGCCGTGCGTGACGGCAGAACAACCGCTGCCAGGATCGCGTCAGTCCACCGAAAAAACGTTGCAAAAAATCATCTCCCTGCCCGCCCCGCTGCGCGGTTCCGCGATTTACCGCCACGGGGACAGAACGCCGGTCTGGCTCGGCGAAGGTCGGCTGAGCCGCAGCCTGGTGTGCGAGTGCGAAGCCGTCACCGCGGGCGAGGTGCAATACGCGGTGGAGAACCTGACGGTCAAGAGCCTGCTCGATCTCCGCCGTCGCACCCGCGTCGGCATGGGAACCTGCCAGGGTGAACTGTGCGCCTGCCGTGCGGCGGGTCTGCTGCAGCGTTTTCATACCACGACTGCCACCCAGTCGCTCGATCAGCTCAGCGCCTTTTTAAACGAGCGCTGGAAAGGCATTCAGCCTGTCGCCTGGGGCGATGCCCTGCGTGAGAGCGAGTTTACCCGCTGGGTCTACCAGGGGCTTTGCGGTCTTGAGAAGGAGCAACACGATGAAATTTGATACCGTGATTGTCGGCGGCGGGCTGGCGGGCTTGCTCTGTGGCATCAAGCTCACGAAGCAGGGGCTGCGCTGCGCCATTATCACCCGGGGCCAGAGTGCCCTGCACTTCTCGTCGGGATCGCTGGATCTGGTGGACGACACGTACCGCGACAAACTGCCGCCGGAGCACCCGTATCATCGGGTTGGCGCGCAGCATATTGACCGCTTTGCGCTGGAAACCGAAGCGCTGCTGGCTGACTGCGGTGCGCGTCTGAAGGGGAGCGCCAGGCAAAATCATCAACGCATCACGCCGCTTGGCACCCTGCGTTCCGCGTGGCTCAGCCCGGAGGAGGTCCCCGTTGCCCCTGTGAGCACAGGACGGGTAAGGGTCGTGGGTATTAGCGGCTTTCTGGATTTTCAGCCCCATCTAGCGGCGGCGTCACTGTGTCGCCAGGGCGTGAACGCCGAGACGGCAGAGATAGAACTGCCTGAACTGGATGTCCTGCGCGAAAACCCGAGCGAGTTTCGCGCGGTGAATATCGCCCGCTTTCTGGATAACGAAGACAGATGGCCGCTGCTGTATGAGGCGCTCAGACCGCTCGGTGAAACCTGCGATACGCTGTTGATGCCTGCCTGCTTTGGACTCAGCGATAACCGCCTGTGGCGCTGGCTGTCGGACCGTCTGCCCTGCTCGCTCGGCCTGCTGCCAACGCTTCCCCCTTCCGTGCCCGGCATTCGCCTGCATACCCAGCTCCAGCGCCAGTTTGTGGCGCTGGGCGGCGTGTGGATGGCGGGTGACGAGGTGAAAAAAATCACCCTGACGGACGGCGCGGTGAGTGAAATCTGGACCCGCAACCACGGTGATATTCCGCTTCGCGCCCGCTATACGGTGCTGGCAAGCGGCAGTTTCTTCAGCAACGGGCTGCTGAGCAGCCGGGAGGGCATCCGGGAAGCCATTATGGGGCTTGATGTCCGGCAAGGCGCGTCCCGCGCGGACTGGTATCAGAGTGATTTCTTCTCGCCGCAGCCCTGGCAACAGTTCGGCGTGATGGTTGATAACCAGCTGCACCCGCAACTGTCCGGTAAGCCCGTCAGGAATCTCTTTGCCATTGGCTCGCTGTTGGGCGGGTACGATCCCATAACTCAGGGGTGCGGTGGCGGGGTCTG
Organism: Enterobacter cloacae complex sp. IR5458; assembly: GCF_049238025.1. Lineage (NCBI taxonomy): Bacteria > Pseudomonadati > Pseudomonadota > Gammaproteobacteria > Enterobacterales > Enterobacteriaceae > Enterobacter > Enterobacter cloacae complex sp. IR5458. The sequence goes on from NZ_JBMKIF010000006.1 coordinate 135,889, forward strand.
CGCCGTCACGGCGCTGTATGTGGCAGAGCAGATTAGCCAGCGCGCGGAGGCGGAACAATGAACGATACCCGTTTTGAAAGCTGCATTAAATGCACGGTCTGCACGACCGTCTGCCCGGTCAGCGGCGTGAACCCGCGCTATCCCGGACCGAAACAGGCCGGGCCTGACGGCGAGCGTCTGCGTCTGAAGGACGGTAAGCTGTACGACGAGGCGCTGAAATACTGTATCAACTGCAAACGCTGCGAAGTTGCCTGCCCGTCGGATGTGAAAATCGGCGATATCATCCAGCGCGCCAGGGCGCGCTACAGCACGCAAAAGCCGTCCCTGCGCGATGCCATCCTCAGCCATACCGACCTGATGGGCAGCGTCTCAACGCCGTTTGCCCCGCTGGTCAATGCCGCGACCGCCCTCAAACCGGTGCGCCAGCTGCTGGATGCCACGCTGAAGATAGACCATCACCGCAGCCTGCCGAAATATTCTCACGGCACCTTCCGCCGCTGGTACAAATCCGTCGCGGCGGAGCAGGCGCAGTACGCCGACCAGGTGGCCTTTTTCCACGGCTGCTATGTGAATTACAACCACCCGCAGCTGGGCAAAGATCTGCTGAAGGTGATGAACGCCATGGGAACGGGCGTTCAGCTACTGAACAAAGAGAAGTGCTGCGGCGTACCGCTGATCGCCAACGGGTTTACCGATAAAGCGCGCATGCAGGCTCAGAGCAATGTCACGTCACTGCGCGAAGCGATTGTCGATAAAGGTATTCCGGTGCTGGCGACCTCGTCCACCTGTACCTTCACCCTGCGCGATGAGTACCCGCATCTGCTGGACGTGGATAATACCGGCCTGCGCGAGCACATCGAGCTGGCGACACGCTTCCTGTGGCGCAAGCTCGATAGCGGGCAGACGTTGCCGCTGGGGAAATTGCCCCTGAAAGTGGTGTATCACACCCCGTGTCATATGGAGAAAATGGGCTGGTCGCTCTATACGCTTGAGCTGCTGCGGTTAATTCCCGGACTTGAGCTGACGGTGCTGGATTCGCGCTGCTGCGGGATTGCGGGAACCTACGGCTTTAAGCGCGAAAACTACGCAACCTCCCAGGCGATTGGCGCCCCGCTGTTCCGACAGATCGAAGAGAGCGGCGCGGATATCGTGGTGACCGACTGCGAAACCTGTAAATGGCAGATCGAGATGTCCACCAGCAAGCGCTGTGAGCATCCGATTACCCTGTTGGCGAACGCGCTGGGCTGAACATGGCCGGGGCGAACGCCCCGGCACAAACATTACTCGACGAACAGCGACTCAATAACGTTAATCCAGCCGTGCTCGCTGGCGACCTCTTTGCCATTGAGCCAGCGGCGCAGCATATTCAGCGCCATCATGGCGCAGACTTCCTGACGCACCGCCAGACTGTGGCGAGTGATGCTCATTTTAACCCTCAGAGCCCAGGTCCCCTCCGGCGTCGCCAACGCGACGTTAAGGTGCTCCTCATCCAGCCCACCCACGAACAGCGCCAGACCGGCAAAATGTTTAACCCGTCGCTCCGAGGCCCAGCGGGCGGTTTGCGCCAGGGTCTCCTGCTGGAACGGCACCACTTCGCTGGCCAGCAGCGGCGCGCTGGCGCGCGACAATTGCAGCGCCAGCAGGCCACCGGTGAACTGCTCGCTTAAGGTCACGCTCAGCTGACGATCCTGCAGGTGCTTCGCAATCTGCGCAGGCAACCCCTCCGTCCCTTCAAAGATCAGGCTCTCGCCCGCCACGCGCTGCACTTCGGGCCACAGGGCCAGCATCGCCGCTTTCTGCGTCGCCGGTCCTGTCAGCTTGAGCTCAATGATCGGCATAGAGGAGCGATAGCCCATGGACACGCCCGGCGGCAATTGCAGGTGGTCAAGACTCTGGGCCAGATCGCTTTCAGAACGGCCAAACGTGGTCAGTCGCAGGCACAGCGGAGGTTCAGGCAGGGTAAAACGGTCGCGAAGGCGCGGCAGGATCTGCTGCTCAACCATCACTTTAAATTCGGAAGGTACGCCGGGCGTGAAGAACATCAGGCAACGGTTCAGCTGCAGGGCAAACCCGCACGCGGTGCCGACCGGGTTATCAACCAGCTCAGCACTGGCGGGGATTTCAGCCTGCTTGCGGTTGCTGGGGGCCATCACGCGGCCACGTTCGGAGAAAAAGCGTTCCATCTGTGAAAGCCATGCCTCATGCAGCACCAGCCCTTCACCTTTTGCGGTTGCGGCGGCCAGCGCGCTGAGATCGTCACTGGTAGGACCGAGTCCGCCATTCACGATCAGCACATCGCAGTGTTCGCTCCGCTCACGCAGAATGCTGACCAGCGACTCAAGATTGTCGCCTACCGTATTGCGACGCGTTAACGGTAATCCTTGCTCAAAGAAAAGATCGGCAAGCCAGGCAGCATTGGTATCAATAATTTGTCCATGCAGCACTTCGTCGCCGGTGGATAACATCTCCACGTTAATCATTGTGTTCTCCCGCTTATTTAGTGAAAACACTATAGCGCAAACGCGGGAGGGAGAAGAGAGAAACTGGCGCGACGGAACGCCGCGCCGACAGGATTAGAAGCCTGCGCTTACGCCCACATAGGGACCGTCGGCCAGCGCGTTGTCGCGGTTGCCGTCTTTGCCCGCCAGGTTCAGGTAGCGATAGCCCGCTTCGATGGTAATCGGACGCATGATGGTCCAGCGCGCGCCGGCGTTGGCTTCTTCATAGCTGTCGATACCGCTGGAGAGCGAGTCCGGAGAGTAGTAATACTCGCCAAACAGACCGAAGCTGTCGCCAATTTTCCACTGCAGGCCGCCACCCACCGCTGCCGCATACCCTTCGTCACCGTCGTTCGGGTTGGTATAGATACCTTTACCGCCGACGGTCGCCAGGAATGGACCAAGAGGAATGTTCAGACCCAGACCGAGGCTTGCCGCATCGCCGTCGTCATCGTTATGCGTCCAGCCACCGGTCATCGCCAGGCCGGAAGTCTCTGTTCCCAGGCCGAAGCCCAGGTGGGTATAGTCCTGACCCGCCGAGCCGTTGAAGCTGATGGCGTTAGCCGCCGCCGATACAACCATCAGGCCGAAGCCCAGTAATGCCACTTTTTTCATTGTCATGATCCCGCGCAATTTTATAGAGAAGTCCCAAAACCGCGAGATTTTAACCTGAGTCTCCCGGGGATCAAGCACTCTGCGTGCGGCGGGGGGGAAGATTGTAACGATTTGAAACTTGCGGCTTTTTTATGCAAGCAACAGAAAGCGCATTTTGACACACAGGCCACCCAGGGATTCACTGCGGTTGAGTTGCAAATGGCTGCGGTGCAGCCGGGCAATATCACCCGCCAGTGCCAGCCCGATCCCGGAACCGGCAGCATCCCCGACGTTGTCCAGGCGGTGGAAAGGGAGCATTGCCTGGTGGATCTGATCCTCTTCAATGCCGGGGCCGCTATCTTCAACGCGCAGCTCAACGGCACCGGCCTCCGCACGCAGGAAAACGGTCACGGTCCCGCCTGCTGGGGTATATTTAATCGCGTTCTCCAGCAGGTTAGCGCACAGTTCGCCCAGCAGGACGTCATCGCCTTCGATCATGACCGGCTGCTCCACACCGTCATAACCCAGATCGATCCCTTTGCTCCGCGCCTGCGCCAGTCGGGAGAAGCAGCAGTTCTGCACCACCTGAACCAAATCCACAGGCGAGAACTGACGATCGCCCTGCTCTCTCCCCTTCACCGCCGAAAGCTGCAACAGCCGCTCGGTGAGTACGATAGTCTCATCCAGCGTGGCGTTCATTGCCCGCAGACTCTCCTGCCACAAAGCGGGATCCTGGCGAGTAAGCGCGACAGACACCTGTGTTTTAAGTACCGCCAGTGGCGTTTTGAGCTGGTGCGATGCATCCGCGTTGAAACGTTCCTGACGCGAAAGCACGCCGCGCAGACGGTCGATATAGCGGTTAAAAGCCACAATCAGCAGCCGGGTCTCGGACCAGGGCAACAGCTCCGGCAGCGGTGCCAGCAGGCCCGGCTCGCGCCGCACCATCAGCGAGGAGAGCTGGCGCATCGGGCGCAACACGCGGCGCAGCATCCAGGCGGTTAGCACCAGCGTCAGCAGCACCAGCAGCCCCTGCGAAACCCAGGATGAAAAGAGCAACTGGCTGGCGAGATAGCGGCGTGACTGGAGCGTCTCCGCAACGTAAATTTCCGCCATGCCAAAAATAGAATCTTGATTCACGGGCTGCAGCAGACGCGCCACCCGAATCGCCTGCCCGCGATATTCGGTATGGTAAAACCACGCCAGCGCGGGGTAGAGCGTGGTACGCGACGTTGCAGGCGGCATCTTCGGCAGATCGTCATAGCCGGAGATCACCCGCCCGTCGGGGTCGACCACCTTGTAATAGAGCCGGTCGTTCATGTTGAGCTCAAAGCTATCAAGCACCACCCAGGGCACGTCCACCGCCAGCTTGCCGTCGCGTACCTCCAGCCGTTCCGAGATGGTGCGGGCAGAGGATAACAGCGTGCGGTCGTAAGCCTGCGTGGCCGCCTGCAACGCGCTGACGTAGCTGTTAAAGGCTGACAATCCCCACAGCAACAGTAGCGGCAGGCCAAGGAAAAGCAGCAGTTGCAGGTAGAGCGACTGCGGCTTAAACCCTCTCATCGCCGCACTCCAGCACGTATCCCAGCCCCCGTAACGTGGTGATCCGCACGCCGCTGCCGGTGAGCTTCTTTCGCAGGCGGTGAATATAAAGATCGATACTTTCAGGGCTGACGTCGTCGTTCAGGCTGAACACCTGGTCAAAAAGCTGCTGCCGCGAAACCGGACGGGTGCGGCGGTGCATCAGCACTTTCAGCAGAGAGAGCTCGCGCGGCGTCAGGGAAAGCGGTTCATCGCGGAGCAGGAAAAAGCCCTCGTCGTCATACTCCAGCTCCCCAAGACGCTGACGTTCCTGCGTGCGCCCCTCGCTTCTTCGCAACAGGGCACGCAGCCGGGCGTCAAGCTCCTCCAGCTCAAACGGTTTTGGCAGATAATCATCCGCCCCGGCGTTCAGGCCCTTTACCCGGTCCGCCACGTTGCTGCGCGCAGTCAGGAACAGGACGGGCAGCGTCTGCCCCCGTTTTCTGAGGCGATGGACCACTTCCAGGCCGTCAAAACCGGGCATGCCGATGTCCAGAATAGCAACCGCGTAATGTTCTCCCTGCAGCAGATGGTCGGCGGCACGCCCGTCAGACACGCAATCCACGGCGAAGCCCTCCTGCACCAGCGCTTTCTCCAGCCAGTGAGCCAGCTCACGATTATCTTCTGCGAGTAAGAGACGCATGTCACATCCTGTAAAGTTGGTTCCCCATTGAAAGGGAAATGAAAGGTTATTGTTTTAACAATCACGCAACGGAACCGCTACAAGGCGGTTCACATAATCAGAAAAAAGACCCATACCCGTACCCCGGCGTGAGGATAAACGATGAAAAAACACTTACTTTCTACCCTTGCTGCAAGCGCATTCCTGTTGAGTACCTCTGTCGTTCAGGCGCAGGACGCCCCGTCCCGTACCGAATGTATCGCCCCGGCCAAACCGGGTGGCGGTTTCGATCTCACCTGCAAATTGATTCAGGTCAGCATGCTGGAGACGAAGGCCATCGAGAAACCGATGCGCGTGACCTACATGCCCGGCGGCGTGGGCGCGGTGGCCTATAACGCCATCGTCGCACAACGACCTGCGGAAGCGGGGACGGTGGTGGCCTTCTCCGGTGGTTCACTGCTGAACCTGTCTCAGGGCAAGTTTGGCCGTTATGGCGTGGATGACGTGCGCTGGCTGGCGACCGTCGGTACCGACTACGGGATGATTGCCGTGCGTGCCGACTCACCGTGGAAGTCCCTGAAAGACCTGCTCACCGCCATGGAAAAAGATCCGAACAGCGTGGTGATTGGCGCAGGCGCGTCGATCGGTAGCCAGGACTGGATGAAAGCCGCCCTTCTCGCGCAACAGGCGAAGGTTGACCCACACAAAATGCGCTACGTGGCCTTTGAAGGCGGCGGCGAGCCGGTTACGGCACTGATGGGCAACCACGTTCAGGCCGTTTCCGGCGATCTTAGCGAGATGGTGCCCTACCTGAACGGGGACAAAATCCGCGTGCTGGCGGTCTTCTCGGAAAACCGTCTGCCGGGACAGCTGGCTAACGTGCCGACCGCCAAAGAGCAGGGTTACAACCTGGTCTGGCCGATCATCCGCGGGTTCTTCGTCGGGCCAAAAGTGACCGATGCCGAGTACCAATGGTGGGTCGACGCGTTCAACACACTCCAGCAGACCGAAGAGTTTAAGAAACAGCGCGATTTGCGCGGGCTGTTTGAATTTAACCTGACCGGTAAGCCACTGGATGAGTACGTCAAAAAACAGGTGAATGACTACCGCGAGCAGGCGAAAGCCTTTGGTCTGGCGAAATAACCGGAGGCGCTATGAGCGATCGTATTTTTGCCGGGATATGGCTGCTGCTCTGCGTTGGCGGGATGTTTGTCGCCTGGCAGATCCACAGCGAATACAGCTATGAACCCGTAGGGCCACGCCCCTTCCCGATGGGCATCGTCGGCCTGATGCTGCTCTGCTCGGTGGCGCTGCTGTTGCGCCACCCGGACACCGTCGAGTGGCCACCGCGTCGCATTCTGCAGCGTCTGCTGGTGATGGTCATTGTCCTGCTGATGTACGCCTGGGGCTTTGAATGGCTCGGCTTCCCGGTGGCGACCGCCATCCTGACGATGGTGATCGGCATGCTGTTTAACGCCACCCTGCCTGCGGCAGGGATCTCAGGCGTGGTGATGGGGATTTTACTGTGGTACGCCTTTGACCGCCTGCTGGACGTGACGTTACCGCTCGGCGCCTGGCTTAATTAACGGAGCACGCTATGGATACCTGGATTTACCTCTCACAGGGGTTCGCCGTGGCGATGACCCCGGAAAACCTGGTGATCGCCCTGATCGGCTGTTTCGTGGGCACGATTGTCGGCCTGCTGCCGGGTCTTGGGCCGATCAACGGGGTAGCAATTTTACTTCCGCTGGCCTTTGCCCTGCATCTGCCTGCGGAATCGGCGCTGATCCTGCTGGCAACGGTCTATATCGGCTGTGAATATGGCGGGCGCATCTCGTCGATCCTGCTTAACGTGCCGGGAGATGCGGCGGCGATCATGACCGCGCTGGATGGCTATCCGATGGCGCGACAGGGTCGCGGGGGCGTGGCGCTCTCCATTTCAGCGGTCAGTTCGTTCTTTGGCTCGCTGGTTGCCATTGGCGGCATCATTCTGTTTGCGCCTGCGCTGGCCCAGTGGTCGCTGGCGTTTGGTCCGGCAGAATATTTTGCCCTGATGGTGTTTGCCATTGCCTGTCTCGGCAGCATGATGGCGCAAAATCCGCTCAAGTCGTTTTTGTCCGCGCTGATTGGCTTAGGGTTAGCCACCGTCGGCGTGGATGCCAACACCGGGGTCTATCGCTTTACCTTCGACAGCGTTCACCTGTCCGACGGCGTGCAGTTTATCGTGGTCGTGATTGGTCTGTTCTCTGTCTCTGAAATCTTACTGATGCTGGAACATACCAGCAGCGGGCAGACGCTGGTGCGCAAAACCGGCCGGATGCTCTTTAGCGCTAAAGAGGGCGCACAGTGCATCGGCACCACGCTGCGCTCATCGGTAATTGGCTTCTTTGTCGGCATCCTGCCGGGCGCCGGGGCCACCATCGCCAGCGCCATTACCTACATGACCGAGAAAAAGCTCAGCGGCAACAGCGACAGCTTTGGTAAAGGCGATATTCGCGGCGTGGCGGCGCCTGAGGCGGCCAATAACGCCTCGGCCTGTGGCTCGTTTATCCCGATGCTGACCCTTGGCGTACCGGGCTCCGGCACCACGGCGGTGATGATGGGCGCCCTGACGCTCTACAACATCACGCCGGGACCGGCAATGTTTACCGAGCAGCCGGATATTGTCTGGGGGCTGATTGCCGCCCTGCTGATCGCTAACGTGATGCTGCTGGTGATGAATATCCCGCTGATTGGGCTGTTCACCCGCATGTTGACCATTCCCCTGTGGTTCCTGGTCCCGGCGATTGCCGCCGTCTCTGCTGTAGGGGTGTACGCGGTGCACAGCACCACGTTTGACCTGGTGCTGATGGTGGTCCTGGGCGTGCTGGGATACATACTCCGTAAGATGCACTTCCCGATGTCACCGCTGATTCTGGGGTTCGTGCTTGGCGAGATGCTGGAGCAGAACCTGCGCCGCGCGCTGTCCATCAGTAACGGCAATATGTCGATCCTGTGGGACAGCAGCGTCGCGAAGGTCCTGTTAGCGCTGGCAATCATGGTGATTGTGGTGCCGCCGGTATTACGCCTGCTGCGCCGTCGCCAGCGCAAACCGGAGCCGGATATCGGTTAATTACGCCGACAGCTGGGCATTCACCCACTGTTTTAACGCCTGGCGGGAGATCTTAATCCCGCCATTTTTTAGCTCAGCCGGCAGTACCAGCCAGTGGACCGGCTGCTCAAAGCGCGCCAGTCTGCCCTGGATCCAGTCAGGAAATTGCGCGATATCCGTTCCCGGCTCGCACTCCACCACCGCCACCGGACGTTGTCCAAACTCGGCATCGTCCAGCGGGACGATAAACACCTGGTTAATCTGCGGGTGTGCGGCGATAACACGTTCCAGCGATTCCGGCTGGATCCCCTCTCCTCCGCTGAAAAAGAGATTGTCTATGCGGCCTAAAATCGTCAGTCGCCCGTTATGCCATTCCCCACGGTCGCGGGTGGCGAACCATCCCTGCGCATTGGTCAACGGCATCAGCGCACCGTCCCGCCAGTAGCCGGAAGCCATACTTTCAGCCCTGATCCAGACTTCACCTTCAACGACCTGCACCTCTCTGCCCGGCAGCGCATACCCTACGTCCGGCTCGCCGTCTGCCTCTTTCGCACAGACGGTAGAGGCAAACTCGGTGAGGCCGTAACCGCAGAAGGAGTGAATACCCTGTTCGCGCGCCTGCTGTGTTAAATCAACGGGGATTGCAGCCCCGCCCAACAGCACCGCTTTCAGTGCAACAGGCTTGTGACGATTAAGCAGACGCCAGAGCTGGGTCGGCACCAGCGAGGCGTGGGTGCAGCCGCGTAACGCCTGTTCCAGAGGTTGTTTCTCGCGCACCGTTAAGCGTGCCCCGGCCACCAGCCAGCGCCATAAAATTCCCTGACCGGAAACGTGAAACAGCGGCAGCGAAAGGAGCCAGTCGTCGTTGTCCCCATAGGGCATCAGCGACAACACGCCGCGTGCGCTGGCAAGGTGGGCGGCACAGGTATGCACCGCCGCCTTCGGTAGCCCGGTCGAGCCGGAGGTGAGCGTCATCGAGGCCAGCCGCGCCGGTTGCCATGCAACGCGGTATGCATCGGCTGGCTCACGCATGCTCAGGGCAGGAAGAGCGTCGTAGCTGCCGTCCAGCACCAGCGCCAAGCGCAGGGTCATCTGGGGGAGCAGCACGTCCAGCAGCGGACGCGGCAGCTGTGGATTCACTGGAAGAATACGCGCGCCGCACTGGAGCAGCGCCAGCCATGCCATCAGCGTTTGCGGGTGGTTATAGGCCAGCAGCAGAACACCGTCACCCTCCTCCACCCCCTGCTGATGAAAGCCCGCTGCAAGGCGATCGATACGCGTGCACAGCTGTCGCCAGCTCAGCGCGTCGTCGTTCAGCCTGAGAGCAGGTTTGTCGGCAAACTGCGCACACCAGTGCCGCCATGGCCAGTCGATAAAACTCATAGCAGCGGCTCCAGCGCCTCAACGCTGAGGCACGGCAGCGCGCTGTCCGGCCACTGGCGGAGAAGCTGAGCCTGCATCAGGTTCAGCGTATCGAGGCCGGGGACAGCGTCAGGCGTTAACCAGGCGGCAATACGTGCCAGCTGGGTCAGCCCAAGGCTGGACTCAATCGACGAACTGATCACCGCCGTCAGACCCAGCGCATGCGCCGCGGCAACCTGCTCGCGGACCTTCGCCAGGCTGCCGGTTAACGTCGGTTTAATCACCACTGCGCTGACGCCCGGCTCGGCAATAAATTCAAAATCGTCTTCGCGCAGGCTTTCATCCCAGGCGATAGCAATCCCCGTTTCACGAGCAAACGCGCGCGAATCGTCGCGGGTTTTGCACGGCTCTTCCAGGAAGGCGATGCGGCTGCGGTACGCCGGGTTGACGTATTTCGCAAACTGCTGCGCCTTAAGCGGCGTCCAGGCGCGGTTTGCGTCAAGACGCAGGTGCAAATCGGGAATCGCTTCCAGCAGCAGGTTGGCGACCATTCCGTCGCGCACCGCTTCGTAGAGACCGACCTTAATTTTCGCCACTTTCTCGCCCGGCATGGTGGAGAGCAAAGCAAAGAGCTCGTCCGGGTCGCCCGTGCACAGCGGTGCCGCGCGGTAATTGCCCTCTTCCGGCAGGCTGCCCTCCAGTTCTGCCAGCGCACAGCTGATACCAAAGGCCGCAGAAGGCACGTCCGGCAACGCCGGGTTCGCGCCCTCACGCCACGCACCTGCCCACGCCAGCAGCGCAGCCTGTGCATCATCGAGCGATTCCAGACTAAAGCCCGGCAGCGGCGAAATCTCGCCCCAGCCTTCTCGCTCACCCTGCTGAAGATACACAAAGAAGCCATCACGGGTTTTTAACCGCCGTTCACGCAGCACCACGCCCGCGTCCATCGGTATCTGCCAGCGGTAAACCTGCGCGCGACGCATTACGGGTTCCGTTTGTATTTGCTGAAATCAGGCTGGCGTTTTTCGTTAAACGCGTTGCGTCCTTCCTGACCCTCTTCGGTCATGTAGAACAGCATGGTGGCGTTGCCCGCCAGCTCCTGCAGGCCCGCCTGACCGTCACAGTCAGCGTTGAGTGCCGCTTTCAGGCAGCGCAGCGCCATTGGGCTGTTTTGCAGCATTTCACGGCACCAGCGGACGGTCTCTTTTTCGAGATCGGCAATCGGTACCACGGTATTCACCAGGCCCATATCCAGCGCTTCCTGGGCGTTGTACTGACGGCACAGGAACCAGATTTCACGCGCTTTTTTCTGCCCGACGATGCGCGCCATGTAGGAAGCGCCCCAGCCGCCGTCGAAAGAGCCCACTTTTGGACCGGTCTGGCCGAAGATGGCATTCTCGGCGGCAATGGTCAGGTCACACATCATGTGCAGCACATGACCGCCGCCGATGGAGTAACCCGCCACCATCGCCACCACCGGTTTCGGGCAGGTGCGGATCTGGCGCTGGAAATCAAGCACGTTCAGGTGATGCGTACCCGCATCGTCCTGGTATCCGCCGTAGTCACCGCGCACTTTCTGATCGCCACCGGAGCAGAAGGCTTTCTCACCTTCGCCGGTCAGGACAATCACGCCGATGTTATCGTCATAGCGAGCATCCGCCAAGGCCTGGATCATCTCCTTGACGGTCAGCGGACGGAAGGCGTTACGCACCTGCGGACGGTTGATGGTGATTTTAGCGATGCCGTCAGCGGATTTGTGGTAACGAATGTCGGTGTAGCCTTCGGAGCAGTCTTGCCATTCGACCGGCGCGTAAAGCATGTTTTCATCAGGATAGATCATAGAGTGTCCTTTGTTCGAAGACGCAGTATCTGAGCCAGACTCGCGGCGACCGCAGCGGGGTTTTCCCGGTGGGCGTTGTGTCCGGCGTTTGGAATTGCATGGCGAACGGCGTGCAGTTCGGCGGCAAGGGCCGCGAACTTTTTATCACGTTCGCCATAGAGGTAATCAAAAGAGAAATGGCGGGTGCTGAGCGCGGGACGTAAATCCGGCTGCCCGGCCAGCGAGGTCGCTTCAAGCATTTTCGCCAGCGTTATGCCGTTGTTTTGGCTGCGCAGGGTAATAAGCGCCTTCCGCTCAGCGTCCGGGAGAGAGGCAAACACCGGCTGCTGGTACCAGTCAGCAAAGACCTTATCCAGCGGTTCGGTGCGAAAACGTGTCGCCCAGCGGTGGTCGGATACCCGCCGCGCATGGCGATCGTCGGCGTTCTGCAGGCCCGGATGTCCGCCCTCAACCACCACGCCCAACAGCCCCTTCGGCTGCTGGCAGGCGTGAAACATCGCAATGCGGCCGCCGAGGGAGTACCCCACCAGCCAGAAACTCAGTATGTTGTAACTAAGCAGAGTCCGGGTCAGCAAATCGCTCATCTCCTCGAACCCCGTCACGGTAATATTCCGGGATTCACCGTGCCCCGGCAGGTCAAGATAGAGCCGGGGATACTCGCTCAGCGTCTCCCCGACAACCTGCCACTCGCGGCAGTCTCCGGAAAAACCGTGCAAAAAGACCAGCCAGGGATAGCCTGGTTTTCCGGTCTGCTGCACGCCTGCGAGGATCACAGCTGGCTCACCTGTGCCAGCAGGCTTTGCAGGCTCTGCGCACCGTCGGCATCGTTCACGACCAGCTCAATCAGCGTCGCGCCCGGTTGCTTCCAGGCGCTGCTTAGCGCGGCTTCCAGCTGTTCCCAGCTCTCCGGGCGGTGGTATTTCAGGCTGAACATTGCCGCGGCATGTTCAAACTGCACGTTCTGCGGCATCAGATAGAAACGCTCACGCTCGCTCTGGGGCGTTGGCAACAGAGAGAAAATCTGCCCGCCGTTGTTGTTCACGACGATCAGCACAAACGGTGCGGAAGCCTGACGCAGCAGCGCCAGCGCGTTGAGATCGTAGAGCGCGGAGAGATCGCCCACGATCGCCAGCGTCGATTTCGCGCTGGCGCGCTGCACGCCCGCCGCCGTCGAGATCAGCCCGTCGATGCCGCTGGCGCCGCGGTTGCTGTAAACCGGGTAGCCCGCAGGCAGCTTCGAAAAGGCATCAATCAGACGCACCACCAGGCTATTACCGACAAACAGCTGGCCCTGTTCAGGCAGATACTGACCAATACGGTGCGCCAGACCGGCTTCGCTGAATGTCTCACAGTGCGCTTTGGTGATTTCCCACGCCTGACGAGACAATTCGGGGATTGCCACCGCCCAGGGTTGACGTTTTTCCGCCGGATGCAGTTCCAGCCAGCTCTCAATGTTGCTCACCAGACGGCGGCCGCGATGGTGCGCCGGGTCAAGCCGCCCTTCCAGCGGGTCGACCAGCCAGTACTCTTCCGGCGTGCAGGTCGCCTGCCACTGCAGCAGGCGTTTCCCGGTCAGGCTGGCGCCGATCTGGACCACAATCTGCGCCTGTGAAAGCTCAGTGACCGCCTTCGCATTCCCGAGCCAGAGATCGGCGCACGGCAGCGGCTGACCGGTCTGGGAAAGCACGTCGCCAATCAGCGGCCAGCCGAGGGTTTGCGCCCATTCGGCGACCCGCCTGCCTTCGGCGGCGCTCATGCGCCCGGCAATAACCACGCCGCGTTTTTGGCGCCAGAAGAACCAGTCGCGCTGTTTCGCGCTCTCAAGATGCGTTTGCCCGCGCAGCCACGGTTTTTCACTCTGCCACCAGTTACCGAGGGAGCGCTGCCAGTCAAGGCCGGTATCGTCCAGTTCGCCATACAGCGGCTCGGCAAATGGACAGTTAATGTGCAACGCCCCGCTGCGCAATGTCTCCATGGCGTGATCGACCGTGGAGACCAGCCAGCTTGCCGGAATATCCTGGGTAGGACGCGGCAGCGAAACCGTCTGCGAAGGATGCGAGGAAAAGAGTCCCGGCTGACGAATGGCCTGATTCGCTCCGCAGTCGATAAGCTCAGGAGGACGGTCGGCCGTCAGCAGGATCAGCTTTTCACCAGTTAGCCCGGCTTCAATCAGGGCCGGGTAGAGGTTCGCCACGGCGGTACCGGAGGTGACAATCACCGCCACAGGTTCTTTGCTGACCTTTGCCAGCCCAAGCGCCAGATGCCCAAGGCCACGCTCATCAAAATGGGTGTGATGAATCATTGCCCGATTTTCGGCGGCCGCCAGCGTCAGCGGCGTTGAGCGAGAACCCGGTGCAATACACACGTGCCTGACGCCATGGCGCGTCAGGGCTTCAAGGATCACCGCCGCCCAGCGTCGGTTAAAAGAACTTACTGACATGAGATTGTCCGGTATCAAGAATGCGACACAGTATAAATAATAGAAAAAATTGGAATTTTGATATGAATCGGGATTGCGCGAATCAGTATTAATCCCTAAGGAGCAGAGAGCGCAAGCCAGCGGCTTTGTTTTCGATCTCCTGCCACTCCTGCTCCGGGTCAGATCCGCTGACGATGCCCGCCCCGGCGTAGAGCCGCAGGGCGTCATCCTGGACGCGCGCCGAGCGCAACGCCACACAGAACTCGCTTTGATCGGGCGATAAATACCCGGCCGAACCGGCGTACCATTCGCGGTTGAAAGGCTCAACGTTGTGGATAAACGCACGCGCGGGCTGTCGCGGAAGCCCGGCAACGGCGGCTGTCGGCTGGAGCACATGCAGACACAATTCGTCATCGGCCTGTTTTAGCTCCGTCCAGATACAGCGTCGTAAATGCTGGACTTTACGCAGCCGGACGACCTGAGCAGGCAATACCTCAAGCGTCTGCGTATGGTGCTGAAGACGCTGGCAGATATCTTCCACGACCAGCATATTTTCACGCTGGTTTTTATCATCATTCAGCAACCACTCGCCCAGGCGCTGCGCCTGTTTATCATCCGTATGGCTGGCGACGGTGCCCGCCAGCGCTTCGGTGCGCAGCAGCTTGCCACGTCGCCGCCAGAGGCGCTCGGGCGTGGAGCCGAGGAACGCGTTGCGGGCGTCGAATACCATGCAGAAATGATAGCAGTTGAGATTCAGGGCGCGGCTGGCGGCCATCAGAGCGACAGGATTAACCCGCTGTTTACACTGCAGATCGGTGGCCCGGGCAAGCACGACCTTTTCGAAATCGCCGCGCGCGATAGTCTCCGTCGCCTTGCCGATCAGGGTCAACCATTCCGGTTTTTGCGGCAGATGCGTTTCGCGCTCAACCTGGACAGACAGCGGACGAATGGCTCTGGCTGGACGGAGTTGCTGGAGTAATTCCAGGGCAGTGCGCGCGTCGTCCTGAAGCGAGCGATCACTCCACAGCTGCAGGCGCAAGGTGGCGTTGCCAGCGGTACGTCGCCAGAGCAGGCGCGGCAGAAAAAGACTGCCCTGCTCCGGGCTGAATGCGTTGAGGCCGCAGATGCGAGTCTCTTTTGGCGCATGTTCTGCACTCAAAAACTGTGAGGCCAGCGCCAGAGAGGAAAATTGGGTGACCGCCCCCAGCGCAGCCAGCTCTTCATCACCGTTACGCTGCTGCCAGTAAAATTGCGGATAGCACTGCTGCTCGCCAAGCCAGGCGAGAGGATCGAAGGCGTCGTTTAACGGGAAAGATACGTCGAAATGACGCAGGCCGGGTGTGGCGGGTAACGCTTGCGAAAGCTGGCTTTGCAGTTGCTCCAGCGCAAGGAAAATCGAATTCACGCGAACCTCTCCCTGTTAAAACCGCATATTATACGGGGTACTGAACATAAATAGCAGTACCCACGTATAGGGAGTGGTTAAGCGGCTTAACGACGGGCCAGCAGCAGACCCAGCACCAGCCCTACGGCAGCACCCACCCCAATGCCCTGCCACGGTTTTTCATGGACATAGTCATCGGCACGATAAACCGCTTTTTTGGCACGGTAGTAGTAAGTATCAGACGCATGGCTGACGCGGTTTTTCACTTCATGCAGCGCCTGTTCAGCACGGGCTTTTAACTCAATATATTTCTGATCGGCAGGGTCGCCCGAGGAACGTAACACCTCTTCCAGCGTTTCGCTCAGCAAAGCCAGGTCGTCGTCGATACGGGTATCCCAGGATTGAAATGACATATTTTTCTCCATGTTAGTACACCAGTCCGCTAACTATAGACAACGACGTGCCATTACGCCTGTTTCACTTCCCGTGCCATGCCGATGTGCGGGATGCCATCTTCGTCATAAACGTCGGTAACCGGCGTAAAACCAAAATGGCCGTAGAAGGGTTGCAGGTGCGCCTGCGCGCCCAGGTATAACGCCTTGTCCGGCCACTGTTTCCGGCACGCATCCAGCGTTTTTTCCATCAGCTGATAGCCGAGTTTTTCGCCCCGTGCTTTGTTGCTGACAATGACGCGACCTATCACGACGGGCTCAAAATCGTCCTCGCTTTTCAGAATCCTCGCATACGCCACCAGCTCGTTATCCTTCCAGCCGAGGATATGGCGGTTCTCGCCGACCAGGTCATTACCGTCGATATCCTGATATGGACAGGTTTGTTCAACCACAAACACTTCGCAGCGCAGTTTGAGCAGCGCGTAGAGCGACTGAACGGTGAGCTCACTATGGTGTAAATCTTGCCACTGGATCATCTCTTTCTCCTTCCTGGGGTTCATCACGTTATACTAAACCCCTTCCCGTTCGGCAAAGGGCTGATTGCATTATGGAACTGATTTTTCTGGGGACGTCTGCTGGCGTGCCAACCCGATCACGAAATGTGACCGCGATACTGCTGGATCTTAAACATCCCACCCGTGGCGGGCTATGGCTGTTTGACTGTGGTGAAGGGACACAACATCAGCTTTTACATACCGCTTATCACCCCGGCAAGCTGGATAAAATTTTCATCACTCACCTGCATGGCGACCATCTTTTTGGCCTTCCCGGTTTGCTTTGCAGTCGCTCAATGGCCGGTAATGCCAACCCGCTGACGATTTATGGGCCTGCGGGGATCCGGGAGTTTGTTGAAACCACGCTACGCCTCAGCGGCTCCTGGACCGACTATCCGCTCGAGGTCGTTGAGATTACCGAAGGCCTGGTTTTCGACGATGGGGATTATCAGGTCACCGCCCGACCGCTTAATCATCCGGTGGAGTGCTATGGCTACCGCATTGAGGAACACGACAAACCCGGCGCGCTGGATGCCGCCGCGCTCATCGCCGATGGCGTAAAGCCTGGACCGCTGTTCCAGCGCCTGAAGCACGGACAGCACGTTACGCTGGAGGACGGGCGCGTCATCAACGGCCAGGATTATCTCGCCGCACCGCAGCCGGGCAAAAAACTGGCCATTTTTGGCGACACGGCACCGTGCCCTGCCGCCGTTCAGCTTGCTCAGGGCGTGGACGTGATGGTGCATGAAGCCACCCTGGAGACGGCGATGGAAGAGAAAGCCAACAGTCGGGGCCATAGCTCAACGCGTCAGGCGGCGCTGCTTGCCCGTGACGCGGCTGTCGGCAGGCTCATTATCACCCATGTCAGCTCGCGTTACGACGCGCGGGGGTGCGAAAGCCTGCTGGCAGAGTGTCGGGCGCTGTTCCCGGAATGTGAGCTGGCCGAAGATTTCGCTAAGGTCAGCGTTTAGCCCTTCATTTTTCCCTCAGGATGCCGATAACGATTAAAAGGCCAGCATTTCTCTCGAGGGTAGAATGGATAATTTCCAGAAAGATATTGATGACAGGGCGAATCTGACCCTGTCGAACCGTTTTGAACTGTTGCTGTTCCGTCTTGGCACCTCTCTGAACGACAACAAATCCGAGCTGTTTGGTATTAACGTTTTCAAGCTGCGCGAAATTGTACCGATGCCGGAGTTCACGAAACCTGCCGGGATGAAGTCTCCGCTGATGGGGATGGTGAATATTCGCGATCAGGTGATCCCGGTTATCGATCTGGCCGCCGTGGCGGGCTGTAAACCCACCACCGGGCTGAACATCCTGCTGATTACCGAATATGCCCGCAGCGTGCAGGCGTTTGCCGTGGAGTCGGTTGAGAACATCATGCGTCTGGACTGGAAGCAGGTGCACGCGGCGGAAACTGCCGTCAGCGGGCGCTACATCACCAGTATTGCCTGCCTGGACGAGAAGGCCGATACCAACGAACTGGCGATGGTGCTGGACGTTGAGCAGATCCTGTATGACATCACCCCGGCGAACCACGACCTGCACGCCACGAATCTGAAGACCACTAAATTCAACATCAAGCCGGGTTCTGTGGCGATTGTGGCGGAAGATTCCAAAGTGGCGGCTCGATGCTGGAGAAAGGTTTGCAGGCGATGGAGATCCCGGCGCAGCTGCATATCACCGGCAAAGATGCGTGGGAAAAAATTAGCCTGCTGGCCGCTCAGGCGCAGGCCGAAGGTGTGCCGATCACCGATAAGATTGCCCTGGTGCTGACCGACCTCGAAATGCCGGAGATGGACGGTTTTACGCTGACGCGCAAAATCAAAACCGACCCGGTACTGAAGGATATTCCGGTGGTGATCCACTCTTCCCTTTCCGGCAACGCCAACGAAGACCATATTCGCAAGGTGAAGGCGGACGGGTACGTGGCGAAGTTTGAGCTGAACGAGCTGTCGTCGGTGATTGAAGAGGTGCTGGATCGCTCGATGAAGAAGATTGATGGGCCGTTGATTAGCCGGAAGCAGCTGGCTTAGGTCTGGTGCGGGCTGGTGCCCTCACCCCGTCCCTCTCCCACAGGGAGAGGGAGAAAACCATAAAAAAACCCGCCGAGGCGGGTTTTACTTTTACATTAATGGCATCGCTCGCTGCACGATATCAATCAGCGGCTGCGGATAGATACCGAAGATCAGCACCAGCAGGGCTGAGATAAGCACTACGATACCACCGGCGCTGTACTGCCAGTTAGATGGCGCATCGCGGTTGAGCTGCTGAGGCGCGCTCAGGTAGAGGCTCACGGCAACGCGCAGGTAGTAGTAGAGACCAATCGCGGAACCGATAACCACACCGGCAGTCAGCCACCACAGGTGTGCCTGCACACCGACGGCCAGCACGTAGAATTTACCGATAAAGCCCAGCGTCATCGGGATACCCGCCAGAGAGAGCATCATCACGGTCATCACCGCGGACAGGATCGGACGGTGCCAGAACAGACCACGGTAAGAGAACAGTGAGTCGGCATCCGGGCCACGGTATGGGCTGGACATCAGGCTCACCACGCCGAAGGCGCCGAGGCTGCTGAACAGGTAACCGGCCAGATACACGCCCACGGCTTCCATCGACATTTCACCGCTCTGCAGCGCAATCAGCGCCACCATCAGGTAGCCCAGATGAGAGATGGACGAGTAGCCCAGCAGACGCTTGATGTTGGTCTGGCTCAGCGCCATCAGGTTACCGAAGATGATGGAGACGAACGCGATGATGCCCAGCACCACGCGAACCGCTTCACTGTCACCCACCGGCGCGTACAGGAACAGACGCATGACCACACCGAAGATAGCGATTTTGCTCGCTGTCGCCAGGAAGGTCGACACCGGCGCAGGCGCGCCCTGGTATACGTCTGGTGTCCACAGGTGGAACGGAACCAGTGAGAGTTTAAAGCCAAGGCCTACAATCATCATGCCCAGACCCGCCAGCAGCAGCGGCTCGTGGAGCATGCCGTCGCCGAGGCTCTTGCCGAGCGCCATGAAAGAGAGGTTACCGGACTGTGCGTACAGCAGCGCAATACCAAACAGCAGGAACGAGGACGCAGCAGCAGACAGGATGGTGTACTTGATGCTTGCTTCCAGAGAGCGCTTTTGACGGAAGGCGTAACCAATCAGACCGAACAGCGGCAGAGAGATCAGCTCAATACCGAGGAACAGCGCGGCCAGATGGTTAGCATTCGCCAGCAGAATGCCGCCCAGCGCGGCAATCAGAACCAGCAGATAAAACTCTTCTTTGTTGTCGTTGTAGCCTTCGAGCCATGGGTACGCAAAGGTACAGGTCGCCAGGCTCGCCAGCAGCACCAGACCGGTGTAGAGCATGGCATAGCCGTCAACGCGCATCAGCGGCGTGACGTCCATCGCACCGCCCTGGCCAACAAACCAGAGAGAGACTAACGCGGCGTTCAGGCCGATGACCGACAGCGTGGCATTCATGAAGTGATTGCGTCGCCACGCAATGGAGAGCATCACAACCACCACCGTCAATCCGACGATCAGCAGCGGTAGCAGCGCAATCAGTTGTTGTGGAGTTATTGTCATGGCGATTTACGGCCTTGTAGTAGAAGCAGAATTAACAAACCACTGCTGGATGTTGCCCATCGCACTGTGCGAGGTATCCAGAATCGGCTGCGGGAAGAAGCCCAGCAGCACCAGCAGTACGACCAGCAGCAGGATGATGAACAGCTCACGCAGCGACATCCCCGGCAGTTCTTGAGCAGCAATTTCGCTCTTCGCTTTACCGAAGTAAGCGCGGTGCAGCATCGCCAGCGAGTAGACGGAAGCGAACACCAGACCAAAGGTGGAGATCACGGTGATCACCGGCACCACTTTGAAGCTGCCGAACAGAATCATAAATTCGCCGACGAAGTTACCGGTGCCAGGCATCCCCAGGGTGGCAACCGCGAAGAACATGGAGAGCGCTGGCAGCCATTTAATTTTGCTCCACAGACCGCCCATCATGCGCATGTCACGCGTGTGCAGACGTTCGTACAGCTGACCACACAGGATGAAGAGGCCGGCAGCGGACAGACCGTGCGCAATCATCTGGATCACCGCGCCCTGGTACGCCAGCTGGCTGCCGGTGTAGATGGCAATCAGCACGAAGCCCATGTGGGAAACGGAGGTGTAGGCAATCAGACGCTTGATGTCGTACTGCGTGAAGGCCATCCAGGCACCGTAGAAGATACCGATCACACCGAGCCACATGGCAATCGGGGCAAACTCAGCGGACGCATTCGGGAACAGCGGCAGCGCGAAGCGCAGCAGACCGTAGGCCGCGGTTTTCAGCAAGATGCCCGCCAGGTCAACGGAACCCGCAGTGGGTGCCTGAGAGTGCGCGTCTGGCAGCCAGCCGTGCAGCGGAACCACCGGCATTTTCACCGCGAATGCGATGAAGAAGCCCAGCATCAGCAGGTATTCAACGCCGTGCGACATCGGGGTTTTCAGCAGTTCTTCGTAGTTGAAGGTCCAGATGCCCGTCGCGTTATGGTGAACAAACACCAGCGCCAGAATGGCAATCAACATCACCAGACCGCTCGCCTGGGTGTAGATGAAGAACTTGGTCGCCGCCGTAATACGCGTTTTACCGTCGGATGCCTTGTGGCCCCACAGCGCGATCAGGAAGTACATCGGCACCAGCATCATCTCCCAGAAGAAGAAGAACAGGAACATGTCGATGGCAAGGAACACGCCGATCACGCCGCCCAGGATCCACATCAGGTTCAGGTGGAAAAAGCCCTGGTATTTTTCGATTTCTCGCCAGGAGCAGAGTACCGCCAGAACACCGAGCAGACCGGTCAGCACCACCATCAGCAGCGACAGACCGTCAATCGCCAGGTGGATGGTAATACCGAAACGTGGGATCCAGGGCAGGATGAACTCAGACTGCCACTGCGGGATGCCCGCAGACTGGGTCAGTGAGTAACCGCCCTGCAACCACAGTTGCAGGCCAAGCGCGAGCGTCAATCCCATGGTGATCAGCGCGATCCAGCGCGGCATCTTCACGCCAAAGCGTTCAGTCTGCCAGCACAGGAAGCCGCCGATGAAGGGAATTAATATTAGCCAGGGTAGTAACATGGCGATTTACATTCCTTTTTAAGGCCCCCAGCAGGGGCCTGATTTTCAACGAATTCGAATAAAATTCACTTAACGATCAACGCAACACCATCAGCAGCGCCAGCACGACAACCGCACCGATGCTCATGGACGCCACATACCAGCGCAGGTAACCGTTCTCGCTGTACAGCAGGCCTTTACCTGCAAAGCGGGAGAGGATCGCCGGGATATTCATCAGGCTGTTCAGTGGGTCGCGCTTCAGCAGCCACGCGATGCCCAGGAACGGCTTAACGAAGATCATGTCGTACAGCCAGTCGAAGCCCCACGCGTTGTACCACCAGGTGCCCAGCAGACGGCCAGGCGCGCTGTTGGCAACGGCGGTCACCAGCGTGCGTTTGCCCAGCCACAGCCATGCCGCAATCAGGATGCCCGCAATAGCGACTACACCGGAGGTGATTTCAAGCGTCAGAACACGACCGTGCTCAAGCTCGGTGGTGTCTGGCAGTACGCCCTGCAGCGGCGGCACAATCATTGCGCCAACGAAGGTGGACAGTACCAGCAGCACAATCAGCGGCAGGTGGTGGGTAATCCCCTTCCCTGCGTGAGCGTGAATTTGTTCTTTACCGTGGAATACGATGAAAATCATACGGAAGGTATAGAGGGAGGTCATGAATGCACCGACCAGACCCGCAACCATCAGATTGATATGACCATTCGCCATAGCACCCGCAAGGATTTCGTCCTTACTGAAGAAGCCCGCGGTGATCAGCGGCAGTGCCGCCAGCGCCGCGCCGCCCACCAGGAAGCAGACATACACCAGCGGAATGGACTTACGCAGTCCGCCCATCTTGAAGATGTTCTGCTCGTGGTGGCAGGCCAGAATCACCGAACCGGATGAGAGGAACAGCAGCGCTTTAAAGAACGCGTGCGTCATCAGGTGGAAAATGGCCGCGTCCCACGCCTGAACGCCCAGCGCCAGGAACATATAACCAATCTGGCTCATGGTGGAGTACGCGAGAACGCGTTTGATGTCGGTCTGTACCAGCGCAGCAAAGCCTGCCAGCACCAGCGTGACCGCACCGACGATACCCACCAGATGCAGAATTTCCGGGGTCATCAGGAACAGGCCATGGGTACGCGCAATCAGGTAGACACCGGCGGTGACCATGGTCGCGGCGTGGATCAGCGCGGAGACAGGGGTTGGACCCGCCATCGCGTCGGCCAGCCATGTCTGCAACGGCAGCTGTGCGGATTTACCCACAGCGCCACCCAGCAGCATCAGCGTTGCCCACCACAGCATGTTGTTGCCTGCAGCGAAGTGCGCTGGCGCCAGTTCCACCATTTCGCGGAAGTTCAGCGTGCCCAGTTCGTTGTAAAGAATGAACAGCGCGAAAGCGAGGAAGACGTCACCCACGCGGGTCACGACGAACGCTTTCATGGCCGCTGCGCCATTCTTCGGATCGGTGTAGTAGAAGCCAATCAGCAGGTAAGAACACAGACCCACGCCTTCCCAGCCCAGATACATCAGCAGCAGGTTATCGGCCAGCACCAGAACCACCATGCTGGCGATAAACAGGTTGGTGTAGGCGAAGAAGCGGGAGTACCCCTCTTCACCGCGCATATACCAGGAGGCGAACATGTGGATCAGGAAGCCAACGCCGGTGACCACGGAGAGCATGGTCAGCGAGAGGCCGTCCAGCACCAGGTTGAAGCCGATGTTGAAATCACCGACCGACATCCAGGTCCACAGCGGCACGCTGAAAGGCTGACGTCCGTTGTTAAAGAAGTCGATCCCCGCATACGCTGTGACCAGCGCAGCCAGACCGATTGAGCCAATGCCCACGGTCGCAGACAGATTCTCAGACCAGCGGCCGCGAGAAAACGCCAGCAGCACGAAGCCAATCAGCGGAAAAATAATGGTTAAGGCAAGCATGTTCATCCACGCAACTCACTTACTGAATCGATGTTCAGATTCTGGCGGCGACGATGGAGCTGCAGCAACAGCGCCAGGCCAATACTCGCTTCAGCAGCCGCGAGGCTGATGGCGAGAATGTACATCACCTGACCATCGGTCTGGCCCCAGTAGCTTCCGGCGACCACGAAGGCCAGCGCGGAGGCGTTAATCATGATTTCCAGACCGATCAGCATAAACAGCAGATTGCGGCGGATAACCAGACCGGTCAGACCCAGAACGAATAAAATCGCAGCGAGGATCAGTCCATGTGTTAAGGGGATCATGCGCGCTCCTCCGTTTTTCTTTTCGCGCGGTCGTCAGTGCGGTTGCTCAGCACCTCGCCAGCACGCTCTTCGCGACCAACGTGGAAAGCAACCACCAGGCCTGCCAGCAGCAGCATAGAGGCCAGTTCCACCGCCAGAACGTATGGGCCAAAGAGCGTGATACCCACCTCTTTAGCGCCGATCGGCGTGCCGTCGATGCCCTGATCGTTCACGCCCAGAATGGCGTAAACAATCACCACCAGCATGATGGCCGACAAAATTGCCGGGCCAATCCACACCTGCGGTTTTAACCACTGACGTTCCTGCTCAATTTCAGAGCCGCCCAGGTTCAGCATCATCACCACGAACACGAACAGCACCATAATGGCCCCGGCGTAGACGATGATTTCCAGCGCACCGGCGAAGTGCGCGCCCAGTGCGAAGAACACCCCGGAGATAGCCAGCAGCGAGATGATTAAGTACAGCAGCGCATGCACCGGATTGGTGTGCGTAATCACTCGCAGCGTAGCCAGGATGGCGATAAGGCCACAGATATAAAAAGCGAATTCCATTGCCCTCTCCTTACGGTAACAGGCTCTTGACGTCGATAGGCTTAGCTTCGTTCTCTGCTTCGCCCTTATCTTTGCCGTCGATTGCCATACCCGCCATCCGGTAGAAGTTATATTCCGGGTATTTGCCCGGACCGGAAATCAGCAGATCCTCTTTCTCGTACACCAGGTCCTGACGCTTGTACTCACCCAGCTCGAAGTCTGGAGTCAGCTGAATCGCCGTGGTTGGGCACGCTTCTTCACACAGACCACAGAAAATGCAGCGTGAGAAGTTGATGCGGAAGAACTCAGGGTACCAGCGGCCATCTACCGTCTCTGCTTTCTGCAAAGAGATACAGCCGACCGGACACGCTACCGCACACAGGTTACAGGCAACGCAGCGCTCGGAACCGTCCGGGTCGCGCGTCAGCACGATACGGCCACGGTAGCGCGGCGGCAGATATACCGGCTCTTCCGGGTACATCCGGGTTTCGCGTTTGGCAAACGCGTGCAGGCCGATCATCCAGATACTGCGTACCTGGGTACCGAAGCCTACCAGTAATTCTTTTAAGGTCATGGTCTATAGCCCCTTATGGCTGCTGCCAGAGAATGACAGCTGCCGTTACCAACAAGTTGACGAGCGTCAGCGGCAGGCACACTTTCCAGCCGAAGGACATTACCTGGTCATAACGTGGACGCGGTAACGCTGCGCGAATCAAAATGAACATCATCATGAAGAACGCGGTTTTCAGCGCGAACCAGATGAACGGCGGTAAGAACGGGCCATGCCAGCCACCAAAGAACAGCGTTACCATCAACGCGGAAATGGTGACGATACCGATGTACTCGCCCACGAAGAACAGACCGAACTTCATACCGGAATATTCGATGTGGTAACCGTCGGCCAGTTCCTGTTCGGCTTCTGGTTGGTCAAACGGGTGACGGTGACACACTGCCACGCCCGCGATAGCAAAGGTAATAAAACCAAAGAACTGCGGGATAACGTTCCAGATGTCAGCCTGGTTGTTGACGATGTCGGTCATGTTGAATGAACCGGCCTGCGCCACCACGCCCATCAGGGAGAGTCCCAGGAACACTTCGTAGCTCAGCGTCTGCGCGGAAGCACGCATCGCACCCAGCAGCGAGTATTTGTTGTTACTGGACCAGCCTGCGAACAGGACCGCGTAAACCGCGAGGCCTGCCATCATCAGGAAGAACAGAATGCCAATGTTCAGGTCTGCGACCACCCAGGTCGGGCTAACGGGAACGATAGCAAATGCCAGCAGCAGCGAGGTGAAGGCGATCATCGGCGCCAGCGTAAAGATCACGCGGTCCGAGAAGCGCGGGATCCAGTCCTCTTTAAAGAACATCTTGATCATGTCCGCGACCAGCTGGAGTGAACCACCCCAGCCCACGCGGTTCGGTCCGTAACGGTTCTGGAACAGACCGAGCAGACGACGTTCACCGAAGCTCATGAACGCGCCGCAGGTGACCACCACCAGCAGGATAACAATCGCTTTCAGAATGCTCAGCAGGATGTCGATAAGATCCGGCGTTAACCAACTCATGCTTTTGCCTCCTGCAGATTATCAAGACGCGCACCCGCCAGAACCGGCGCGATGCCTGGCATACCCATCGGCAGACCCACCTGCCCTGCTGTCAGACTTTCAGAGATAATCAGCGGCAGGCTGATGGTCTGGCCGTCATAGCTAAAGGCAATATTCGCACCCGCGTTAACGCCAAGCTTTGCGGCATCCGCCGGGTTGAGCTTGATATACGGCTGCGGCATACGGGTCTGGAAGACAGGTGAACGCTGGGACAGCTCGTCGCTACCGAACAGATGGTAGTACGGCGCAATACGCCAGCTACCGTCCTGGGCCAGGAAGCTTGCTGGCACGGTCGTGAAGAAATCCAGACCGGTTTCAGACGCTTCAATCAGACGCACGCCCGGATCGCCGTGGCGCAGGGAACCGCCCACTTCAGCCTGGAACTTGTTCCACGCCTGCGGGGAGTTCCAGCCCGGAGCCCATGCGAACGGGATTTGCGAACGCGGCGCAGACGGCTGGTTGTTCCCTTCCATTGAGAAGGCGAACATGGTGTCTTTATCCTGCGGCTGACGCGGTTCGTGTACGCTGATGTTGGCACGCATTGCGGTACGGCCACTGTAGCGGTGCGGTTCACGTGCCAGTTTCTGGCCGCGAATACGGAAGCTTGCTTCAGGGGCTGCATCTTTAATGCCCGCCAGCTGAGGCAGTTTTTCCACCACCGCGTCGATAACGTGGTCAAGCTGCGTCCAGTCCACTTCACGGCTCTGTACGGTGCTGTGCAGAGAGTGCAGCCAGCGCCAGCTTTCCAGCATCACGGTGTTGCTGTCGTAGTACGCCGGATCATAGACCTGGAAGAAACGCTGTGCGCGACCTTCGTTGTTGATAACGGTACCGTCACTTTCTGCGAAGCTTGCCGCAGAGAGCACCAGGTGTGCTTTGTCCATGATCGCGGTGCGCTGATGGTCGATGACCATGACCAGCGGCGCTTTGGAGAGCGCGGCGTCAACGCGAGCGGCAGAAGCATGGCGATGCAGGTCATTTTCCAGCACCACAACGGCATCCGCAGAACCAGACTCCAGTTCGCTTAACGCCGCTTCCAGCGAGCCGCCGCCAATCATACCCAGACCAATGCTGTTCACCGCACGGGCAATCATGGTCACACCAACATCTGCACCACGGCCTTTCAGCGCTTTAGCCACGTTAGCTGCCGCCTGAATGATCTCCGCGCTACCGGCGTTGGTACCGGAAATAATCAGCGGTTTCTTCGCACCAGCCAAAGCCTGAACAATCACGTCAACCTTGTTTTGCAGATCGCGATCCAGTTCAACGGCGGGAGAGTTGTTGTCCAGCGCGTGGGCGATGGCAAAGCCAAGGCGTGCCTGATCTTCAACCGGCGCGCAGTAGGTCCACGCAGCGATATCGTCCAGACGGGTGTTGTCGACGTTGGTCACAAACAGAGGATGCTTCGCACGCTGACCGATGTTCAGGATCGCCGCAATCTGCCAGTCAGCCACTTTCTGCGCGGCAGCCATTTCACGTGCTTTTCCTTTCACCGCCTGACGAACCGCCAGAGCCGCGCGTGCGCCGGTCTGAGTCAAGTCTTCACCCAACACCAGAACCGCATCGTAGGATTCAATTTCGCGCAGCGCAGGGGTATGAATACCGCCTTCACGCAGCACTTTCAGAACCAGCTGCAGACGTTCCTGCTCGCCCTCGGCGATGCCGGTATAGAAGTTCTCAGCCCCAACCAGCTCACGCAGCGCGAAGTTGCTTTCGATGCTGGCGCGCGGGGAACCGATACCGATCACTTTCTTAGACTGACGCAGAATATCTGCCGCGCCCTGCATCGCCTGCTCAGCGTTCAGGGTAATGAAGTCGTCACCACGGCGCTGAACCGGCTGACGCGGACGGTCTTTCAGGTTCACATAGCCATAGCCGAAACGACCGCGGTCGCACAGGAAGTAGTGGTTAACGGTACCGTTGTAACGGTTTTCGATACGACGCAGTTCGCCGTAACGCTCACCCGGGCTGGTGTTACAGCCGAGGGAACACTGCTGGCAGATGCTAGGCGCAAACTGCATGTCCCATTTACGGTTGTAACGCTCGGAGTGGGTTTTATCCGTGAATACGCCGGTCGGGCAAATTTCTACCAGGTTACCGGAGAACTCGCTTTCCAGCGTTCCGTCTTCCGGGCGACCGAAGTAGACGTTGTCATGCGCGCCATACACGCCCAGATCCTGACCGTCTGCGTAGTCTTTGTAGTAACGCACGCAGCGGTAGCAGGCGATGCAGCGGTTCATTTCGTGAGAGATGAACGGCCCCAGATCCTGGTTACGGTGGGTACGTTTAGTAAAGCGATAGCGACGGAAGCTGTGACCGGTCATTACGGTCATATCCTGAAGGTGGCAGTTACCGCCCTCTTCACAGACCGGACAGTCGTGCGGGTGGTTGGTCATCAACCACTCCACCACGCTTTCGCGGAACTGTTTGGCTTCTTCGTCATCAATCGAAATAAAGGTGCCTTCGGTGGCTGGCGTCATACAGGACATCACCAGGCGACCACGCGTGTCTTCCGCGTTTTGATATTGCTTCACCGCACACTGGCGGCAAGCACCGACGCTGCCCAGCGCCGGATGCCAGCAAAAGTACGGAATATCGAGGCCAAGAGACAGACAAGCTTCCAGAAGGTTGTCCGCCCCGTTGACTTCGTATTCTTTGCCGTCTACATGAATCGTAGCCATTAGCATGCTTCCAGTTGGCTCGGTCGTAACCGAGCGTTAATCAAAATTCTGTCTTTACCAGCGTGCTTTCAGCAGGTTCGGCTGAATCCCATTGATAGAATGGGTATTGCTGAACGGCTGCTTGATGCCTGCTTCGAATTCGTCGCGGAAATATTTAATCGCGCTCTGCAGCGGCTCGACGGCACCCGGTGCGTGGGCACAGAAGGTTTTACCAGGGCCAAGGAATCGACACAGTTGCTCAAGTGTCTCGATATCGCCCGGCTGACCTTCGCCACGTTCGATAGCACGCAGGATCTTCACGCTCCACGGCAGTCCGTCACGGCAAGGTGTACACCAGCCGCAGGACTCGCGGGCAAAGAACTCTTCCAGGTTACGCACCAGCGAAACCATGCCGATCTCGTGGTCGACGGCCATCGCCAGTGCCGTACCCAGACGGCTGCCTGCTTTACCAATGCTTTCGAATTCCATCGGCAGGTCAAGATGGGCTTCGGTCAGGAAGTCTGTCCCTGCCCCACCCGGCTGCCAGGCTTTGAATTTCAGGCCATCACGCATGCCGCCCGCGTAGTCTTCAAGAATTTCGCGTGCGGTGGTACCGAACGGCAGTTCCCAGACACCCGGGTTTTTCACGCGACCGGAGAAGCCCATCAGCTTGGTACCGGCATCCTTACTTGAAGAGATGCCCTGATACCACTCCACGCCGTTGGCGAGGATAGCCGGAACGTTACACAGGGTTTCAACGTTATTGACGCAGGTCGGTTTACCCCATACGCCAGAGCTTGCCGGGAACGGTGGCTTGGAACGCGGGTTCGCGCGGCGGCCTTCCAGGGAGTTAATCAGCGCGGTCTCTTCACCGCAGATATATCGCCCTGCACCGGTGTGCACGAACAGTTCAAAGTCAAAACCCGTGCCCAGGATGTTTTTACCCAGCAGGCCGGCTTCGGTGGCTTCGGCAATCGCGCGACGCAGGTTTTCCGCCGCTTCGATGTACTCACCGCGCAGGAAGATATAGCCACGGTAGGCTTTCAGCGCAAACGCGGAGATCAGCATGCCTTCCACCAGCAGGTGCGGCAGCTGTTCCATCAGCAGGCGGTCTTTATAGGTGCCCGGCTCCATTTCATCAGCGTTACACAGCAGGTAACGGATGTTCATGGATTCGTCTTTCGGCATCAGGCTCCACTTCAGACCGGTGGAGAAACCTGCGCCGCCGCGGCCTTTCAGGCCCGACTCTTTCACCGCGTTAACGATGTCGTCCGGCGCCATGCCGCCAAGGGCTTTACGCGCACCGGCATAGCCGTTTTTGCTCTGGTATTCGTCAAGCCATACCGGCTGTTTGTCATCACGCAGACGCCAGGTCAGCGGATGCGTCTCAGCAGTACGAATTACAGTTTTCATTTGTACTGCTCCAGCAGGTCAGGAATCGCTTCCGGCGTCAGATGGCTGTGAGTATCCTCATCAATCATCATGGTCGGCCCCTTGTCGCAGTTACCCAGGCAGCAGGTTGGCAGCAGAGTAAAGCGACCATCGAACGTGGTCTGGCCCGGCTTGATATTGAGTTTCTTCTCAATGGCAGCCTGAATGCCCTGATAACCGGTAATGTGGCAGACCACGCTGTCACAGTAGCGGATCACATGGCGGCCCACCGGCTGACGGAAGATCTGGCTGTAGAACGTGGCTACGCCTTCTACGTCACTGGCCGGAATACCCAGCACTTTTGCGATCGCGTAGATCGCCCCATCCGGCACCCAACCACGCTGTTTCTGTACGATTTTCAGCGCTTCAATGGACGCCGCACGCGGGTCTTCGTAGTGGTGCATCTCGTGCTCAATGGCGGCACGCTCTGCGTCACTCAGCTCAAAAGCCTCGGTTTGTGGTTGTTGATTCTCGTGCATAATTAGCGGTCCACATCTGACATAACAAAATCGATACTACCCAGATACACAATCAGGTCGGAGACCAGACTGCCGCGAATGGCGGACGGGATCTGCTGCAGGTGCGCAAAGCTCGGCGTACGCACGCGGGTACGGTAGCTCATGGTGCTGCCATCACTGGTCAGGTAGTAACTGTTAATACCCTTGGTCGCTTCAATCATCTGGAAGGATTCTTGCGCCGGCATGACCGGGCCCCAGGAAACCTGCAGGAAGTGAGTGATCAAGGTTTCGATATGTTGCAGCGTGCGCTCTTTCGGTGGCGGCGTGGTCAACGGGTGATCCGCTTTGAACGGGCCTTCCGGCATATTGTTGAGGCACTGCTCAAGGATGCGCAGACTCTGGCGCAGTTCTTCCACTTTCAGCATCACGCGGGTGTAGCAGTCGGAAACACCGCCGCCCACCGGGACTTCAAAGTCGAAGTTCTCATAGCCAGAGTAAGGACGGGCTTTACGCACGTCGAAATCAATACCGGTCGCACGCAGACCTGCACCTGTCGTCCCCCACTCCAGCGCTTCTTTTGCGCCGTAGGCAGCAACGCCCTGGGAACGGCCTTTCAGGATGGTGTTGCGCAGTGCGGCTTTCTCGTAAGAGGCCAGACGTTTTGGCATCCAGTCAAGGAATTCACGCAGCAGACGATCCCAGCCGCGCGGCAGATCGTGTGCCACACCGCCGATACGGAACCAGGCCGGGTGCATACGGAAACCGGTAATCGCTTCCACCAGATCGTAGATTTTCTGACGATCGGTAAAGGCGAAGAAGACCGGGGTCATCGCGCCGACGTCCTGAATGAACGTGGAGATGTACAGCAGGTGACTGTTAATACGGAACAGTTCTGACAGCATGACGCGAATCACGTTAACGCGATCCGGCGTAACGATACCCGCCAGTTTCTCAACGGCCAGCACGTAAGGCATTTCGTTGACGCAACCGCCGAGGTACTCGATACGGTCGGTATACGGAATGTAGCTGTGCCAGGACTGACGCTCGCCCATCTTCTCAGCACCACGGTGGTGGTAACCGATGTCAGGAACGCAGTCGACAATCTCTTCGCCATCAAGCTGAAGAATAATACGGAATGCACCGTGCGCAGACGGGTGGTTCGGACCGAGGTTGAGGAACATGAAGTCCTCGTTTTCGGTACCGCGCTTCATGCCCCAGTCTTCCGGCTTGAAGGTCAGCGCTTCCATCTCCAGATCCTGCTTGGCTTTGGTCAGCTCAAACGGATCGAATTCGGTTGCACGTGCCGGGTAGTCTTTACGCAGCGGGTGGCCGGTCCAGGTCTGCGGCATCATGATGCGCGTCAGATGTGGGTGGCCGTCGAAGGTTATGCCGAACATTTCCCAGGTTTCACGCTCATACCAGTTCGCGTTCGGGAAAAGTTTGGTGATCGTCGGCAGATGCATGTCGTTTTCAGACAATGCCACCTTGAGCATGATATCCGTGTTGCGGTCTATTGAGATCAGGTGGTAGAAAACGGAAAAATCCGCAGCAGGGAGACCCTGGCGGTGAGTACGCAGACGCTCATCCATGCCGTGTAAGTCAAACAGCATGACGTAAGGTTTTGGCAATTTCTTGAGGAAATCGACCACTTCCAGTAATTGTTCACGCTTCACCCAAACAACGGGTACCCCGGTGCGGGTCGCCTGAACGGTAAAGGCATCCGGCCCAAAACGGTTGCGCAGTTCGCCAATGACGGGGTCATCCAGATGATCCCGTGTCTGCCATGCGGCTTCTTGCGCGGTTAAGTCGGTCATATTGTTCACCATTGCAAATGGTCCGTGGTGACTGTTAAGCCTGGCTTCGCGCTATTTGAGTAGTGATATGCGAAGGTGTTCTCCAGGCCCACAGGCGCAAATTAAATTTCGTCAGGCGTACGCAGGTTGGTGACGGCAATACGTTCACCACGTTTACGCTCGCGCTCAGATTGCATGTTCGCGCGGTAGACACCCTGATCGCCAACAACCCATGAAAGCGGACGACGCTCTTTACCGATAGACTCCTGCAGCAGCATCAGCGCCTGCATATAGGCTTCTGGACGCGGCGGGCAGCCCGGGATGTAAACATCCACCGGAATGAACTTATCAACGCCCTGCACAACGGAATAAATGTCGTACATGCCGCCAGAGTTTGCACATGCGCCCATGGAAATAACCCATTTTGGCTCCAGCATCTGGTCATAAAGACGCTGAATAACAGGTGCCATCTTGGTAAAGCAGGTACCGGCTACCACCATCAGGTCAGCCTGACGCGGGGATGCACGCAGTACCTCGGCGCCAAAACGCGCAACGTCATGCACCGCAGTGAATGACGTCACCATTTCAACGTAGCAGCAAGAAAGGCCAAAGTTGTAGGGCCAGATAGAGTTCTTACGACCCCAGTTGACCATATCGTGCATGGCATGTTCGAGTTTGCCCATGTACACGCTTTTGTTGACTTCTTGCTCCAGGGGGTCGGTTACGATCTCCTGTTTTTGCAGGGGGTAACGGTCATTCTCACCGTTAGGATCTATGCGGGTGAGCGTATAATCCATCTTATTGCCTCGCTGTTACTGCTGACGATTAGAGATACTGTTTTCCGGGTTGATGTGTTCACGACGTGAACGCGCAGGCGTCCAGTCAAGCGCGCCAATACGCACCAGATAAACCAGACCGGCCAGTAACACTAAAATGAAAATTGCGGCCTCGACAAAGCCCACCCAACCACTTTCGCGGATGGAGGTCGACCATGCGAACAGGTAGAGCGCTTCCACGTCGAAGATGACGAAGAACATCGCTACCAGATAGAACTTGGCAGACAGGCGTAAGCGAGCGGAACCTACTGAATCAATACCTGATTCGAAAGGTGTGTTTTTGTGCCTTGCACGGGCGCGACCGCCCAGGAACCAGCCGCCGACTAACATCAGGCAGCACAGGCCAATGGCTACAATAAGAAAGATTGCGAATGCCCAGTGATGAGCGATGACTTCTGTGGATGTTGACATACTCATTGCTTACTCATCAAAAGTGATACCGACGACACTGCTCTTGCTGGCAGATAGGCATCACATCGATTCATGGGGAGGAACAAATAACCTTACACTAACTGTCTGAAATGAGACGTAGACAGCAAAATGATGGGGTTTTTTACTCCTTTCTATAACCTTTTGTCAACTTTAACAAAGGTTTCTTCACATTAAATTACATCGAGCGATTCTCATTAACATTTGGTGCCCTTTAACCCTGGTGGGTACATGACTTTCCGTCAAATGCAGGTTGTTGAATCGTGTCCGTTTTGGAAGTAAAAAAAATAACCCTCCTATTTTGACAGGATTTGCCAACGATTCCTCCCCCCAAATAGGAGTATTTTCTTGATCTGAGACACGCTTTTGTTAATTCAACCAAAAAACCAGCAACATATTTGCTGTTTTTTTAACATCGTTAGGTTATGGATGAAGTTAGAACTGAAAACGAACAGAATTTAAGCAAAAGCATTTATGACATTGATAAATAGACCCTATTTATGAAGCCCCTTCGTCAAACAGGGATAATATTGACAAAAAAAAGCCACTGCGTGCGAAAACGACACGAGTGGCTTTTTTTTACACTTACATTTTGTTACCAGAATTTTGAGCGTTTGATCACTCAAAGTCACCTTCAACGATCAGGGAATCATCCCCTCCTTCGGAGGTAACATGCTCGTACTGCCACGGGTTATGGTAGTTTTCCATCGCCTCGAACACCACTTTCGCCAGCTCGTTATGACTGGACGCATTATGGCAAAGCAGATACTCAGTATCTGGCAGCGCAGGAAGACCATCAGATTTACCGAGAACGCGCAGGTCAGGGCTCATCATCTCCACCGGACGGGCCGTTACGCCAAGTCCTGCTTTGACGGCGGCACGCACCGCAGGCAGCGTGGACGCTACATACGCCAGACGCCATGGAATATTGGCTTCATTTAATGCCGTCAGCACCATATCGCGGAAAGGGCTCGGATCGTCCAGTAAAACCAGTGGAACGGGCTCCCCTTTTTGCAACACATATTCAGCCGCGCAATACCAGTGCGTTGGCGATCTGCGCAACGTCAGGCAATCAAACTGCCCGGGACGATGCGTGGTGACCACCAGATCGACCTTATTCTCATTTAACATCTCAACCATAAAAGCATTGCGCTTGACGCTCACATCCAGCGCAAGTTTCGGATAAACCGAACTAATTCGGTTGAGAAGAAACGGTAATATCGTATCCGCTGACTCATCAGATGCCCCTAAGGTTAACACCCCCTGAAGGTTGCTAAACATAAGTGACATACATGCTTCATCATTAAAGCGAAGAATTTTCCTGGCATAACCCAGTAGCTGAATACCGTGTTCCGTTAAGAGCTTATTGCGTCCGTGACGGGCAAAAAGCTCTTTACCGACCAGTTGCTCCAGCCGCTGCATTTGCTGGCTAACGGCGGACTGAGTTCGGCAGACGGCGGCAGCAGCTGCTGCAAAAGTGTTGAGATCGGCGACCGCAACAAACGTTCTCAGCAGATCGAGGTCGAGATTCATTATCGGACGATTTGCATTTATCATATCTATTCACTTTCAGGTTGCTCGTGCGGAGCTGCCCGGGTTGAAGCTGTGTGTGTAACAGTTAAGCAATTCCCTCTGAAGATTTTCCCTCGCATCCCGGCCCGGCAGACTGCCTGACAGATAGTTATTGTGCTGCTTTATATCAACAGTCAGAAAGCACGTTTCATGACGATATTTTTATTCTCTTAAACGTTCAGGATATTTAGATGTTCGCAGGTTTATGTAAATTACATTAAAGGCGTGACACCTTTTCTGCCATCTTTATCGCAGCGCTGTCAACGTAGCAGGAGATGTTTTACACATTCCAGCCAGAGATAACTCTAACAATAACAATCAATTAAATCGGAAAACCAGTTTCAGATATACAACATTTGGGTATCTTTCATCTGCTTTACCTAAAGACATCTTAACCCAAATCCACTTTATTTATAAGTCTTATTGCAATATTAAGGAGTAAAGCGCTTTGTTAAGCTTCTCAACTAATTTTATTAAAATTAACTAAAGTTGCATTTTGTTGGTTAATAATAAATAAATTTTAATTTCGATTAAGGTCATTCATTAATAACACTTAACATTATTTTCACATGAGTAACTTTTAGCCGCTGCAGGCTATTACTGCAAGATTTTTTCAACACTCAGGTTTTACGAAAAGTCACGCAGCGTGACTTCTGTCTCTCCTCTACGGGTCATTTATTTCACACCGGGATAATATCCATTTTTTATAATGATTTTCAGCACAATCACCCTTAACTAGCGCATTTGACCTTACGTTACAACAGTAAAAGCGTCAACAAACAGCAAAAAAGATTCACCAGAATTTCACAACATGCACAAAATCTTCTACTGCACACCCTTCAAAACGAAGCGTGGGGGGAGTACATTATTCCGTGCTGACTTCCACGGCAGGGAGTGGCAATAATAGCGAAAAGGTTAAAGGTTCATGTCCCCTATCGAAAAATCCAGCAAGCTAGATAACGTCTGTTATGACATCCGTGGCCCGGTTCTGAAAGAGGCAAAACGCCTTGAGGAAGAAGGCAATAAGGTTCTGAAGCTCAACATTGGTAACCCTGCGCCATTTGGTTTTGAAGCGCCGGATGAGATTCTGGTTGATGTGATCCGCAACCTGCCCACAGCGCAAGGCTATTGCGACTCAAAAGGACTTTATTCCGCACGTAAAGCCATTATGCAGCACTACCAGGCTCGCGGCATGCGTGACGTTACCGTAGAAGATATCTACATTGGCAACGGTGTATCTGAACTGATCGTCCAGGCCATGCAGGCGCTGCTGAACAGCGGTGACGAAATGCTGGTTCCCGCGCCAGACTATCCGCTGTGGACGGCTGCCGTATCACTGTCCAGCGGTAAAGCTGTCCATTATCTTTGCGACGAATCCTCTGACTGGTTCCCGGATCTGGATGATATTCGCGCGAAGATTACCCCTCGCACGCGCGGCATCGTAATTATCAACCCGAACAACCCGACGGGCGCGGTCTACTCAAAAGAGCTGTTGATGGAGATCGTTGAGATCGCCCGCCAGCACAACCTGATCATTTTTGCCGACGAAATTTACGACAAGATCCTCTATGACGCGGCGCAACACCACTCCATTGCCGCGCTGGCCCCAGACCTGTTGACCGTTACCTTTAACGGCCTGTCTAAAACCTACCGTGTGGCCGGTTTCCGCCAGGGCTGGATGGTACTCAACGGCCCGAAAAAGCACGCCAAAGGCTATATTGAAGGGCTGGAAATGCTGGCGTCTATGCGTCTTTGCGCCAACGTGCCGGCACAACATGCAATCCAGACCGCGCTCGGTGGCTATCAGAGCATCAGCGAGTTTATCGTCCCTGGAGGCCGCCTGTACGAACAGCGTAACCGCGCGTGGGAGCTGATCAACGATATCCCGGGCGTCTCCTGCGTGAAGCCAAATGGGGCGCTCTATATGTTCCCGAAAATTGACGCGAAGCGCTTCAATATTCACGACGATCAGAAGATGGTGCTCGATTTCCTGTTGCAGGAAAAAGTGCTGCTGGTTCAGGGGACAGCATTTAACTGGCCGTGGCCGGACCATGTGCGTATCGTGACGCTGCCGCGCGAGGACGATCTCGAAATGGCTATCAGCCGCTTCGGGCGATTCCTCTCAGGTTATCATCAGTAATGTAGCCATTCTGCCGGGTAGCGCTGCGCTTACCCGGCCTACAAAATCCGCAAATTTGCATCTTGCCTCCCCTCTCCGCACAATGAAGTCCTGTCGCAGTGAAGACAAAAGGTAACCTATGAGTCAGAGTCATTTCTTTGCCCACCTCTCCCGCCTGAAACTCATCAACCGCTGGCCGCTGATGCGCAACGTGCGCACAGAGAACGTATCAGAGCACAGTCTTCAGGTTGCCATGGTCGCGCACGCGCTGGCCGCCATTAAAAACCGCAAATTTAACGGGCAGGTGAATGCCGAGCGCATCGCATTGCTGGCGATGTACCACGACGCGTCAGAAGTGTTAACCGGTGATCTGCCGACGCCGGTGAAATATTTCAACTCACAGATTGCGCAGGAATATAAGGCCATTGAGAAAATCGCCCAGCAGAAGTTGATCGACATGGTGCCGGAGGAGCTGCGCGATATCTTTGAACCGCTCATCGACGAGCATCAGTATACGGAAGATGAAAAGTCGCTGGTCAAACAGGCCGACGCGCTGTGCGCCTATCTGAAGTGTCTTGAAGAGTTGTCTGCGGGCAATAACGAGTTTTTACTGGCGAAAACGCGTCTGGAAAAAACCCTGGCATCCCGCCGCAGCGACGAGATGGATTATTTTATGCAGGTATTTGTGCCGAGCTTCCATTTATCGCTGGATGAGATTAGCCAGGATTCACCGTTGTAATTTTAGCCGGGTGGCGGCTTCGCCTTACCCGGCCTACGTTTCTGCGCTCACGCTAAAACGGGAATAAAACCGGAATTAACACCACGCACACCACCATCACCAGCACGGTGAATGGCACGCCAATCTTTACAAAATCACTGAATTTATAATTTCCTGGCCCCAGCACCAGCGTATTGACCGGGGATGAAACCGGCGTCATAAATGCCGCGGAAGCCGCCATCGCCACCATCATCGCAAACGGGTAGGGTGACACGCCCATGGATTTCGCCATCGCCAGCGCAATGGGCGCCATCAGCACCGCCGTGGCGGTATTGGAGATAAACAACCCGATCGTGGCGCACATAATGAACAGGCACACCATCATCAAATACGGTCCGTACCCACCGCCCATGTCCATGAGCCCTTTAACGATTAAATCTACCCCGCCGGTTTTTTGCAGCGCGAGGGCAAAAGGCATCATCCCCACGATAAGAATGATGCTCGGCCAGTGAATGGCTTTATAAGCGCTCTCGGCGTCGATACAGCGGAATTTCCCCATCAGCAGACAGGCAATGATGGCGGCTATGGGGTTTGGAATTTCATCAGTCAGCATCAGCGCGACCATCAGCACCAGACAAAAAATCGCGTGCGGCGCCTGGCTGTGCGCCGGAGACGCATCGCTCTCCTCAACCGGCATGTTGAGCACCACAAAATCACGCCCTTTTTGCCCGAGTTGGCTAATCAACTTCCAGTTTCCCACCACA
This sequence comes from Enterobacter cloacae complex sp. IR5458, assembly GCF_049238025.1. NCBI lineage: Bacteria > Pseudomonadati > Pseudomonadota > Gammaproteobacteria > Enterobacterales > Enterobacteriaceae > Enterobacter > Enterobacter cloacae complex sp. IR5458. The sequence goes on from NZ_JBMKIF010000006.1 coordinate 174,477, forward strand.
AGGAAGATATCCCCCAGCAGGATCGGTTCATCCACGACGGCCCCTTCCATCGCCACGCCGTCGCGCTTCAGCCCCACGACGTTCAGGCCATACCGGGTGCGGAACCCCATTTCGCGCACGGTTTTGCCCAACAGTTCGGACTCGGGGATCAGCGAGACTTCAGCCATACCGACATCCAGCGCCTGATCGGAGAAATACTCCCCGCGCAGCACCATTGGCTCCAGCAGTTGTTCGCTGCAGAACTCGCGCAAATCCACATCCGCAGTGGACATATCGATCAGCAGGACGTCACGCGCCCGAAATTCCGATACGCCATTGACGTTGACGATCACCCGGCGAAAACGGCGCCAGCGTTCCACGCCGATCACGTTCGCCCCATAGCGCTCGCGCAGTTTCAGGTCGTCAAGACGCTGGCCGACCATCGGCGAGCCGGGGCGAATGGCCAGACGCCGTGCCCGCCCGGTCAGGCGGTACTCTTTGATGAGATCGCGGAAAGTGCGCCGCTTCCACCCGTCTTTGTTTTTGTCCTGGTTCTCGCCTTTCAGGGCAAAACGGGTCAGCAGCATATAGACCACGCCCATCGCCAGAATCACCAGACCCAACGGGGTGACGCTGAAAAAGCTGAAGCCCTGAAAACCTTCCCGGAGCAGCTCACTGTTGACGACCAGGTTCGGCGGCGTCGCCACCAGCGTCATCATACCGCTTATCAAACCGGCAAAACTCAGAGGCATCATCAGTCGCGACGGCGAGCTTTGCATCCGCATGGAGACGCTCAGTACCACCGGGATAAAAATAGCGACCACGCCCGTTGAGCTCATAAACGCCCCCAGCCCGGCAACCGTCAGCATCAGATAGATCAGCATTTTGGTTTCACTGCTGCCGGCCACTTTAACCAGCCACGCGCCCATGATGGTCGCCACACCGGTGCGCACCAGGCCGTCGCCAATAATAAACAGGGCGGCAATCAGGATAACGTTAGGATCGCTGAACCCGGAGAAAGCTTCCGGTAGCGTAAGCGTGCCGCTCAGCACAAACGCGACGATGACAAACAGGGCAACGGCATCCATGCGCACCTTGCCTGTGGCGAAGAGAATAATGGCGATTAAAAGCAGGCTCAGGACCCAAATCAGTTCACCGTTCACAACCTATCCTTGTCAGTGGAAGATGAGGAATTTTGCCATAAAAAAGCCCCAGCAACGTGGGGCTAAATCATGGGATTACATTTTTAGCGAGACGGTTACAACGCCATCGGGCGCCTTAGACACCGCCAGTGCCGTCAGGGAATCCAGCACAAAGTCCGCCTCACTCAGCCGGGGAGACCCCGCCGGAACGTTAATGGCAATGACGTGACTCCCGGCGTTCAGCCCGGCCAGCACGCCGGCCGCCGCGTCTTCCACGACCACGCACTCAGCGGGAGCGAGGCCCAGCAGTTCAGCGCCAAGCAGAAACGCGTCCGGCTCTGGCTTGCCGCGCTTAACGCGCTCAGCGGTAATGAACACCTCGGGCTTCGGTAAACCGGCCGCTTTGTGACGGGCATGCGCGACCGGAACAGAGCCGGACGTGACGATAGCCCACGGGATCTGCGCGTCGTTAAGATGTTCAAGCAGCTCGCGTGCGCCAGGCAGTGCAGTGATACCCTCCGTATCGGTGGCTTCAATCTGCTCCAGGTATTTGAACTCCGCCTGAATCTCTTCCTCAGAACGCCCCGCTAAGAAGTGCCGCAATGAGGTTATGGCCTGCTTGCCATGGATGAAATTCAGTACGTCCTGATGGTCGATACCCTGTCTGTCAGCCCAATGGCACCATGAACGCTCCACAACCGGCAGCGAATCCACCAGCGTACCGTCCAGATCAAACAGAAAACCTCTACACTGCACACGCACCTCCGTCAGGCATTAATGATTTGTTGAATTTCGTTGCTGCTTAAATGGTACTGGCGCGGGCAGGCGTGCCACGCGCTCAGCATGCGCTGGTATTTATCCCACATTGGGGTCTGCGCGTTAAAGCCGTGGGTACCCGCATCGAAGTGGGTATAACGCCCTTCGGTATTCACCATAAAGCGGACATAGCTCAGATAACGCGCTTCCGTCGCTGCATCAAAGCCTAAGAAGGTGACACGGCGCTCGTCAATGGACTGCTGATCTTTGAGATTAGTCCAGGAAACATGCAGGGCGTGGTACATCTCCATAATGTCGATCACGATGCGGCAGGTTTCTTCTTTCAGCTCACCAAACTCGCGGTCCAGTTCGCGCATTTGCAAACCAAACCCCCGTTCGACGATAGTCTGCAGGCGGCTGTAGCGCGCAGCGTTATCGGGATCAAGCATTGTCATCATTTTGTACTGGTTAGACAAAATCAGACGTTGAGCATGGGTCATTTCCATCTTTCGACTCCTGTAGCGCATTGCACTGTAAAAAAAAGACACGGTAACGGTTTGTTACTGTGCCTTTTTTTGTTGGTCGTTTCGATGATCAATCACAAGTCATCGAGGAATGTTTTATCCAACTGCTTAAAAGCGCGCTTTAACGTGTCCGCCAGCGCCTGGTAATCAGGCTTGCCTTCAACCGGAGCAAGCGCCTGCCCGGCCTCCTCCAGTTTTCCACGGACTTCATAAAACCAGTGTAAAATAGAAGGTGGCAGTGGCGTGATGGACCGTTTTCCTAACCACCACAGCCCCTGCATCGGCAGGCTTAACGCAAAGAGTGCTGTCGCCACGGCCGGGCCAAGCTGTCCGCCTAACGCTATTTGCCAGCACAGGGTAAAAATGGCGACAGGGGGCATAAAGCGAATCGCGTAGCGCGTGGCGCGGATGGTGCGATTCTCAATAAACATTGGCGCAAGGCGCTTTTCCATCGGCCACGTCTTTGCGTAATGCTGTCCCCGACGAAACAGACTGAAGAAATTCACGGTAGGGGTTTCGGGTGTCGACATGGCTGTACCTCAACTTCACGTATAAAAATTAAAATTTTTGTGCAAAACCACAACAGGCTATGACAACGTTCAAAATATTTTGTCATCGCTACCCCGTATCGGGTATCCTGTGCCAGCCTGATTGGGCCATAGACGAGAATCATTCACTCGTCAAATTATCGCACATTATGCCATTGGCTGAAAATTGTGCAAAATGGCATAAAATCATAGTTATTTCTTCCATCATGCCACAATGTTCGTTTGGCATGATGTTAATCATAAATGTCCGAGTCATTATGCGTTACGCTGTTAGACTCACTGACGTTTTTTTAGCCACGTATCAATAATAGGTACTTCCATGTCGAGTAAGTTAGTACTGGTTCTGAACTGCGGTAGCTCCTCACTGAAATTCGCCATCATCGATGCGCTCAACGGTGACGAGTACCTCTCTGGTTTGGCCGAATGTTTCCATCTGCCTGAAGCACGTATCAAGTGGAAGATGGACGGCAGCAAACAAGAAGCGGCTTTAGGTGCAGGCGCCGCTCACAGTGAAGCGCTGAACTTTATCGTTAACACTATTCTGGCACAAAAACCAGAACTGTCTGCTCAGCTGACTGCGATTGGTCACCGTATCGTCCACGGCGGCGAAAAATACACCAGCTCCGTCGTGATCGACGAATCTGTTATCCAGGGCATCAAAGATTCTGCCTCTTTTGCTCCGCTGCACAACCCGGCGCACCTGATCGGTATCGCTGAAGCGCTGAAATCCTTCCCGAATCTGAAAGACAAAAACGTGGCCGTGTTCGACACCGCGTTCCATCAGACCATGCCGGAAGAGTCTTACCTCTATGCCCTGCCATACAGCCTGTACAAAGAGCACGGCGTACGTCGTTACGGCGCGCACGGCACCAGCCACTTCTTTGTGACTCAGGAAGCCGCAAAAATCCTGAACAAACCTGTTGAAGAAGTGAACATCATCACCTGCCATCTGGGCAACGGTGGTTCTGTTTCTGCTATCCGCAACGGTAAATGTGTTGATACCTCCATGGGTCTGACCCCGCTGGAAGGTCTGGTGATGGGTACCCGTTCCGGTGACATCGACCCGGCGATCATCTTCCACCTGCACGACACTCTGGGCATGAGCGTTGACGACATCAACAAAATGCTGACTAAAGAGTCTGGCCTGCTGGGTCTGACCGAAGTCACCAGCGACTGCCGCTATGTTGAAGACAACTACGCAGAGAAAGCAGACGCTAAACGTGCAATGGACGTTTACTGCCACCGTCTGGCGAAATACATCGGTTCTTACACTGCGCTGATGGACGGTCGTCTGGACGCGGTTATCTTCACCGGTGGTATCGGTGAGAACGCGGCTATGGTTCGTGAACTGTCCCTGGGCAAACTGGGCGTTCTGGGCTTCGACGTTGATCACGAGCGTAACCTGGCTGCGCGTTTCGGCAAGTCTGGCTTCATCAACAAAGAAGGCACCCGTCCGGCTATCGTTATCCCAACTAACGAAGAGCTGGTCATCGCGCAAGACGCACACCGCCTGACTGCCTGATTCCACACCGCCAGCAATGCTGGCGGTGCTGTTTTGTAACCCGCCCCGTGTCGGCGGTAACGAAAGAGGATAAACCGTGTCCCGTACTATTATGCTGATCCCTACCGGAACCAGCGTCGGCCTGACCAGCGTCAGCCTTGGCGTAATCCGTGCTATGGAACGCAAAGGCGTTCGTCTGAGCGTCTTTAAGCCAATCGCCCAGCCTCGTGCCGGTGGCGATGCGCCTGACCAGACCACCACCATCGTTCGCAAAAACTCCAATCTGCCAGCGGCTGAACCGCTGAAGATGAGTCACGTTGAGTCGCTGCTCTCCAGCAACCAAAAAGACGTTTTGATGGAAGAGATCATCGCCAACTACCATGCAAATGCGCAGGACGCAGAAGTGGTGCTGGTTGAAGGTCTGGTTCCGACGCGCAAACACCAGTTTGCTCAGTCTCTGAACTTTGAAATCGCGAAAACCCTGAACGCAGAGATCGTTTTCGTCATGTCCCAGGGCACTGATACCCCGGAACAGCTGAACGAGCGTATCGAACTGACACGCAGCAGCTTCGGCGGCACGAAAAACACCAACATCACCGGCGTGATCGTGAACAAACTGAACGCCCCGGTTGACGATCAGGGCCGTACTCGCCCAGACCTGTCTGAGATCTTCGACGACTCTTCCAAAGCGAAGGTCATCAAAGTTGATCCGGCGAAACTGCAGGATTCCAGCCCGCTGCCTGTTCTCGGCGCGGTACCCTGGAGCTTCGATCTGATTGCCACCCGTGCAATCGATATGGCGCGTCACCTGAACGCGACCATCGTTAACGAAGGCGATATCAATACCCGCCGCGTGAAGTCCGTGACCTTCTGTGCGCGTAGCATTCCGCACATGCTGGAACACTTCCGCGCAGGTTCCCTGCTGGTAACGTCTGCCGATCGTCCTGACGTGCTGGTTGCAGCGTGTCTGGCGGCGATGAACGGCGTAGAGATCGGTGCCATCCTGCTGACCGGCGCTTACGAGATGGACCCACGCGTGAGCAAGCTGTGCGAACGCGCGTTTGCCACTGGCCTGCCGGTCTTCATGGTGAATACCAACACCTGGCAGACCTCCCTGAGCCTGCAGAGCTTCAACCTGGAAGTGCCGGTTGATGACCACGAGCGTATCGAGAAAGTTCAGGAATACGTTGCAGGTTACATCAACGCAGACTGGATCGAATCCCTGACCGCGACCTCCGAGCGCAGCCGCCGTCTGTCTCCTCCTGCATTCCGTTACCAGCTGACCGAGCTGGCGCGTAAAGCGGGCAAACGCGTTGTTCTGCCAGAAGGTGACGAGCCACGTACCGTTAAAGCGGCGGCTATCTGTGCAGAGCGCGGCATCGCGACCTGTGTGCTGCTGGGTAACCCGGATGAGATCAACCGCGTTGCGGCGTCTCAGGGCGTTGAGCTGGGTGCGGGCATCGAAATCGTTGACCCTGAAGTGGTTCGTGAAAGCTACGTTGCCCGTCTGGTTGAACTGCGTAAGAGCAAGGGCATGACCGAAGCCGTTGCGCGCGAGCAGCTGGAAGACAACGTGGTGCTGGGTACGCTGATGCTGGAGCAGGACGAAGTTGACGGTCTGGTTTCCGGTGCAGTTCACACCACCGCAAACACCATCCGTCCACCGCTGCAGCTGATCAAAACCGCACCGGGCAGCTCTCTGGTCTCCTCCGTGTTCTTCATGCTGCTGCCTGAACAGGTTTATGTTTACGGCGACTGCGCGATCAACCCGGATCCAACCGCAGAGCAGCTGGCTGAGATCGCTATTCAGTCCGCAGATTCCGCGACTGCCTTCGGCATCGAGCCGCGCGTTGCGATGCTCTCCTACTCCACCGGTACTTCTGGTGCAGGTAGCGACGTAGAGAAAGTGCGTGAAGCGACCCGTATTGCTCAGGAAAAACGTCCGGATCTGATGATCGACGGTCCGCTGCAGTACGACGCCGCCGTGATGGCTGACGTTGCAAAATCCAAAGCGCCGAACTCTCCGGTTGCAGGTCGCGCTACCGTGTTCATCTTCCCGGATCTGAACACCGGTAACACCACCTATAAAGCGGTACAGCGTTCAGCAGACCTGATCTCCATCGGGCCAATGCTGCAGGGTATGCGCAAACCTGTGAACGACCTGTCCCGTGGTGCGCTGGTTGACGATATCGTCTATACCATCGCGCTGACGGCGATCCAGTCTTCACAGCAGCAGTAATTGTAAGGTCTTGCCGGATGGCGCTTCGCTTATCCGGCCTACAGGACCGTAGGCCCGGTAAGCGCTAGCGCCACCGGGCAACAAAAAGGCGACCACAAAGGGTCGCCTTTTTTATTACAGCAGCTCTCGCGCCGCCGACACGATGTCATGTGCCGTCAGGCCGTACTCCTTCTGCAGGAAGTCCTGCGTCCCCACCTGACCGTAACGCTCTTTCACCCCCACGCGTCGCATTGGCACCGGGCAGGTTTCCACCAGCACTTCCGCCACCGCCGAGCCAAGGCCGTTGTGAATGCTGTGGTTTTCACAGGTCACGATGCGCCCGGTTTTCTCAGCGTAGTTTTTCACCAGCATGCGGTCGATGGGCTTCAGGGTGAACATATCAATAACCGCTGCACTGACCCCCTCCTGCTCCAGCTGACGCGCCGCCTCCAGCGCTTCCGCTACCATAATGCCATTTGCGATAAGCGTAATATCGCTTCCCTCACGCAGCACGTTGCCTTTGCCGATGGTGAATGTTGAGCCCGGCGCATACACGCTCGGGGCCTGCTTACGGATGGTGCGTACCCAGTAGAAGCCTTCCAGATCGATAAGCTGGCGCAGCACATCGTCAAACATCACCGCGTCGGTCACCTCCAGCACCACCGAGTGCGCCAGACCGCGCACGATGCCCATATCCTCGAACGACATATGCGTCCCGCCGTTGTGACAGGCCGTCACGCCAGCATCCGAGGCTATCACCTTCACGTTGTTACGCTGATAGTCCAGGGACATAAACAACTGGTCGAAGCAGCGTCGGCTGGCAAACGCGGTGAACGTATGCACGAACGGTTTGCGACCGGTGAGCGACAGCCCGGCAGCTGTACCGATCACGTTGGCCTCCATGATGCCGCAGTTAATCACGTGCTGCGGATAATCGCGCGCCACGCCGTCCATCGCCATCGAACTCATCAGGTCCGCTTCCAGGGCGATAATGTCGCTTCCGGCCTCAATCTGCTTTGCCACGAAGCCCGCGTAGACCTTACGCATCTCAACGGCGTCTTTCTGTCCTGCCGGTGCAACCTTAATCATGTGAAGCCTCCAGGTGGCGAATCGTCTCGTTGAGGGCCGCTTTGCTCTCCGCGGTCAATCGCAGGTGGTGCGAATTGCTGAGCTGTTCGAGATACGGCACCCCCTGCCCTTTAATGCTGTCGAGGATCACCACCTGCGGGCGGGCGTCTTTCGCCGGCACGCGCGACGTCACGTCCAGCAGCGCCGAAATGTCGTCTCCCTTCACGGTCACCACGTCAAAACCAAAGGCACGGAATTTCCCTTCGAGGTCAAACGCGCAAATGATTTCATCCAGTTCGCCATCCAGCTGCTGTTTGTTCCAGTCGACGAATACCGTCAGATTGTTCAGACGATGGTGGGCAATAAACTGGAAGGCTTCCCAGCACTGTCCCTCGTTCAGCTCGCCGTCACCGACAATGCAGAAAACCCGATTCGGTCGCCCCGCGAGCTTGTGCGATAGCGCCATCCCGCCAGCAATGGCAATCCCCTGCCCCAGCGAACCGGTGGTCGCATCCACGCCGCGCGTTTTCAGGCGATCCGGATGGCTCGGCAGGCGCGTACCGTTCTGGTTCAGGGTGCTCAGCTCCTCCACCGGGAAGTAGCCCTTGATCGCCAGCGTGCTGTACAGCGCCGGGCCCGCATGGCCTTTCGACAGGACAAAGTAGTCGCGCTCTGGCCAGTCCGGATCCGCCGGGTCGATTTTCATCACCGCGCCGTACAGCACGGCCAGCGTTTCGACCACCGACATGCTGCCGCCGTAGTGTCCAAATCCGAGCTGCGTCAGCGATTTCAGCGTCTCAAGGCGAATCTGGCGCGCCAGCTCGGTTATCTCATTCTCATTCATGATTTGGCTCCGGTATTTTCCTGCGCGTTACCGCCCGCAGGTTTGTTTTTCGCAAACAGGTTGTAGGCCACCAGCAGCGCGAACAGCGCCACGACCAGCCCGGTGATGGCAAGCGGTGACAGGAAGCGCGCCAGGTTACCGAGCACAATCCCCACCGCGCCGAAATCGGCGTCCGAGAAGGTGGTGTTAGCAAAGCCAATCGCGCCCAGCACCGGCAGCAGCAGAACCGGCAGGAAGGTAATCAGCAGACCATTGGCGAAGGCGCCTATCATCGCCCCGCGACGTCCGCCGGTGGCATTACCGAACACGCCCGCCGTTGCACCGGTAAAGAAGTGCGGCACGACGCCCGGGAGGATCAGCACCCAGCTGAACTGCCCGCAGATGAACAGCCCGACAATTCCCCCGAGGAAGCTGAACAGGAAGCCAATCAGCACGGCATTTGGCGCATACGGGTAGACCACCGGGCAGTCCAGCGCGGGGCGTGCGTTCGGCACCAGTTTTTCAGAGAAGCCGGTAAAGGCCGGGACGATTTCCGCCAGAATCAGGCGCACGCCCTGCAGGATGATGAAAACGCCCGCCGCGAAGGTGATCGCCATGATAATGGCGTAAACCAGGTAGTTCTGACCGCCGCTGAAGGTGGCTTCGACGTACTCCCGCCCGGCGCTCACCGCCATGATCAGGTAGATAATCATCATCGTCAGGGAGATAGAGATCGAACTGTCGCGCAGGAAGCTCAGGTTCTTCGGCAGGTTCATCTCTTCGGTTGAACGAGAGCCTTTGCCGACCTTGCTGCCAATCCAGCCAGACAGCACGTAGCCCAGGGTGCCGAAGTGGCCGAAGGCGATCTCATCGTTACCGGTGATGCGCTTCATGTAACGCTGCGCAATGGCCGGGAAGAAAGCCATAATCAGGCCGAGGATCAGCGATCCGGTAAAGACCAGCCCTACCCCCTCAAAGCCCGCCACGGTGAGAATTACGCCAATCATGCACGCCATGTAAAACGTGTGGTGCCCGGTCAGGAAGATGTACTTCAGACGGGTAAAGCGCGCGACGATAATATTCGCTACCATCCCAAACGCCATAATCAGCGCGGTAGAGGCACCGTATTTTTCCAGCGCAATCGAAACAATCGCTTCATTATTGGGAATGATGCCCTGAATATTAAAGGCGTGCTCGAACATACCCCCCAATGGATTTAATGACCCCACCAGCACCGTGGCGCCACCGCCCAGCACAATAAAACCAAGAATCGTTTTAATGGTTCCCTTCACCACATCTGAAAACGCTTTTTTCTGCGCCACCAGACCGATCAAGGCAATTAATCCGACCAGCACCGAAGGGACTTTTAAAATATCAACAACGAAATTCAGCGTTTCAAGGATAAACATATCCACCTCGCCTTATCAGGATTATTGTCTTTCGAACCAGGCGCGCAGTTGCGCTTCAAGTTCGTTGATATCAATGATGTTATTGATCACCACCAGTTGGCTTTCCGGTACGCTGGCGCTGGCGGCAATATCTTTTGCCATCACGAACAGGTCAGCCGCGCCCGGCGTGGCGGAGGAGAGATCGGAGTGTTCAACCTCGGCGTCAATTTCCAGCTTTTTGAGCACCTTTTTAATGTTCATTTCGACCATAAAACTGCTGCCCAGGCCAGACCCACAAATAGCCATGATTTTCATTGTTGTCCCCTTTTATGAGTAGAGCACGCCCCATCACGCTGGCGCGTAATGTTGTGAATAATCGGATTAAAGAATTAAATCAGAAGCGGTCAATAATGGTTTTAATGTCCTCCAGGGTATTCGCCTGATGTAATTTTTCCATATCTTCGTCGCTGGAAAATAACTCTGCCAGCGATGAGATCATCTCGATATGGCTATGTTTGTCCGGTGCCGCGAGCATAATAATGACATCGACAGGGTCAAACTCCCCGGCACCAAAAGAGACGCCCTGTTTTAGTTTTAGTAATGACAACCCCAGTCCTTTGGCGCCTTCTTCCGGCCGCGCATGCGGCATGGCCAGCCCTGGTGCCAGCACATAATACGGTCCTAAAGCATGGTGCTGCTGAATGATTGCCGTCACGTATTCCGGTTCAATCACCTGCAGCTCCAGTAACGGTTTCGCGCATATCTCCAGCGCCTGCGGCCAGCTTTCAACGCTCTCCTGAAGCGTGATGGTTGTATCATATATCCACTTTTTGAGCACTTTTCACTCCGTCGTCACGCCAAAGATGAGCAAACTTTATTCAACCCATCAATCCTTGACTGCGATCCCGGTCACAAAGATAGCGCTACCAACGATTAACATGCAGAAGTGTGATAGCGCTATCAAAATGCCATCATCGTGTGAAATCACAGCAAAAAAGGGATTTAAGGCGTATACTGCCTGTCACCTGGAATGAAGGAAATAAGAACGCGTCTGGTCAGCAGGAAGGTGTATGTCTTTAACCCGAAAACGGCGCAGTACCGGAAAAGTCACGCTCGCGGATGTCGCACAGCTTGCCGGAGTTGGCACGATGACCGTCTCCCGTGCGCTCCGCACGCCGGAACAGGTTTCCGATAAACTGCGTGAAAAAATTGAAGCTGCGGTGCAGGAACTGGGTTATATGCCCAATCTCGCCGCCAGCGCACTGGCATCGGCGTCGTCATGGACGATCGCAATGGTTGTTCCTAATCTTTCCGAAGCTGGGTGTTCAGAGATGTTTGCCGGGCTACAGCAGGTGCTTCAGCCTGCCGGATACCAGATCATGCTGGCCGAGTCTCAGCATCGTCTTGAACAGGAGGAAAAGCTGCTGGAAACGCTGCTGGCGTCAAATATTGCCGCCGCGATCCTGCTCAGCGTGGAGCATACCGACACCGTTCGCCACTGGCTGAAAAATGCCTCCATCCCGGTGATGGAGATGGGTGCTATGCGCGCCGACCCGATTGATATGAATATCGGGATTGATAACGTGGCGGCCATGTATGAGCTAACAGAAATGGTTATTAAGCGCGGCTACCAGAATATCGGCCTGCTGTGCGCCAACCAGGAACAGTGGATTTTCCAGCAGCATTTGCAGGGCTGGTACAAAGCGATGCTGCGCCATCATCTGTCGCCGAACCGGGTAATTAACGCCGCCATGCCGCCGAGCTTCTCGACCGGTGCGGCGCAGCTGCCTGAGTTTCTGCTGGCGTGGCCGGAGCTGGATGCGCTGGTATGCGTTTCAGACGAACTGGCCTGTGGTGTGCTGTATGAGTGTCAGCGTCGGCGAATCAAAGTGCCGGACGATCTTGCCGTCGTGGGCTTTGGGGATAGCGACGTCAGCCGCGTCTGTCAGCCGCCGCTGACGACCATGGCGGTACCGCATCGAAAGATTGGAATTGAGGCCGGGAAAGCGTTACTGGAACGTCTGAATGATGGAGACTGGCGCGACCATAAACCTATCGCGTCCAGCCTGTGTCTGCGGGAAAGCTGTTAAGGCTTATTCAGCCTCTTCCTCTTTTTCCGCTTTATTTTCCGGCTTAGCGGATTCGTTTTTGGCGTTGCGGGTCATCCACAGCGCCAGTGCTTTTAACGAATCCGGCGTGAACTCGTCGCAACGCGCGGTAATCTCTTCCGGCGTCATCCAGCAGACTTCGCTCACTTCCTCTTCCTGCAGGGCGAAAGGCCCGTGGGAAACGCAGCTAAACAGTCCGCCCCAGACGCGGCAATGTTCGTCTTCGAAATAGAACTGCCCGTGTTCAGCAAATGGCACACCGGCAATCCCTAACTCTTCTTCCGCTTCACGACGCGCGGAATCCAGCAGCACTTCATCGGCCTGCACGACACCACCCGCTGTGGCATCCAGCATACCTGGCAGAAAATCTTTCGTGTCCGTGCGACGCTGAACCAGAATCTTGCCCATGCCGTCATGCACAACAATGTAGGTTGCACGGTGACGGAGACGCTCTGCACGCATTTGTTCGCGGCTGGCCTGCGCGATCACTTCATTTTCTTCGCTGACAATGTCAACCCATTCAGTACTTGCCAAATGATTCTGCTCCACCATCGGGAAACCTTCTCGTCTAAGCGCTCTTTCGGCGCGTTTGCAGTTGGGGTGTAACTTACGGATTAATCGCTACCTGCGCAATAACTTGCTGATCATTAAGTGCGATAACGCTCAGGGTATTTCCATCCAGCATGCCATAGCTCGCAGGATATCCGCCTTTGGGTATGCTGACCGACCCCGGGTTAACGTGATAAATTTCACCGCGTTTTTCAGCCACCGGAATATGAGTATGACCGTAAACCAGGACATCGCCAGCCGCGAGTGCCGGGAGATTATCCGGGCCGAAAAGGTGCCCGTGGGTCAGGAACAGGCGGCTGTTTTCCAGCAGTACCTGTTGCCACGGAGCGGTAAGGGGAAAGTGCAGTAGCATCTGGTCGACTTCGCTGTCGCAGTTACCGCGCACGGCAATAATGCGCGAGGCAAACGGATTGAGCTTCTCCGCGACCTGCGCAGGGGCATAGCCTTCCGGCAGCGCATTGCGCGGGCCATGGTTTAACACATCCCCCAGAATCACCAGCCATTGCGCGCCGCTTTGCGCAAACAGAGAAAGCAGGCGCTCGGTCGCGGGCAGCGATCCATGGATATCCGACGCAAACATCAATTTCATTCGTCTCTCCCTCGGAAAACTCACTGCCCTTATCATACCTGAAGCGTCAGGGCTTATCAGCCCGCGCGCTTAGCGGAGAGTGCCACATAGCGCTGCACAGAGGCGCGCTGCCACTGGAACGCTGCATAATCCACCAGCAGCTGAGGGACTTCATCGCCGTTGAGGATCAGGCGGTTCAGCATCAGCGCCAGGTCGGTATCGGCAATGCACCATTCACCAAACAGGTTCGGATTGCCATGCGCGAGAAGCGACGTGGCCGTTTCAATCAGTTTTTGGGCGCTGTTCGTGCCTTCCGCGCTCAGAGCTGGCTTTTTCACCCCGGCAAACACGACATCCGTCGAGCGCTCTACACGAATCGGCACCAGGTCGCTACGTAGCCACGCCTGGATCTGCCGCGCACGGGCGCGTTTTTGCAGATCGTGAGGATAGATCCGTTCCCACTCGGGCGGCGCAAAACGATCTTCCAGGTATTCATCGATCGCTGATGATTCACTCATCGCAAAGCCGTCAACCTCCAGCACCGGTACGCGTCGGGTGAGATCGTAACCCTGCCACTGCGGTTTGAGATGTTCCCCGCCGTCGAGATCAACGGTCTTCAGCGTAAAAGTAAGCCCTTTTTCAGCCAGCGCAACGTACACGCTCATGACATAGGGGGAAAAGAAATTCGCATCGGACCACAACGTGATTAGGGGCTGGTTCATAACATCCTCATCGGCTGATCGGTTTTTTACTCAACATATAATCTCTTTGCCCCGCTGTCACTTGATGAAAACTCACGATTTACAACAATTACCTATACTCAGTTGTCGTGGCACTACTATTCGCATGGACAGGAGTTGAGAATGATTGACCTTTATTACGCCCCTACCCCAAACGGCCATAAGATCACCCTCTTTCTCGAAGAAGCCGAACTGGATTACAGAATCATTCGCGTGGATATCAGCAAAGGTGAACAGTTCAGTCCTCTCTTTCTGGCTATCTCGCCGAACAATAAAATTCCGGCCATTATTGATAATCAGCCGGCCGACGGAGGAAGACCGTTGAGCCTGTTTGAATCCGGCGAAATTTTGCTCTATCTGGCGGAGAAAACCGGCAAACTCCTGAGCGGGGAGCTGCGTGAACGTCACCATACCTTGCAATGGCTCTTCTGGCAGGCGAGCGGACTTGGGCCCATGCTGGGACAGAATCACCATTTTACCGCTTACGCCCCGCAGCCCATCCCTTATGCGATAGAACGCTATCAGGTGGAGACGCAACGTCTGTATGGCGTGCTAAACCAGCGGCTGGAAAAAACGCCGTGGCTTGGGGGAGATCATTACAGCATTGCCGATATCGCCTGCTGGCCGTGGGTGAATACCCATGAAAAACACCGGATTGATCTCGCGTCCTACCCGGCGGTGAACAACTGGTTTGAACGTATCCGTACCCGCCCGGCCACCGAACGCGCACTGCAAAAAATCCAGCAGATTTAACCTTATAGGAGGCTGTGTGCCTGCGAGCCTCTCATGTATTATGGGCGGCAATTACTGACACGGAGAAGACCTGCAATGTCACAGCCAGACGCTATTATTCGTATAAAAAATTTACGCTTGCGTACCTTCATCGGTATCAAAGAGGAAGAGATTGCCAACCGTCAGGATATTGTCATTAATGTGGTTATTCACTATCCCGCCGACAAAGCGCGGGCCAGCGAAGACATCAATGACGCGCTGAACTATCGCACGATAACCAAAAACATCATTCAGTACGTGGAGAACAACCGCTTCTCTCTGCTGGAGAAATTAACTCAGGATGTGCTCGATATCGCACGCGATCATCACTGGGTCACTTATGCTGAAGTAGAGATCGATAAACTTCACGCCCTGCGCTACGCCGACTCCGTCTCTATGACGTTAAGCTGGCGACGCCAGGGATAAACCTGGAGGTTGTATGAAGATTTTGCTGACCGGCGGTACGGGCCTGATTGGTCGCCATCTCATTGCGCGTCTTCAGGCGCTGCATCATGACATCACCGTGGTGACGCGCAGCCCGGAAAAAGCGCGTCAGGTGCTCGGCGCAGGCGTCGACATCTGGAAAGGGCTGGCTGAGCAGCAAAATCTGGACGGCTTTGATGCCGTCATCAACCTCGCGGGTGAACCCATTGCCGATAAGCGCTGGACCGAAGAGCAGAAACAGCGGCTCTGCAGCAGCCGCTGGAACATCACCGAGAAGCTGGTTGAGCTGATTCGCAACAGCCACACGCCGCCGTCGGTGCTGATTTCGGGCTCAGCGACGGGCTATTACGGCGATCTTGGCGAAGTGGTGGTGACCGAGGAAGAGCCGCCCCACAACGAATTTACCCATAAACTCTGTGCCCAGTGGGAACGCATCGCCTGTGCGGCGCAAAGCGATCGTACCCGCGTCTGCCTGCTGCGTACCGGTGTGGTACTTGCGCCGAACGGCGGTATTTTGGGCAAAATGCTCCCGCCTTTTAAGCTGGGACTCGGTGGACCCATTGGCAACGGCCGTCAGTATCTGGCGTGGATCCATATCGACGATATGATCAACGGCATTCTCTGGCTGCTGGATAACGATCTGCGCGGACCGTTTAATATGGTCGCGCCATATCCCGTGCGTAATGAACAGTTTGCTCACGCTCTGGGGCACGCCCTGCATCGCCCGGCGATATTGCGCGTACCTGCCACGGTGATTCGCCTGATGATGGGTGAAGCGTCCGTGCTGGTATTAGGCGGACAACGGGCGCTCCCCAAACGGCTGGAAGCGGCGGGGTTCGCGTTCCGCTGGTATGACTTAGAAGAGGCGCTGGGGGATGTGGTGCGGTGAATATGTTACAGTTGTACGCCATGTTCCGATGAAATGGCGTAACAATGGCAACCATCACCACTCCCCGGCTTCATCTCACCCCTTTCGAACCCACCGACTGGGCCTTTTTCCGCTCGCTGCGTGAAAACCGCGACATCATGCGCTATATGTCCGCCATCGCGCCGGAAAAAGAGACCCGACGCGTGTTTGCCGCGCGCCTGATGGCCGAGCATGTTTTCGTGATCCGTTTTCGGGATGAGGAGACCCCGCTTGGCGATATTGGCCTGCAAATTAGCCCGGCGAATCATGAAGAGGCAGATATCGGCTATACGGTTGTGCCTGCTGCGCAGGGGAAAGGTATTGCCAGCGAGGCGCTACGCGCGGTGTGTGGTTACGCCTTTAACCAGACCGGCGTGAAGGCCATTAACGCGTTTGTGCTGGCGGATAACGGCGGGTCGGTGCGCGTGCTGGAGAAAGCCGGTTTTGTGCGTACGCAGGTACTGGAAAAGGCATATGAAATTAATGGGGTGCGGTATGACGACTGGGTCTATCGGCTGGAGTGTGGTGCGGTCTGAATGCCGGGCGGCACTGCGGTTTTTGTAGGCCCGGTAAGCGAAGCGCCACCGGGCGATTGGGCTGTACTGCGGTCTGATGCCCTCATCCCCGCTCCTCTCCCACAGGGCTGAGGGATCCCCAGTAATTTTTTTCCTGAAGCGATGAACGCTTCTTATGAAAAATGAATAACTTACTGCGACGCCCTGGTCCGGCTGTAAATCGCTAAGGCGTTTCCTGTAGGCCGGGGCGAGGCGCATGGATGCGCCGAGAGGGCGGGCTTTACAGGGACGTTGCCTCCGCCCGTACCCGATAAGCCGGAAGGAATAAGCCGAGGGCACCGCGAAGCGGCGATTTACCGCCGGGAGCCCGGGTCGCCAGGGTGGTGGCGACTGAGCCACCCTGGCACGTTCACCGGTCATGTCGTTACAGAGTAGCATGGTACATAAAGTGAACGGAATGACCACTACAGCCGTATGTTCCCCCTCATCCCAGCACTCTCCCTCAAGGGAGAGGGAAAACCCCCGTTATTTCAGGGAGCCTTTCAGGAACTGCTGCAGACGCGGGCTTTGCGGATTCGCTAAGACGTCGTCCGGATGGCCCTGCTCTTCAATTTTGCCCTGATGCAGGAAGATGACGTGGTTAGAAACGTTACGGGCAAAGCCCATCTCGTGCGTCACCACCACCATCGTTTTGCCCTCTTCGGCCAGCTTCTGCATGATGCGCAGCACTTCGCCAACGAGTTCAGGATCCAGCGCTGAGGTCGGTTCATCGAACAGCAGCACTTCGGGTTCCATCGCCAGCGCGCGGGCGATGGAGACACGTTGCTGCTGACCGCCGGAGAGGTGCACCGGGTATTTCATCTGCTGACGCTCGTCGATACCCACTTTCGCCAGGTATTTCACCGCGCGCTCGCGGGCTTCCTGTTTGCTCAGGCCCAGCACCTGAATCGGCGCTTCCATCACGTTCTCCAGCACCGTCATGTGGCTCCAGAGGTTGAAGTGCTGGAACACCATGGTCAGACGCGTGCGCAGCAGACGCAGCTGATTCTTATCCGCCACCTTCAGCTGGCCGTCTTTATCACGTATCAGATTAATATTCTGCCCGCTCACCACAATCGAGCCTTCACTCGGTTTTTCGAGGAAGTTAATGCAGCGCAGGAAGGTACTTTTACCCGAGCCGGATGAGCCGATGATACTGATTACGTCGCCTGCATTCGCCTGCAGCGACACCCCTTTCAGCACTTCATGTTCGCCGTAGCGTTTGTGCAAATCAATAACGTTTAATTTGTTCTCAGCCATCATCTTTCTCAGTGCGTCGAAGAAGGTTTTATATGCTGCAACCAGCGTTTTTCAGCCTTGCGGAACAGGCTAATCAAGACATAAGAGATAATTAAATAGAGCACCGCCGCAATGCCAAACGCGGTAAACGGCTGATAGGTCGCAGAGTTAATATCGCGCGCGATTTTGAGCAGATCCGGTACCGTCGCGGTAAAGGCAAGCGCAGTGGAGTGCAGCATCAGAATCACTTCGTTGCTGTACGCAGGCAGCGCAATACGCAGCGCCGATGGCAGAATAATGCAGCGGTAAAGTTTTACCGACGAAAAGCCATACGCCCGCGCCGCTTCAATCTCGCCATAAGGCACGGAACGAATAGCCCCGGCGAAGATCTCGGTGGTATAGGCACAGGTGTTGAGCGTCAACGCCAGCACCGTACAGTTCAGGCCGCTACGGAAGAACGCATTCAGCATTTCCGTGCCTTTTACGATTTCCAGCGTGTACATGCCTGAATAGAAGACCAGCAGCTGCACGTACAGCGGCGTACCGCGAAAGACATAGGTAAACAGCCAGATGGGGAACTGAATAAATTTATTGTTCGACACGCGGCCAATGGCGAGAAACACCGCCAGAATGCCGCCCATCACCACGGACGAAATCAGCAGCCACAGCGTGATCGCCACGCCGGTAAAGCGATAGCCATCCGTCCACAGCAGGGATTTCCAGTATTCCTGAATAATCTCAATCACAGGTCAGCCCTCTTCACACCCACGGAGTAGCGACGCTCAAGCAGAAGCAGCACACCATTGGAGACGGTCGTAAAGACCAGATAGATCACGCCACAGACCACCGCAAAGTAGAAGGGCTCCCAGGTGGTTTTACCCGCCAGCTGAGTGGCTTTGACCACATCTTCCAGACCGAGCAAAGAGACCAGCGCCGTCGCTTTGAGGATAACCTGCCAGTTGTTACCAATGCCCGGCAGCGCATAGCGCATCATGGCCGGGAACATGATCCGGCGAAACGTTTGTGAAGAGGTAAAACCAAATGCGGTTGCCGCCTCAATGTTACCTTTCGGCACGGCCATATAAGCACCGCGGAAGGTTTCGGTGAAGTAGGCACCGTAGATAAAACCGAGGGTAATAATACCGGCCACCATCGGGTCGATATCAATTTGTCCCAGTCCCATCGCATCCGTTACGCTGTTTAACGCAATCTGCAGACCATAAAAGATGAGCAGCATCAGCACCAGATCGGGTACGCCGCGAATGAGCGTGGTATAGCCTTCAAAAATGAGCGCCAGCGGTTTGTTAGCCGAAAGCTTCGCCCCTGCGCCCGCCAGACCTATCAGCACCGCCAGCACCACGGAGCTGATAGCCAGCTCAAGGGTGACAAGCGCGCCCTGTAAAATGACGCCAGAAAATCCGTACAGCATACCGCGAGCCCTGTCGTATCGTGAGTGGTGAAACCGTGTCTTTTCCCCTCCCGCATCGGGAGGGGCCGCACGTTATTTGACGGAGCGATTAGCCGCCGTACACATTGAAATCAAAGTACTTTTTCGCCAGCTTGTCATAGGTACCGTCAGCGCGCATTTCCGCAAACGCTTTGTTCAGCGCTTCGCGCAGTTCGTTGTCTTCTTTGCGCAGGCCCATACCGGTACCCACACCGAACAACTTCACATCCTTAATGGACGGACCGCCGAACTTGTAATCTTTGCCCACCGGCGTTTTCAGGAAGCCTTCGCTTGCCGCGACTTCATCCTGGAATGCCGCATCAATCCGGCCGGCCGTCAGGTCTGCGTAAATATTTTCCTGGCCCTGATAGGAGACAATTTCGATCCCCTTCGGCGCCCAGTGTTCGTTACCGTAGGTTTCCTGGGTGGTGCCTTGCAGCACGCCCACGCGTTTGCCCTTCAGCGACTCAAGCGTTGGCTGAATATCAGAAGACTTCGCCACCACCAGACGTGAATCGGCCGCGTAGAGTTTGTCGGTGAAGGCAATCTCCTGCTGGCGTTTTTCAGTGATGGAAAGCGAGGACATAATTACGTCGATTTTTTTTGCTTTCAGGGATGGGATCAGCGCGTCCAGCGGGTTCTCAACGTAGGTACATTGCGCTTTGATGCGTTTGCACAGCTCATTGGCCAGATCGATGTCAAAACCCACCAATTCACCCTTTGAATTCTTCGACTCAAACGGCGCATAGGTTGGATCGGTACCAATACGGATTTTCTGCGGAATGGCTGCGAATGCCGCGGTGGCGCTGGAAAAGGCCAGCACCAGAGATAGTGACAACACGAGTTTTTTCATATTTGTCCTCAACAAACTGTCTTCATACGGGATTTTTACGACGACGGGGTGGTGCTAATGTGCCATTAATCCCCACCTACAGGCAAAGATTAATGCCTTCGGGCCGGGATATTTTGCATTATAAATGCGTAAGTATGCACAAAGCGATCCAATATAGTGCATTTAACGCACCATACTGGATCACCCCTTCGCCTGATGCCTCTTTTCAGAGCATCACCGTCAGGTCTCAGTCACCGTAGACGTTGAAGTCGAAGTATTTCTTCGCCAGTTTGTCGTAAGTACCGTCTTTACGCAGCTCTGTAAACGCTTTGTCAAAGGCGGCTTTCAGCTCGATATCATCCTTACGCAGGCCAATACCGGTGCCGTCACCAAAGTATTTTTTGTCTTTCACGGACGGGCCTGCAAAAGCGTAGTCTTTCCCGGCTGGCTGCTTCAGGAAGCCTTCGCTCGCGGCGACTTCATCCTGGAATGCAGCATCCAGACGGCCCGCCGACAGGTCAGAGTAAATCAGATCCTGATTCTGATAGGCAACCACGTCGACACCCTTCTCGCGCCAGTTGGCATTGGCATAACCTTCCTGCGTTGACCCCTGGAGCACGCCAACATGCTTGCCTTTCAGGGAGTCGATGGTCGGCTGGATCGGGGAGCCTTTAGCAGCAATCAGACGTGAATCAGCGGCGTAGAGCTTGTCTGAGAAGGCAATCTCCTGCTGACGTTTTTCGGTGATAGAGAGAGAAGAGATAATGGCGTCGATTTTCTTGGCTTTCAGCGACGGAATTAATGCGTCAAAGTCGCTGCCCACCCATGTGCATTTCACCTGCATGCGTTTGCACATTTCATTTCCCAGATCGATATCAAACCCCACGAAATCGCCTTTCGCATCCTTGGAAGAGAATGGCGCGTAGGTTGCGTCTGTACCGATACGAACCGTCTGTGGAAGCGCTGCATAGCTACCTGCCGCCGCACTTAACCCCACCAGCAAAGACAGAGCCAGAACCGTCTTCTTCATACATTTACCCTCAAGTACCGTGATTTTATTATGTATTGTGTTGTGTGTTGTGTTGCAGGCTTCTCTTGCAGGTCTTATGCCACATTGCCGTCTGGTCAAAACTTCGACGTTAAATATGTTAATAAAACGTTGCGATATTGCCTTAATGGTGAAAGATAGCAGGTCTGCCGAACGAACCGGAGAGAGAAAAAGGGAAAAAACGAATTAAATGTCGAGGATATGATCGCCGTTGCATAATTGCCCTGAAACAGGGCAACGTCTCTTTTCATGCACAGCATGTGTGCAAAGAATCAGGCTCCCTGCCAGCGGGTGAAGAGATCTTCCGGCAGGTCGATATCAAACTGATCCAGCACGCGGTTGACGGTCTGGTTGATCACATCATCCAGCGACTGCGGGCGATGATAAAACGCCGGTACCGGCGGCATGATCACGGCGCCCAGCTCGGCGGCCTGGGTCATCAGGCGCAAATGCCCCAGATGTAGCGGCGTTTCCCGCACGCAAAGCACCAGCGGGCGACGTTCCTTCAGCACGACATCCGCCGCGCGCGTCACCAGCGTGTCGGTATAGCTGTTCACAATGCCGGAGAGCGTTTTAATTGAACAGGGCAGGATCACCATGCCAGCGGTTTTAAACGAGCCTGAGGAGATGCTGGCGGCGATATCGCGCGCGTCGTGCACGACGTCGGCCAGTGCCTGAACATCACGCAGGGAGAGATCGGTTTCAAGAGAGAGGGTTTGTCGCGCCGCCTGGCTCATCACCAGATGGGTTTCGACTTCCGCTACGTCGCGCAAAACCTGCAGCAGACGTACGCCGTAAATGGCGCCACTGGCACCGCTGAGCCCAACAATGAGTCGTTTCATGATTTTCGCCCTTACTGATTTCAGGGCAGACTGTGCAGGATTTCGCGGGGAGTTGCAAGTGAGGGCAAGCGCCCTCACCTGCAGAGAGATCAACCTTCGTTGTGCATCTCTAAACTTTCGAGATCGTTTTGCAGCTGAACGGCTTTCGCATCGTCGTTGCGCAGCGAATCAAGATAGTCAAGGTACTGCTGGTCGACGTCTTTCGTCACATAGACGCCGTTAAACACGGAGCATTCGAACTGTTGAATCTCCGGGTTCTCGGCGCGCACCGCGTCGATAAGATCGTTCAGATCCTGGAAAATCAGGCCATCGGCGCCGATAATCTGACGAATTTCGTCCACTTCGCGACCGTGGGCAATCAGCTCATTGGCGGTTGGCATATCGATGCCGTACACGTTCGGGAAGCGAATTTCCGGTGCGGCAGACGCCAGATACACTTTCTTCGCCCCCGCTTCGCGCGCCATCTCGATAATCTGCTCAGAGGTGGTACCACGCACGATGGAGTCATCCACCAGCAGAACGTTCTTATCACGGAATTCGGCGCGGTTGGCGTTCAGTTTACGACGTACAGACTTACGGCGCAGGTGCTGGCCCGGCATGATGAAGGTGCGGCCAACGTAGCGGTTCTTCACGAAGCCCTGACGGTAAGGTTTATCCAGAATACGGGCAATTTCCAGAGCGATATCGCAGGAGGTTTCCGGGATAGGAATAACCACGTCGATGTCGAGATCGTCCCATTCGCGAGCAATCTTCTCGCCGAGCTTCGTGCCCATATTTACGCGCGCGCTGTAGACGGAAATCTTGTCGATGAAGGAGTCCGGGCGGGCGAAATAGACGTATTCAAACAGGCACGGGTTGCTGACCGGGTTGTCGGCACACTGACGGGTAAACAGCTGGCCCTTCTCGGTGATATACACCGCTTCGCCCGGCGCAACATCACGCAGGAATTCGAAGCCCAGGGTATCCAGCGCCACGCTCTCAGAGGCAACCATATATTCGGTACGGCCATCGCCAAGGTCGCGCTTGCCCAGCACCAGCGGACGAATGCCGTTTGGATCGCGGAAGGCAACCATACCGTGACCGATAATCATCGCCACGCAGGCGTATGCACCGCGGATCTGGCGGTTGGTCGCAGCAATGGCAGCAAAGATATTGTCTGCTTCCAGCGGGTAGTGACGGAAGTTATCCAGCTCGCTGGCGAACACGTTGAGCAGGATTTCAGAATCAGAGGTGGTGTTAATGTGGCGACGTTTCTCTTCGAACAGCTTTTTACGCAGCTCATGGGCGTTGGTCAGGTTGCCGTTATGGGCAAGGGTGATGCCATACGGTGAGTTGACGTAGAAAGGCTGTGCCTCAGAGGCGCTGGAACTGCCAGCAGTAGGATAACGAACGTGACCGATCCCCATATTACCTTGCAGACGCTGCATATGGCGGGCTTCAAACACATCGTTTACCAGGCCATTCGCCTTACGTAAACGGAAGCAGTTGTTTGCATCAATGGTGATGATACCCGCAGCATCCTGCCCACGGTGCTGAAGCACCGTTAACGCGTCATAAATCGACTGGTTTACCGGCATGAAACCGGCGATACCGACAATACCGCACATTCGTCTTTTCCTCGTTAAGCCACATCTCAGGGTTTATGCCCTGGGCAAAAAACTCGACGAGCTTTGCAGATAGTCAAAGAACCATCTGATGATGAAGCTGAACTCAGGAATGAGCTGCGATTTCTGCCAGTCTTCACTTTTGGAGAACCCGGTGAAGGTATCCAGGAAGAACAGGATGGCGGCCACAATCAGCACACCTCGCAACGCCCCGAAACAGATCCCGAGTACCCTGTCCGTTCCTGACAGACCGGTTTTCTCGACCAGCTGACCTATCACGTAATTGACGATAGCACCAACAATCAGCGTCGCGATAAACAGCACCGCGATGGCGATTCCATTTCGGACCAGTTCATCTTCAAAGCCCGTGAACCAGACAGACAGGTAAGTGTAGTAATGACTGGCAACAAAGAAAGCACAACCCCAAGTCACCAGCGATAACGCTTCACGAACAAAGCCACGGATCAGGCTAACCAGACAGGAAAAACCAATCACCGCAATGATGGCGTAATCAATCCAGACCATATGTGTCCCACGATTTAACGCCCTGTCATCCAGTTCGGGGCGAATTCTAACAGAAAAAGAAAACGTTTGCGTAGGGATTTCCTTCCCGCGCGTAAATAAAAAAGGCGCTGAAAAAATAATCAACGCCACGGTCCTTTTGACATCTCTGTGGACGTCTTCTCCCCCTCACCCCGGCCCTCTCCCTTGAGGGCGAGGGTTAGGGTGAGGGGGAGATCTTATCAGTTCGCGCTATAGTTCATCACCACACCGCTCAGACCGGAGATCTGCTTCAGTTCACCCAGCGAGCCTTTCAGCTTATCTTTAGACGCTTCCGGCCCCACAAGGATACGGGTAATTTTACCCTGCACCGGCGTGGAAGGTGAAGTGTAAACACGATAGCCCGCGCTGCGCAGTTTACCCACGACCTCGTTAACTTTATCGGCGTTTTTCAACGCTCCCAGTTGCACAACATAGGCTTTGCCGGTCGGGGCTGCGTCTTGCTTCGCTGGCGGAGGGGTTTCTGACGCTGCAGCCAGTTGCTCTGCCGCTTTATCACGCGGTGGCTTCGGCTGCGGTTTCTCTACCGGCTTCGGTTTTTCAACAGGCTTCGGCTTCTCTACCGGTACCGGATCAATCTCGATGTTGTTATTCGCCGCCAGACGCGACGGGTCGAGCGACGGCGCAGCGGCATCGCCCGCGCGAACTTCTTCAGCCGCCCCTTCCGGCGGCTGGGCAGGCAGCGCCTGTGTCGCCGCAGGCAGCATATCCGGTTCATCACGGTCGCCCGGTTTCGGCACCAGCGGAATGGCTGCAAACTCGTCCTGATAATGCTTTTTCTGCCCGTCGAGCAACCCGGGAAGAATAATCACCCCGAGCGCGACCAGCACAATGGTTCCTGTTAAACGGTTCTGAAACTTACTCGCCACCGGTTCTCCCCGCGTCCATCACTTCCATGACATGTGCCACCGTGTGGAAAGAGCCACACACCAGCACGGTATCTTCTGGTTTAGCATCCGCCATCGCGGCATGCCAGGCCTGAGCCACGCTACTATAGATTGCGCCTTTGCCGAGATGTTCCATCAACTGCTCGGCCGTCGCACCACGCGGCCCCTCAAGAGGAGCACAATACCAGCTATCGACCACACTCTCCATGCAGGCCAGCGTGCCACCGATATCTTTATCATGAAGCATACCGATAACCGCCAGCACGCGCCCGGTTTTTGGTAACGATTTGAGACGTCCTGCGAGGTACGCCGCTGCGTGTGGGTTGTGCGCCACGTCCAGGATCAGGCGCGGTGACTCACTCACTATCTGAAAACGTCCCGGCAGCAGCGCATTCTGAATGCCGTCGCGGATCGCCTGATCGCTGACCGCTAATCCGCTGGCGCGCAATGCCGCCAGCGCGGTTGCCGCGTTAGGCTGTGGCACCTGCGGCAGCGGCAGGTTGTCCAGCATTCCCTGCGCATCGCTAAAACGCCAGCCGTTATCCTGAACCTCATATTGCCAGTCAACGCCACGGCGCAGCAACAGAGCGCCCTTCTCCTGGGCCACGTCAGCAATAGTGTGCGGCATATCCGGCTCACCGACCACGGCGGGTTTATTCGCCCGGAAAATACCGGCCTTCTCGCGACCAATGCTTTCACGATCCGGCCCCAGCCAGTCGATATGGTCCAGCGCGATACTGGTGACCACCGCCACGTCCGCATCCACCATATTGGTGGCATCAAGCCGCCCGCCAAGACCCACTTCCAGAATCACCACATCCAGCTGCGCCTGTTTGAACAGCCACAATGCCGAAAGCGTGCCGTACTCGAAATAGGTTAACGAGATATCACCTCGCGCGGCTTCGATTTCCGCGAACGACGCCGTATGCGCCGATTCCGGCAGCTCGCTGTTCTGCACGCGAACCCGCTCAGTGTAACGTACCAGGTGTGGTGAGCTGTAAACGCCTACCTTGTAACCCGCCGCCATCAGGACGGATTCCAGCGTACGGCAGGTAGTGCCTTTACCGTTGGTGCCTGCGACGGTGAAAACGAAAGGCGCAGGTTTCAGCACGTCCAGACGCGCGGCAACCTGGCTTACGCGCTCAAGCCCCATATCAATGGTTTTACTGTGCAGGTTTTCCAGATAAGAAAGCCACGCGGCCAGGGGCGACGTGGCTTGAGGAATGCTTTTATTTTCCATGATGCCCGGTTGTCATTAGCAGGTTATAAAGCAAAAGGGCAGCGCCATCTGGCCCTGCCCTTTTCAGTTATCAGGCCTCGGGTTCCTGATCCGGTACCACCACGCCTTCGCGCGGCTCATCCGGGTTTGGCGCGGGCAGATTCATCAGCTTCGCCAGAACGCTTGCCAGTTTCAGGCGCATTTCCGGACGGCGGACGATCATATCGATGGCGCCTTTCTCAATGAGGAACTCACTGCGCTGGAAGCCCGGCGGCAGTTTTTCACGAACGGTTTGCTCAATGACGCGAGGACCAGCGAAACCGATCAGTGCTTTTGGCTCAGCAATGTTCAGATCGCCCAGCATCGCGAAGCTTGCAGAGACGCCACCCATGGTTGGGTCGGTCAGCACGGAAATGTAAGGCAGACCGCGTTCCTGCATTTTCGCCAGCGCCGCAGAGGTTTTCGCCATCTGCATCAGAGACATCAGCGCTTCCTGCATACGTGCTCCGCCAGAGGCAGAGAAGCAGATCAGCGGGCAGTTATCTTCCAGCGCTTGCTCAACGGCACGCACAAAACGTGCGCCCACGACAGAGCCCATTGAGCCACCCATAAAGGAGAACTCAAACGCCGCGGCGACAACCGGCATTTCATGCAGGGTGCCTTTCATGACGATCAGCGCGTCTTTCTCGCCAGTCTCTTTCTGTGCAGAGGCCAGACGATCTTTGTATTTTTTGGAATCGCGGAACTTCAGCACATCTTTTGGCTCAAGCTCGCTGCCCAGTTCTACCAGTGAACCTTCGTCCAGCAGGCTATGCAGGCGGTTACGCGCCGACATACGCATATGGTGGTCACACTTCGGACACACTTCAAGATTGCGTTCCAGCTCTGCACGGTACAGAACCTGGCCGCAGCTATCACACTTCGTCCATACCCCTTCAGGAATGCTCGCTTTGCGCGTTGGGGTAATGTTGCTTTTAATTCGTTCAATCCAGCTCATTGATAACCTTTCTGCCTGAACCTGGTCGTATGCCAGTTTTGCTATAAGAGGCGAATAATGCCATTTTTGCCTCCAACAGACCATGAATGTTGCACATTAAAACATAACAGCCCGAAACTTTGGATAAAAAAGTGGTCGAACCGCCAGCGTGCATTTACTTCGCTTGCTTTGCCGCCGCGCGTTTGTGACGAATAATCTCGATAACGCCAGGCAGTACGGAAAGCACAATAATCGCTACAATCAGTAACTTAAGGTTTTCCTGAACCACCGGCAAGTCGCCAAACAGGTAGCCTGCATAGGTAAACAACAGCACCCACAGCAGCGCGCCAACGACGTTATACATCGCAAAATGACGATAGGACATATGCCCCATTCCCGCCACAAACGGTGCAAATGTGCGCACAATAGGCACAAAACGCGCAAGGATAATGGTTTTTCCGCCATGACGTTCATAAAACGCATGGGTTTTATCTAAATAGCTGCGACGGAAAATTTTCGAATCAGGATTGCTGAACAAGCGCTCACCGAACACCCGGCCAATGGTATAGTTGACGGCATCCCCGATAATTGCGGCAATCACCATCAACACCACCATCAGATGCACGTTCAAGTCATTGGTCGGTAGGGCCGATAACGCACCCGCAACAAACAGCAGGGAGTCCCCCGGCAGGAAGGGGGTAACGACCAGACCGGTTTCACAGAACAGAATGAGGAACAGGATGGCATAAACCCAGACGCCATACTGCGCGACCAGTTCCGCCAGGTGAACATCAATATGCAGAATGAAATCAATCAGAAAACGTATTACGTCCATATTGTCTAAGCCTTAATTGCACCTTTGTTTAGTCCGCTAAAAACAGCGGGCCCATTGGCGGTTTTGGCAGGTCAAACCGATCCGGATAGTCTACCGCAACCAGATACAGTCCTTCTGCTTTCGCCGTGGCTGCCGCAAGCGTTCTGTCCTTCGCTGCCAGCAGGTCTGCAATCCAGCTCTCCGGCTGGTGTCCGGCACCCACTTCCATCAGGCTGCCTACAATATTCCGCACCATATGATGTACAAAGGCATTGGCTTTGATATCCACCACCACATACGCGCCAAAACGGCTGACGTTTATGTGCATAACGTTACGCCACGGCGTACGGGACTGACATTGCACCGCACGAAACGACGTAAAGTCATTTTCACCAATCAGACACTGCGCCGCACGATGCATGCGTTCAGCATCGAGCGGTTCATAAAAATGCGTTACGCCCTGGCTTAGCACCGCCGGACGCAGACGCTGGTTGTAGATGACATAGCGGTAGCGACGCGCCGTCGCGCTGAAGCGCGCGTGAAAATCATCCGGCACAGCTTTCACCCAACGCACCGCAATGTCACCAGGTAAATTCGCATTTACACCCAGCGTCCAGGCGGCATCTTTGCGCACGGCAGTGGTTTCAAAGTGGACCACCTGCCCGGTACCGTGAACACCCGCATCCGTACGGCCTGCGCACAGAACGTTAATCGGCTCGTTTGCCACCTGAGAGAGCGCTTTCTCCAGCTTTTCCTGGACACTACGCACCTCATTCTGACGCTGCCAGCCATAATATTTACTGCCATCGTACTCGATACCGAGGGCAATTTTATGAACCGGCTTTTGTTCCACTTCTGACATCAGTACAGGTACTCCTGCACCAGTTTCTCAGCAATTTTGACCGCCATCAGCGCGCCGCCAAAACGAACGTTGTCCGCAACGGACCAGAACTGAACCTGCTCCGGCATACCGTAATCGTTCCGCACGCAACCGACTGAAAGATGGGCGCTACCGGTGGCGTCACCCACCTGCGTCGGAAACTCGCTCTCTTCGGAAAGTACGATATCTTCACCGCGGCCAAACGCATCGCGCGCTTCTTCCGCCGCCAGCGGGCGCAGGGCTTCAAAACCTACCATCTGCGCGTGACCGTAGAATACCGGCGA
Source organism: Enterobacter cloacae complex sp. IR5458 (assembly GCF_049238025.1). Classification (NCBI taxonomy): domain Bacteria; kingdom Pseudomonadati; phylum Pseudomonadota; class Gammaproteobacteria; order Enterobacterales; family Enterobacteriaceae; genus Enterobacter; species Enterobacter cloacae complex sp. IR5458. The sequence goes on from NZ_JBMKIF010000006.1 coordinate 203,719, forward strand.
CTGCACGACGTTTGCGGAGATCATCAGCCCCTCATCCTGGAGAATTTTGCGCGCTTCATCGACGATACGGCGCTCTTCGCGCACGGAACCTTCACGATCCGGCAGCAGTGGCAGCATGTTGAACGCCAGTTGGCGACCGAAGAAATCATCCTCATCAATCGGGATACCGTTCAGCAGCTTCGCGCTCTGCCCGGCCAGCGCATCGACGGCCTTTTTGCCATTTGCGGAGGCAGACAGCAGGCTGGTGACGGTGATACGCGACAGGCCACCGTCGTCAATCAGCGGTTTCAGCGCGGTCAGCAGCTGGCTGGTCAGACTGTTCGGTACCGCGATGATATTACGGTTACGGTAGTCAGCCAGGACATACGGGTTGACGTCCGGCACCACCAGCGGCACGTCCGGCTCCATGGCGAACAGACCGCTCAGGTCGATCACCAGACAACCTGAATTAGTCGCCTCTTCGATGTAAGACGCCGTGGCTTCAGCACCCGCGGCGAAAAATGCCAGCTGCGCCTGGGTCCAGTCAAACGCAGCCGCATCCTGGACCATGACGGATTTACCGTTAAAGCGCAGATGCTCACCCGCGCTATCGGTACGCGCCAGCGCATAGATATCGCCCACCGGGAACTGACGCTCAGCAAGGGTTTCGAGCAGGGCTTCGCCCACGGCACCGGTGGCACCTAAAATGGCAATGTTCCAGCCTTCAGACATGGTGGTTTACTCCAGAAATAAAAAAGCGTCCCTGTCGGAGTATCCGACAGGGAGCATTAAGAAGACATTAATGCGCCGGGTGATGAACGGCGTTAAAACCCAGTTTTTTCAGCAGCGTCGCGGCCGTTGCGTCGTCGCACATCACATACAGGGACGACCACTCGCGGCGCTCAACATAGTTCTTACGCAGCTTGTCAAATTCACCCGGGATCCCCGCCACTTTACGCAGCAGCGCATCATCGCGGCGCACATCATACACCAAATGCACCAGCCTTTTCAGCGTTGCCTGATCGAGCGGGCCGTGCAGGGTAATGCGGCCAAATTCAGGTGCGGGAAGTAAGGTATCCAGCGCCACCTGCTGCGGATGGCCAATAAACGTGCTGTAGGCTTCAAACACCTGCGTTGTGCCGCGGGCTTTGCCTTCAAGCGTATAGCCCGCGATATGCGCAGTGGCTACGTCCACCTTGTTAAGCAGTTCAACGTTAAGATCCGGCTCCGGCTCCCAGACGTCCAGCACAACGCGGAGGTCTTGTCCTTCATTCAGACATTTCAGCAGCGCGGCGTTGTCCACCACCGGGCCACGGCAGGCATTTATCAGAATAGTGCCAGCCTTCAGACGACGGATCAGTGCTTCATCGGCAAGATGCAGGGACGTATAGGGGCCCTCTTTAAACAGCGGCGTGTGGAACGTCAGCACATCGCACTGTTCAACCAGCTCATCCAGCGAGCGGAAATCCCCTTCGTCACCGTTGTCTTTACGCGGTGGGTCGCACAGCAGTGTGCGAATACCTAACGCCTCCAGGCGCTTTTGCAGGCGTCCACCCACGTTACCCACCCCGACGATCCCCACGGTGCGGTCTTTCAGCACAAAACCGTCGCGCTCGGCCAGCATCAGCAAAGAGGAGAAGACATATTCCACGACGGCAATAGCATTACAGCCGGGCGCGGCGGAAAAGCCGATCCCCGCCTGCTTCAGCCATTGGTCATCCACATGATCGGTCCCTGCCGTTGCGGTTCCGACAAACTTAATCGCTTTTCCGGCGAGCAACGACGCATTTACTTTGGTCACCGAGCGCACCATCAGCGCGTCTGCGTCATCCAGTTCGTTGACCGGGATCGGGCGACCAGGGACAGCCTTAACGTTACCCAGGCGGCTAAACAGCTCACGGGCATAAGGCATATTTTCATCAACGAGGATTTTCACGTCTGAGTACCTGTTTGAGAGGAAGTAAACCTGCCAAGTGTGCCATAATCTGGCCGCCAGGCATATACGTCTGCCAGGTTTACGCTGAGTTTTGACTTTAAGGATTTTTGACGATGCAGCCCATTTCAGGTACGCCGCCACGCCCTCCGGGTGAAGGCCCTGTCACGCCAAACGTTGCCGGTGAACAACCGCTATCCACGCAACAGCGCACCGTGCTGGAGCGACTGATCACGCGCCTGATTGCGCTGACTTCACAGCAAAACGCGGAAGTCTGGGCCGGGGTAAAGCATGATTTAGGCGTAAGGAACGACGCACCGCTGCAGTCGCGACATTTCCCTGCTGCCGAGCAAAATCTTAACCAGCGTATTACGACCGCACAGCAGAACCACACCACACGGCAGATTGTCACGCAACTGACCGAGCTGCTCGGCCAGGGAAATAACCGTCAGGCGGTCAGCGACTTTATCCGCCAGCAGTATGGCCAGACTGCCCTGAGCCAGCTGACGCCAGACCAGCTTAAAACCGTGCTGACGCTGTTGCAGAACAATCAGCTGTCGATCCCACAGCCGCAGCTGCGGCCAGCGACCGAGCGTTCGCTGCTGCCTGCTGAGCACAACACGCTGAATCAAATGGTGACCAAACTGGCCGCCGCCACCGGCGAGTCAACAAAGCTTATCTGGCAATCCATGCTCGAACTGTCCGGCGTAAAGGCGGGCGAGTTGATCCCGGCCAAACAGTTTCCCCATCTGGTGACCTGGCTACAGGCGCGCCAGACGCTCAGCACCCAGAGCGCCCCTACCCTGCATACCGTTCAGGCTGCGCTTAAACAGCCGCTGGAACCGCACGAGTTCGAGGCGATTCGGGATTACGCCCAGCAGAACTGGCAGGCGACACCGCAAACGGTACTGACCACCGCGCAGGTGCAGGATGTGCTCAATCAGATCTTCGTGCGCCGCGCCGAGCGGGAAGGCGGCGTACCGGAGGCAAGAAACATTCAGCCGATCTACAGCCCGCTTTTTGCGCCCGTTGTGGAGACGTTCAGAACGCTTTCTGCCCGTCCGGGATTGTTGTTTATTGCGTTACTGATTGCGCTGGCGATTTTCTGGCTGGTTGCTTAACACTGCCGGGTGGCGGCTTCGCCTTACCCGGCCTAAGGCCAGTGCGGTTGTAGGCCCGGTAAGCGAAGCGCCACCGGGCAAAAACTACGACCGGCGAAACGCCACCAGCGTCACCACAATACCCATCACTGCAGAAACAGCACCGGCCAGGAAGACGGACGGGTAGCCAAACGAGGTGGCCAGCAGTCCGGCCAGCGGTCCGGTTACTCCGTATGAGATATCCTGAAACGCCGCATAGCCGCCGAGTGCTGTGCCACGCACCTGCGGGGCCACACGCTTCACGACTTCCACGCCAAGCGCCGGGAAAATCAACGAGCAACCGCAGCCGGTGAGTGCTGCGCCAATCAGCGCGACAGAGGCGACCGGTGCGTGCCACAGCAGCAGCAGGCCAACGGTCTCTATCATCAGCGATGCCACCGCCACCTTCACGCCACCAAAGCGATCCGGCATCCAGCCGAAGAACACGCGCATCAGCACAAACGCCCCGCCAAACGCGGTGAGCGTAAATCCGGCCATCGCCCAGCCGCGGCTCATAAAGTAGAGCGAGACGAACGTGCCAATCACCGCAAAACCTACGCCCTGCAGCGCCAGGCCCAGACCCGGCTGCCAGATTTGGCCGATCACGCTCCAGAGGGAAGGACGCTCCCCTTTGTGAGCGGGTACCTTACGTACCGAGCCGTTAAACGCCCACGCCAGCAGCGGCAACACCATGGTGGTGGCTGCCAGCGCCGCAAAACCAAACTGGCTGTTGATCAGCAGTCCCAGCGGTGCGCCAGCGGCCAGCGCGCCATAAATAGCCATGCCGTTCCAGGACATCACTTTGCCCGAACGAGCAGGCCCCACCAGACCCATTCCCCAGGTCAGGGTACCGGTCAGCAGCTGGCTTTCACCAAAGCCAAGGATTAAACGTCCCAGCACCAGCAGCGCAAATTTATACCCTGCGTCTACCGGCAAAAGCGCGGCTAACAGCCATGCCCCGCCCGCCAGACCACAGGCAAACATCCCCTGTAACGCCGAGCGTTTTGCACCATGCTGATCTGCCAGCCGTCCGGCGTACCCGCGGGTTAACACCGTGGCTAAAAACTGAATGCCCACGGCAATGCCGACCATAGTGTTGCCATAGCCGAGTTCCTGATGAACGAACAGTGGGATCACCGGCAGCGGCAGGCCAACGGTCATGTAGGTCAGAAATACCGCAAAGGCGATTCGGAAAAGGGAAAGGTTACCGGAAGGGGCGCTCTTCTCTGGGATAACAGCCTTCATGCATAACTCCGTGTTGAGGCATAAAAAAAGGGAACCTTCCGGTTCCCTTCTACTATACATTCAAACGCTTATGCTTTGTACTTACGCATTACCAGCGTCGCGTTCGTGCCGCCGAAACCGAAGCTGTTAGACATGACGGTGGTCAGTGTCGCTTCCGTTGGTTTCGTTACGATGTTCAGGCCAGCAGCCTGCTCGTCCATCTCATCAATGTTGATGCTTGGGGCGATAAAGCCGTTTTCCAGCATCAGCAGAGAGTAGATCGCTTCCTGCACGCCCGCAGCACCCAGAGAGTGACCGGTCATTGCTTTGGTGGCAGAAATTGCCGGGCTGTTGTCGCCGAAGACTTCGCGGATTGCACCCAGCTCTTTCACGTCGCCTACCGGAGTAGAGGTACCGTGAGAGTTCAGGTAGTCGATTGGCGTATCAACGCCGTGCATCGCCATCTTCATGCAGCGCACCGCACCTTCACCGGATGGCGCAACCATGTCAGCGCCATCAGACGTTGCGCCGTAGCCCACGATCTCAGCGTAGATATGCGCACCACGTGCCAGCGCGTGCTCCAGCTCTTCAACCACAACCATACCGCCGCCGCCTGCGATGATGAAGCCATCACGGTGCGCGTCGTAAGTACGGGACGCTTTTTCCGGGGTTTCGTTGTACTTGGTGGACAGAGCGCCCATCGCGTCGAACTCACAGGCCATTTCCCAGCCCAGCTCTTCGCCGCCGCCAGCAAAGACGATGTCCTGTTTACCCAGCTGGATCTGCTCAACCGCGTTACCGATGCAGTGTGCGGACGTCGCACACGCGGAACTGATGGAGTAGTTCACACCGTGGATTTTGAACGGAGTGGCCAGGCATGCGGAAACCGCAGAGCCCATGGCTTTGGTGACCACGTACGGACCTACCGCTTTCAGACCACGCGGGCTACGCATTGCGTCAGCACCGAATACCTGCGCTTTAGATGAGCCGCCGGAACCAGCGATAAGACCTACGCGGGGATTGTTCTGGTAAACTTCCGCGCTCAGACCTGCATCTGCAATCGCTTCCTGCATGGAGAGATAAGCATAAATAGAGGCATCGTTCATGAAACGAACCACTTTGCGGTCAATCAAACCGGTGGTGTCCAGTTTGACGTTACCCCATACGTGGCTACGCATACCTGAATCTTTAAACTCTTCAGAGAAAGTGATCCCGGAGCGTCCTTCACGCAGAGATGCCAGGACTTCCTGCTGGTTATTACCGATGCTGGAAACAATGCCCAGGCCAGTAATCACTGCACGTTTCATTCAATACCTCTGTAAGTCGCACTATAGTAAGTTTCGAGTCGCACAATAGCGTACACTTGTACGCCGAACAAGTCCGATCAGACATTTTCTGCGGAAATTTGCACCGATGGACTCACATCGTTAAGATCGTGCCACTGCCTGTCAGACGAGTAACTTACGTGAAACAAAACGCTATACAACCCGCCAACCTCGAATTCAACGCTGAGGGTACACCTGTTTCCCGAGATTTTGATGACGTCTATTTTTCTAATGATAACGGACTCGAAGAAACTCGCTATGTTTTCCTCGACGGAAACCAGCTCAGCACCCGCTTCCCGGAGCATCCGCGGAGCCTGTTTGTGGTCGCGGAAAGCGGATTCGGCACCGGGCTCAATTTTTTGACCCTCTGGCAGGCGTTTGACCAGTTTCACGCTGCCCACCCTGAGGCTACGCTACAAAGATTACATTTCATCAGTTTCGAAAAATTCCCGCTCACCGCGCACGATCTGCGCCTGGCCCATCAACGCTGGCCGGAGCTGGCAACCTGGGCTGAACAGCTTCAGGCACAATGGCCGCCTCACATTGGGGGGTGCCACCGCCTGATTCTGGACGGCGGACGCGTGACGCTGGATTTGTGGCTGGGCGACATCAACGACCTTACCGATAAGCTTGATGATGCGATGAATCAGACGGTGGACGCGTGGTTCCTGGACGGTTTTGCGCCTGCCAAAAACCCGGATATGTGGAGCCAGCATCTGTTTAACGCAATGGCGCGACTTGCGCGTCCGGGCGCAACGCTCGCCACCTTCACCTCAGCAGGCTTTGTTCGCCGCGGCTTGCAGGAAGCGGGCTTTACCATGCAGAAAACCAAAGGTTTTGGCCGCAAGCGCGACATGCTGGTCGGCAGGATGGAGCAGACGCTGGACATCCCCGCCAGTGCACCCTGGTTTGCGCGCAGCGCCAGCGCGTCACGGGAAGTGGCGATAGCAGGCGGAGGGATCGCCAGCGCCCTGCTGTCTCTTGCGCTTATCCACCGTGGCTGGCAGGTGACGCTTTATTGTGCTGACGATGCGCCAGCAGGTGGGGCCTCCGGCAACCGCCAGGGGGCGCTCTATCCCCTTTTAAGCGCGCACGATCCGGCACTGTTCCAGTTTTTCCCGGCGGCCTTTACCTTTGCCCGTCGCCTGTATGATGCCCTGCCGGTGACGTTCGATCATGAATGGTGCGGCGTGACGCAGCTCGGCTGGGATGAGAGAAGTCAGCAAAAAATCGCGCAGATGCTGTCCCTGGGACTGCCGGAAGACATTGCGCGGGCGGTAAGCGCGCAAGAGGCCGCCGACACCACCGGCGTTGAAACCTGCTGCGAGGGCATTCAGTATCCGCTCGGCGGCTGGCTGTGCCCGGCTGAACTGACCGCTGCGGCGATTGACCTTGCGCAGTCACGCGGGCTGACGGTCTACTATGCCCACAAGGTTGAATCGCTGTCCCGAACAGAACGCTGGAATTTGCGTTTTGCTGATGGCAAAGAGGCAAGCCATGCCAGCGTTGTGCTGGCGAACGGACATAGCATCAACCAGTTTATCCAGACAGAACCCGTGCCGGTTTATCCGGTCGGCGGCCAGGTGAGTCATATCCCTACTACGTCCGAACTGGGCAAACTGCGTCAGGTGCTGTGCTATGACGGCTATCTGACGCCACAAAATCCGTCTAATGGTCATCACTGCATCGGGGCGAGCTATCATCGTGGCGAAGCGGATATGCGCTACAGCGAGGCGGATCAACAGCAAAACCGCCAGCGCCTGATTGACTGCTTCCCGGATGCAGCGTGGGCGAAAGAGGTTGACGTCAGCGAAGGCGCGGCCCGCTGTGGCGTGCGCTGCGCAACGCGCGATCATCTGCCGATGATGGGGAATGTGCCGAACTATGAGGCAACGCTTGAAGCCTATCACGATCTTGCAAACCACCAGGAAACGGCGGTAGCTGCACCGGTTTATCCCGAACTGTTTATGCTGGGTGGGCTGGGTTCGCGTGGATTGTGTTCTGCACCGCTACTGGCTGAAGCCTTAGCCGCACAAATGAGCAACGAACCGCTACCGCTGGACAGAACAACGCTTGCGGGGCTGAACCCGAATCGATTGTGGGTGCGAAAACTGCTGAAGGGGAAGAAGGTTAAGTAGGGTGCGGACGGATGCCCTCACCCTAACCCTCTCCCACAGGGAGAGGGGATATTCGTAGGCCCGGTAAGCGCAGCGCCACCGAGCGAAATACGATGACTTAGCGTTTAGCCTGCTGGAACAACGTGTCCCACATGCCCAGCACCAGAGACTGGTCGCGCGGGGACAGTTCACCCGCCTGAATCGCCTTTTCCAGGCTGCGGGTGACTTCATCATGCACTGCTTCGGCAGAATGATCGTCTCCTGCCTCCAGCTCGGCAACAGCCAGCGTCAGGTGACCACGCAGATAACCGCTGGCGAACAGCTCATCATCACTGGCGTGTTCCACCATGTCATCAATTAACGCCAGAATGCGTGATTCAAATTCTGCGATCATCTTTTTTCCTCAGTTAAAGATCTTCCGGCCAGGGGAAGCATTCCGCCGTGATCACCGGCGTGTGGTAATAATTCTGTAAAGCCTCGATCAGGCGGGCCGGACGTTCCGGGATGCCTTTCTCAAGATATTCCATCACCTGTGCATGCACGCGGCGCTGGAAGACGATACGGTCTGGCTCGAAGTCGCCTTCGAGGTTGTCACAGCTGACGTTGAACGGGAAACCCGCCGCGACACAGAATAGCCATTCCAGCGCCTGCGGTTTCACTTCCACATCTTCAAACTGGCCCTGGGTTGCGGCGTCGCGTCCGTCCGGACAGTACCAGTAGCCAAAGTCCACCAGCTCGCGACGCGCTTTCCCCGCAATGCACCAGTGCGAAATTTCATGCAGCGCGCTGGCGTAAAAGCCGTGCGCAAAGACGATCCGGTTGTACGGCACTTCGGCATCAGCAGGAAGATAGATCGGTTCGTCGTCGCCTTTAATCAGACGGGTATTAAAATCATCAGCAAAGCAGCCGTTAAAAATCTCAATCAGCTGTTCGTAGTTATGCGTACTGTACATTAGTTCATCCCCAACCAGTGGAGGATCTCCTGTCCATGGCTGTCATAAAGAAGCTTTGCGCTCATGACCGCCGAAACGATGACGATCATCGGGCGGATCAGCTTCTGACCTTTGCTTAATACCAGGCGCGAGCCCGCGCGCGCGCCCAGGAACTGCCCTGCCATCATGACAAAACCGGTTGCCCAGATGACCTTGCCGCCAATGATAAACAGCAACAGGCCACCAAGGTTAGAGGTCGCATTAAGCACTTTGGCATGGGCGGTAGATTTAGCGAGGTTAAACCCGGCCAGCGTCACAAACGCCAGCGCGTAAAACGAGCCTGCGCCCGGGCCAAAGAAGCCGTCGTAAAAACCGACGCAGCCCCCGGCTATCAGGGCAAACGGCAAGCCATGCAAGCGACGCTGACGGTCTTCTTCACCGAGCTTTGGCATCAGCAGGAAGTAGAGACCGATGCAGATAACCAGAATCGGCAGGATCTGGCGCAAAATATCGGACTGTACGTGCTGCACCAGCAGCGCGCCCGACGTCGAGCCGATAAAGGTCATCAGAATATTGAGCTTCTGATCGGCGAGGCTCACCACCTTGCGGCGGATAAAATAGAGCGATGCCGAAAGCGAGCCGCCGCAGGCCTGAAGTTTGTTGGTGGCCAGTGCCTGAGCGGGGTTCATGCCCGCCGCCAGCAGCGCGGGTACCGTTAACAACCCGCCGCCGCCAGCAAGCGCATCAATAAACCCGGCTAACATGGCAACAAAAAACAGCACCACCAGCAGCAGCGGGGACACCATAAACAGATCGACGAAATTATCCATTAAAGTACATGCTCATCCAGTAGCGCCTGGCAGGAAGGCGGCAACGGAGGCGGTGTCTTCTTCTCAGGCTTAGAGGTTCCAGGTTTTGCCGGTTCAAACCAGCTCTGCAGCTCCGCACCGCAGCCATCGCCTGGCGGAGGTAACGGCTGATCTTCACATTCCAGGCTGTTTGCCGGGCAACGCAAACGAACGTGCATGTGCGCACGATGCTGGAACCACGGGCGCACTTTGCGCAGCCAGTCGCGGTCAGTTCCGGCATCCAGGCAGAGCTGTTGTTTGATGGCCGGATTCACAAAGATCCGCGTGACGTCATTATCTTCTGCTGCCAGCTTGATCATGCTGGACACATCCCGCGTCCACAGGGAGGGCACCACGCGCTTACCGTCACTCGCCACCAGATCCAGCGCCTGCGGTTTCAGAAGTTGCGCGGACGTCCAGCGTGTTTTCGGTAGCTGCAGGAAGATATCGACATCCAGTCCGGTCTGGTGGCTGGCGTGCCCGCCGTTAAAGCGCCCGCCCGCAGGCATGCCCATATCGCCAATCAGCATCGTCCCCAGCCCCAGGTTATGTACCTGGTTTCCCAGTCGCTGAATAAACAGCACCAGGTCAGGGTGACCGAAGTAACGGCGCTGGTCGGTACGCATCACCTGATAAGTATCCGATTGCAGCGGAAGTGCCTGCGCGCCGACGATACAGCCGTTCGAAAAGGCGCCGATAGACTGCGCGCTGCCCGCCACCGGATGGGTGATCTTTTGCCACGGCGTGGCGGCCAGACTGGCTCCACTGGCGAGCAGCGCCAGCAGAGCAATTGCGGTTTTTTTCATGGTTACCAGCGTGGAATGGTGGTCGTCACATCCGCATTCTGCGCGCGCTGGCGCAGGAAGTGATCCATCAGCACGATCGCCAGCATCGCTTCTGCGATCGGCACCGCACGGATCCCCACGCAAGGATCGTGACGTCCTTTGGTGATCATCTCAACTTCTTCGCCAGAGCGGTTAATCGTGTGGCCCGGCACGGTAATGCTGGAGGTTGGCTTCAGGGCAATATTCGCAACAATCTGCTGCCCGCTGCTGATCCCGCCGAGGATGCCACCCGCATGGTTGCTCTGGAAGCCCGCTTTCGTGATTTCGTCGCGGTTCTGGCTGCCGCGAAGCTGAACCACATCAAACCCGTCGCCAATCTCTACACCCTTCACCGCGTTGATGCTCATCAGCGCGTGCGCAATGTCAGCGTCGAGACGGTCAAACACCGGCTCGCCCCAGCCTGGCGGCACGCCGTCGGCCACCACGGTGACCTTCGCCCCAATGGAGTCACCCTCTTTTTTCAGGCCACGCATCAGCTCGTCCAGCGCATCCAGCTTGTCGGCATCGGCGCAGAAGAACGGGTTTTGCTCAACCTGGTCCCAGTCTTTAATGGCTAGCGGAATATCGCCCATCTGGGTCAGACAGCCGCGAATGACGATGCCAAATTTCTGCTGCAGGTATTTTTTGGCAATGGCACCCGCCGCCACGCGCATCGCGGTTTCACGCGCGGAAGAGCGTCCGCCGCCGCGATAGTCGCGGAAACCGTACTTTTGCTCGTAGGTATAGTCAGCGTGGCCCGGACGGAATACGTCTTTAATAGCGCCGTAGTCCTGAGAACGCTGGTCGGTGTTTTCGATCAGCAGACCAATGCTGGTCCCGGTGGTGCGGCCTTCAAAGACGCCAGAGAGAATTTTGACCTGATCCGGCTCGCGACGCTGCGTGGTGTAGCGAGAGGTGCCCGGACGACGGCGGTCAAGGTCGTGCTGCAAATCAGCTTCAGTCAGTTCGATGCCGGGCGGTACGCCGTCAACGATACAACCTAAAGCCAGCCCGTGCGACTCACCAAAGGTGGTCACGCGGAATATCTGTCCAATACTGTTTCCTGCCATCACGGCTCCGATGTTGTTGTTTGTGTTTGAGCGTTGTGAAACGGGCCGAAGCCCGCTGGATTAATCTTTATAGATACTGAAGTATTCGCGCGCGTCGAGCAGCTGCGCTTTGGTCAGCATAAAGACGCCGTCACCGCCGTTATCGAACTCAAGCCAGGTGAACGGCACATCCGGGTACTGCTCTATCAGATGTACCATGCTGTTGCCCACTTCACAAATCAGAACACCGTCGTCGGTCAGGTAATCCGGCGCGCAGGCCAGAATGCGACGAGTCAGCTTCAGGCCGTCAGTGCCTGACGCCAGACCCAGCTCCGGCTCATGACGGTATTCATTTGGCAGATCGGACATGTCTTCCGCGTCGACGTACGGCGGGTTAGTGACGATCAGGTCGTACTGCTGCGTCGGCAGGTCGCGGAACAGATCCGAGCGGATTGGCGTAACGTGATGGATCAGGCCGTGCTCTTCAATGTTGTGCTCGGTGACGGCCAGCGCGTCGGTAGAGATATCGACGGCGTCCACTTCCGCTTCCGGGAAGGCATAGGCGCAGGCAATCGCGATGCAGCCGCTGCCGGTGCACATATCCAGAATGTGCTGCGGCTGATGGTGAATCAGGCCTTCAAAGTGGTTGTTGATCAGCTCACCAATCGGTGAACGCGGCACCAGCACGCGCTCATCAACATAGAATTCGTGGCCGCAGAACCAGGCTTTGTTGGTCAGGTAGGCGACCGGAATGCGTTCGTTGACGCGGCGGATCACCCGCTCAACAATGCGGTGTTTTTCACTGGAGGTCAGGCGCGCGGTGCGCATGTCTTCCGGAATATCCAGCGGCAGATAAAGAGACGGCAGCACCAGCTGAACGGCCTCATCCCACGGGTTATCGGTACCATGACCGTACCAGATGTTGGCGGCGCTGAAGCGGCTAACCGACCAGCGCAACATGTCCTGTATGGTATGCAGCTCGTTTACTGCTTCATCGACAAATATTTTATCCACTCTTTCCTCCAGGGCATGCTCGCATAATTTTCGGCGGCTAGTTTGCCATGAAGACGGCGATAAATCAGCAATGACGCGTCGCGCTTGAGGTTAAAAAATGCGTTTAGTCGGGTACACTATCGGAAATACGAGATGAGAATGACGAATGAAAAAGAAAACATCGCTCAGCGAGGAGGATCAGGCTCTCTTCCGCCAGCTGATGACCGGGACGCGTAAAATCACGCAGGACACCATTGTCCATCGCCCGCAGCGTAAAAAAATCAGCGACGTTCCGGTCAAACGACTGCTGCAGGAGCAGGCTGATAACAGCCACTATTTTTCAGATGAGTTTCAACCGCTGCTAAATACGCAGGGCGCGGTGAAATACGTGCGCGAGGACGTCAGCCACTTTGAGCTGAAAAAATTACGTCGCGGAGATTATTCACCGGAGCTGTTTCTCGATCTGCACGGGTTAACGCAGATGCAGGCAAAACAGGAGCTGGGGGCACTGATCGCCGCCTGTCGCCGCGAACACGTGTTTTGCGCCTGCGTGATGCACGGCCATGGGAAACATATTCTTAAGCAGCAAACGCCGCTGTGGCTGGCTCAGCATCCACATGTTATGGCGTTTCATCAGGCACCCAAAGAGTACGGCGGAGATGCCGCATTGCTGGTGTTGATAGAAGTTGAGGAGTGGCAACCGCCTGAGTTGCCCTGACAGCATGGCGGGAAGCACATTTGCACCCCGCCCTGTCGCACGTCACGTCAGATAGCTTTTGCCATCTTCAGGTTACACGGACTCATTTGCCAGTTAAAGACCCCTTTGCCGGTTTCGTCGAGGGTGACGTTGGCAATGGCGGATGTGGTGAACATTGGCGGCGTTTCGCCCGGGCACAACTCAGAAACCAGATAGCCAACCAGTGGCAGGTGGGAAATGACCAGTGCGGAAGCGACACCTTCATTGCACAGTGCCTGAAGGTAGGCGCTGACAAGGCCGACATCACCGCATGGCGTCAGTTCAGGAAGAACATCGACACTGGATGGCAGGTTCATACACTCCCCTACCACGTCCAGCGTCTGTTCTGCACGCAGGAACGGACTCACCAGAACGCGTTCGATATCCACTTTTTGGCCTTTAAGCCAGGTTGCCATCAGACGAGATTCGTCGCAACCACAGACTGTTAAAGGACGTACTGAGTCACTGGCGGCATCGAGTGCCGCGTCGCCGTGACGCATGATAAAAACTTGCATATTGCACCGCTTTTGTTAACCAGAATCACCGGCGTTGACTACCCGCGATAAATGCTCTGAGGTAGAAAACCCGATGGCCGGGCATTGTGCCTGATCCATTCGGTGAATGAAACGCTGTTTTTTACCTCAATGGCGTAAGTATAGTCAATCTCTGTTTACAAAATCGCCAGAACAGGTTCATTCACGTCGGGATTTACCCTTCTTTGACCTCAGCTTACGAGGACAGTTTCCCTTGCAGGCCAAAATGTCTGGCCCCGTTCCGCCATCTGCAATAATTCGTCACACGGTGTAAACCGCGGGCCATATTGCGATGCCAGACGTCGCAGAATAGCCACCACTTCACCCGCACCGAGTGTATCCATGTAACGGAACGGGCCGCCAAGGAAAGGCGGGAAACCAATACCAAATACGGCGCCGATGTCGCCATCCCGTGCGCTCTTGATCACCTGCTCACCAAAGCAGCGTGCCGCTTCATTGAGCATCATCATCACACAACGTTCAGCACACTGAACGGGGGAGAGTCTCCCCTGACCTGAGGTCGGGATAAGCCCATAAACAGAAGGGTCGACCTGTTTCTTGCTTTTACGCCCTTTCGCGCCGTAAAGATAGAAACCGCGTTCATTTTTTCTGCCTTTGCGATCGTCCTTCAAAATTGCAGAAACAATATTTGCAGGCGGCGCAAAACGATCGCCATAAGCGGCTTCCAGTACAGGTATAATTTTAGTGCCGGTGTCTATTCCCACCTCATCCAAAAGTTGGATAGGACCAACGGGGAAGCCAAACTTTACCAGTGCCTCATCGACGTGCTCAATCTTCTCCCCTTCCGTCAGCAGCCGCATCGCTTCGTTGATGTACGGCGCCAGAATACGGTTGACGTAGAAGCCGGCTTTGTCCGCAACCACGATGGGGGTTTTGCCCTGTTTTTTCGCCAGCTTCACCACGGTAGCGATAGTTTGCGGGCTGGTTGTACCGTGAGGGATCACCTCCACCAGCGGCATTTTTTCTACCGGGCTGAAAAAGTGCAGACCAATCACCTGCTCAGGACGCGCGGCTTTCGCTGCGATATCGCCGATGGGTAATGACGACGTATTTGAGGCAAAAATGGTATGCGGCGCGCAATGCTGTTCAACGTCCGCCACCATCTGCTGCTTGAGCGCCAGATCTTCAAATACGGCTTCAATCACCAGATCGCGGTGCGCAAAACCGCTGTAGTCCGTCGTGCCGGAGATCATCGCCAGGGTTTTATCACGCTCGCTTGCCTTGATATGGCGGCGCTTGACCTTTTGATCAAGGTTCTGCCAGCTGTACTGCAGCGCGTGGTTGATTCCCTTAGGGTTAATGTCTTTGATGCGTACCGGCAGTTTCCCTTTACTTGCGGTAACGAAAGAAATGCCGCCGCCCATCAGCCCACCCCCGAGCACGCCAATTGCACGCAGCGGAGCAGGCTCAGCCTCGCTGCCCGGATCTTTTTTCACCTCTGTGCTGGCGAAGAAAATGCTGCGCAGCGCCCGTGACTGCGGCGTCATCGCCAGCTCGCCAAAGGCTTTGGCTTCAGCGGCATAGCCGCTACTGCTTCCCTGTGACAACCCGGTTTCAATCACCTCCAGGATCCGTTTCGCCGCCGGGTAGTTGCCTTTGGTTTTTTGTTCGGTCTTTTTGCCCACCATGTTGAACAGGATCGTCCTTCCCAGAGGACCCGCCAGCACACGCTCTCGCACCGGAAGAGGACGTTTTGGCTGGCGACCTTTCAGCGCCAGTTCTACAGCAGCTTCCAGTAAAATCGCGTGGGGAACGACATCGTCAACCAGACCGGCTTTCAGCGCCTGACGGGCGCGCAGCTGCTTGCCGGTGAGAATCATTTCCAGCGCGGTGCTAACCCCTACCAGGCGCGGCAGACGCTGCGTGCCACCAGAACCAGGCAGGAGACCTAATTGCACTTCCGGCAGGCCCAGAACGGTTTTCGCATCGTCAGTACAAATGCGGCTGTGGCAGGCCAGCGCCAGCTCCAGTCCACCACCCAAACAAGCACCGTGGATCGCGGCAATCACCGGGATCGGCAGCGCGTTGATCTCGGCCATTACCTGCTGCCCCTGACGCGCAAGATCTTCCGCTTCCTGCGCGCTTTGCGCCCGGGCGATCATGTTAATGTCGGCCCCGGCAATAAAGTTATCCGGCTTGGCCGAGATAAACACCAGACCGCGAATGGCCTTGTTTTCGCGGATCTGCCTGAGCATCGCGCGAACCTGAGTGCCAAACTCCGCCTTCAGGGTATTCATTTTTTCGTCAGGCACATCAATGGCGATCACGGCGACGTTGTCGAGGCGAACCGTCAGGTTAAATGCAGATGTCATTTCCATTATTCAGCCTCCAGAACCATTGCAGCACCCAGTCCACCCGCCGCACAGGCGGTCACCAGGCCAAACCCGCCACCGCGGCGACGTAGCTCGTGTAATGTCTGAGTTATCATCCTCGCCCCTGTCGCCGCAAACGGATGACCGTAGGCAATCGAACCACCCAGCACGTTGAATTTGCTTTGATCCACTTCACCCGTGGCATGGGCGCGCCCCAGCACATCACGTGCAAAACGCTCGCTTGCCAGCAGCTGTACGTTTGCCAGGGTTTGTGCGGCGAAGGCTTCGTGCATATCAATCAGGGTTAAATCAGCCAGCGACAGCCCTGCGCGATCCAGCGCCAGCGGCGTGGACCAGGCCGGACCTAACAACATGTCCTGCCAGACATCAATGGCGGTGAAGGCATAGCTGCGCAAATAGCCCAGAGGGGTGATGCCCAGCTCTTTCGCGCGGGATTCGGTCATCAGGATCACGGCGGCTGCCCCATCCGTCAACGGTGTACTGTTGGCCGCAGTCACGGTGCCATGTTTACGGTCGAACGCCGGACGCAGTTTGGCGTAATCCGCCAGCGTCGAGGTACCGCGGATATTGTTGTCTTCAACCAGTGGTTCCCGATAAGGAGGCGTATAGGCGGTCATCACCTCGTCGATGAGCTTGCCCTCTGACCAGGCTTTCGCCGCCAGCTGATGTGAACGATGCGCCAGCGCGTCCTGCTGCTCACGGGTAATGCCGTAGGTTTTCGCCATCTGTTCCGCGGTATCGCCCATGCGCAGGCCGGTAGAATATTCTGCGACAGCAGGGGGTACAGGCATCAGGTCGCGCAGACGTAAACGCGAGAAGAGTTTGAGCTTCTGACCGGTCGTGCGGGCTTTGTTTGCATCCACCAGAATACGGGCCAGCTTTTTACTGACGCCAATAGGCAGTACCGAAGAGGAATCAGCACCTCCGGCGATCCCGGCGCGAATGGTGCCCGCCATGAGGCTTTCCGCCACGTTAGCCACCGCCTGGAAACTGGTCGCACAGGCGCGACTGACACTATAGGCATCCGTATGAACGCTCATCCCGGTGCCGAGGACAATTTCTCGCGCAATATTGGGAGCTTCAGGCATCTGAACCACCTGGCCGAAAACCAGCTGTTCAATGACCTCAGGCGGAATTTCGCTGCGAGCCAGCATCTCCCCCACCACCATTTTCCCCAGATCGACAGCCGGTATGCCATGAAACGCCGTTGCCTGACGCGCAAACGGCGTACGCAAACCACTGACAATGGCAATGCGATCGCCCTGACGGGTAATAAGCGGTAATGCCTGACTCATAACACTCCCCTGTAAAAAATTGACGCAAACGTTAAGTGGTCTGACCTGATAATAGTCTTAACCATTTTTTTACATTCAGCCAATTGGGGAAACGAAAAAGTGCGAGGTAAGACACAGAGAAGAAAAAGAAAATGCCCCGAGGAAAAAGCAAAACGGTAACCCGTAGGTTACCGTTTTTAGTGTTTGCACCCTCTCCCGTGGGAGAGGGTCGGGGTGAGGGCACCAGCCCGCAGGAATTAACGCAGGCCCAGCTGGAAAATCAGCGTTTCTGCTTCGCAGGCAAACACGAAGTCAATATCCAGCTTCACGCCGCCGTCCACCTCGGTGAAGGTAGATTTGATTTCGCACGGATCGGATTCAACATCACGCGCACGCTTGCTCAGCGCGGACAGGGTCTCTTCCGCTTCAGCGCGGTTGGTGAACACACGGCTGTAAGACGCTGTGCAATCGGAGTTGTCCATGATGGTGCCAACATCCATACAGCAGCAAACCGGGGTTTCATCAGCACTGCATTTACTCATAGCTCAATTTCCTCTGTATTCGCGCAGCGCGCGAGATAAACACGATGCTGCTATTTTACGCCCCGGCGCAGGCTCTCTCCAGCCGTTAATGGCGCAAAATCGGATAAGTGACCAATATCACACTAAAAAATGATCTAAAACAAAAACCACCCTTTTGACTGAGTCGCGATGGTCACATTTTTGCCAACCAGATCTCGTTTCATGAAACATGTTTGAAAATATTAATAAACAAACTTGCAACATCCTAGCTGGTCAGACCTATACTCTGGCCACTGGTCTGATTTGTCTGTCAAACCTCAGACCCTACACTTCGCGCTCCTGTTACGGTATGTAACAATTATTGAATAAAAATAACTCAATGAGGTTATGGTCATGAGCCAGAAAACCCTGTTCAACAAGACTGCGCTGGCAGTCGCAGTGGCAATCGTCTCCACTTCCGCCTGGTCAGCGGGCTTTCAGTTAAACGAATTTTCTTCCTCTGGCCTTGGCCGCGCGTATTCTGGGGAAGGTGCAATTGCTGATGATGCAGGTAACGCCAGCCGTAACCCTGCACTGATCATGATGTTCGATCGCCCGACCTTCTCTGCGGGTGCGGTATATATCGATCCTGATGTCAACATTTCTGGCAAGTCGCCTTACACAGGTGCGAGCCTGAAAGCGGACAATATTGCCCCGACCGCATGGGTACCCAACCTGCACTTCGTTGCACCTATTAATGAGCAATTTGGCTGGGGGGCGTCCGTCACGTCCAACTACGGCCTTGCAACTGAATTCAATAACAACTATCCGGCAGGTGAATACGGCGGTAAAACCGATCTGACGACGCTGAACCTGAACCTGAGCGGTGCTTATCGTCTGAACGACAGCTGGAGCTTTGGTCTGGGCTTTGATGCCGTCTACGCTGATGCAAAAATTGAGCGTTACTCCGGCGAGCAGACTGCCAGCCTGCCGAAAAACAGCAATAAAATTGCCAGCCTGAAAGGTGATGAGTGGGGCTATGGCTGGAACGCCGGTATCCTGTATGAGCTGGACAAAAACAACCGTTGGGGCCTGACCTATCGTTCCGAAGTAAAAATTGACTTTGACGGCGATTACAAGAGCGGCATCCTGGCGCCAGTCAACAACCTGGTTCCAGGCGCGGGTACCACCATTCCATGGGGTACTTCAAACCAGACAGTTCCAGGTTCACTGTCGCTGCATTTACCAGAAATGTGGGAAGTCTCCGGTTACAACCGCGTGGCACCACAATGGGCTATTCACTATAGCCTGGCCTACACCAGCTGGAGCCAGTTCCAGGAGCTGAAAGCAACCGGCAACAATGGTCAAACGCTGTTCTATAAGGATGAAAGCTTCCACGACGCCTATCGTATTGCGTTGGGTACCACCTACTACTACGATAAAAACTGGACTTTCCGCTCCGGTATCGCATTTGACGACAGCCCGGTTCCGGCAGACAAACGTTCCATTTCCATTCCGGATCAGGACCGCTTCTGGTTAAGTGCTGGTGCGACATATGCGTTCAACGAGAATGCGTCCATCGATGCGGGCGTATCTTATATGCACGGTCAGAAAGTGACGTTCCAGGAAGGTCCGTACGAGTTTACCTCTGAAGGTAAAGCCTGGCTGTTCGGTACGAACTTTAACTACGCGTTCTAAGCGCACTGAAATCGAAAAAGGTGAGCATCGCTCACCTTTTTTATTTATTCCGAATCGATATCTTTGAGTTCGTTTTCGATAGCCTTCGCGTTTGGATTCTCCTCCGGCTTCAGCTTGCCACCGTTGGCAATAAAATCGTGATTCTGGAAGTATGCTTCGCGCACCATAATGTAAGGATCGGAAGACTGGCGCAGCAGACCGTCTGAGTCGAGCAGTTGCGCACGGGTTTCAATCCCTTCCACCGTCCATTTACCAATCGACAGCGGCCAGGTCAGCCACGACAGGACCGGATACAGCGTATCGACCATATCGCCACCATCATCACGCACGGTGAAGCTGCCATAGAACGGCAGGTGGACATACGGACCATAACCTACGCCATAATGCCCCAGGGTGCTGCCGAAGCGGTGCGGTTGTTCACGCTGCAGTTTCGGGTTTGCCATGCCAGCGACATCAATAAAGCCGCCCATCCCCAGCAGGGAGTTCAGGAAGAAGCGAGTAAAGTGCACCATCCCCTGATACGGATCGCCCTGCAGGAAGTAGTTCACCATAACCGCGGGCTCTTCGAGGTTGCTGGTAAAATTGCTTAGCCCGTTACGCGCAGGCTGTGGAACATAATCGCGCCATGCCACTGCCACCGGCCGAACCACATACGGATCCAGCACGTTGTAGTTGAAGCTATACATGGAGCGGTTAAATCCTTCGAGAGGATCGGAGCGTCCCGTTTGCTCCCCGGAGCTGGCGCAGCCCACAAGCATCGTCATGCCCAGCGCAAGCGCCGACAGCCGAAGTTTCATAAATATCTCCCTGTTCAGTATGGCTATCGTTGATTGCCATCCGTAACGAAGCATCTGGCGCTCCGTCTGTAAACGTGCAAGTGATTGTAACAGCACGTTTACCGATGTCTATGAGCACAAGTACGGGCAATAAACACCGTGGCTCTGATCTCAGCATAGCCTGGCTTTTGGAATTCGTTTCGCTGGCAATTTTATAATGCCTTTGAAAGAGATGTCTCACCTTTGTTGTCATTGCCGCCAATTTAAGAGCATCCCCACAGGCATCCTGATAAAAGCCGCTACGCTTAAAAGAAAGATCAACCTCCGGGAGCCGTTATGAAAGAAGTGGGTGAAGACAAAATTGCAGAGAGCAAAGAGGATATTGAAATTGAGAGCGAGGAGAAAGCGCGCGGCGAGAAGATAGAAGTTGATGAAGATCGCCTCCCCTCCCGCGCGATGGCAATTCACGAACATATACGCCAGGATGGCGAAAAGGAGATGGAGCGCGATGCCATGGCCCTCTTCTGGTCAGCCATCGCTGCGGGACTGTCAATGGGCGCGTCACTGCTCGCAAAAGGGATATTTCATGTTCAACTTGAGGGTGTACCCGGCGGTTTTTTACTGGAGAACCTCGGCTATACCTTCGGCTTTATTATTGTCATCATGGCCCGCCAGCAGCTGTTTACTGAAAACACGGTGACTGCCGTTCTGCCAGTGATGCAAAATCCTACCCTCGGCAATTTCGGTTTATTGTTGCGTTTGTGGGGCGTGGTCCTGCTGGGTAACATTATCGGCACGGGTATCGCCGCCTGGGCGTTTGAGTATATGCCGATCTTTGATGAACCTACCCGGGATGCGTTTGTGAAAATTGGCATGGACGTGATGAAAAACACGCCGGCCGAAATGTTCGCAAACGCCATCATCTCCGGCTGGATTATCGCCACGATGGTGTGGATGTTTCCTTCCGCAGGCAGCGCCAAAATTGTGGTGATCATACTGATGACCTGGCTGATTGCCCTGGCGGACACCACGCATATTGTGGTCGGTACCGTTGAAATACTTTATCTGGTCTTTAATGGTACGCTTCACTGGACTGATTTTTTCTGGCCGTTCGCCCTTCCGACGCTGGCCGGGAATATCTGCGGCGGAACGTTTATCTTCGCGCTGTTAAGCCATGCCCAAATCCGTAACGACATGTCTAACAAACGCAAAGCTGAGCTAAAGGCGCAAGAGAATGAGGGCAATTCGGCAAAAAAAACGGACTGAATGGTGACTCTTTGAGCAGTCAGGCGGCGATGCGCTTAACGCAAAGTGTAAATAACGCTATACTCGTGCCGCCTCGTCCCCTTAGTTAAATGGATATAACGAGCCCCTCCTAAGGGCTAGTTGCAGGTTCGATTCCTGCAGGGGACACCAGATATAACTCTCCTGATGTCTACCGAATTCAATAAAAACCTTTTATAATCAGCCATAACCCCTCTTCTCAGGCTATGCGACGTCAACTGAAGTCTACCCATATCTACGTGAATCAATAAACGTTTGGGGGCCTAAGTGGGGGCTTATCCTGTTCAACGGAAAATGAGGCCCCCAAATGCCACTGAATGCTCGTCAGGTCGAGACTGCAAAGCCCAGAGATAAAGCCTATAAACTCGCTGATGGCGGAGGGCTCTATCTCATGGTCAATACTAACGGTTCAAAGTACTGGCGAATGAAGTATCGATTTGCCGGTAAAGAGAAAAAACTCTCGTTCGGAACCTATCCTGACATCTCACTTGCGGAAGCCCGCACTAAGCGCGATGAAGCGAGAAAAACATTGGCAAATGATAAAGATCCCGGTGAAGTTAAAAAAGCCGAACTACTTGCCCAAAAACTATCGGTTACGAATACTTTTGAAGCGATAGCGGTTGAGTGGTACAACGCAAAAGTTTCTGGCTGGTCAAAAAACTACGCTGACTATGTTAACCGGGCCTTCAAAAACAATGTATTTCCCTTTGTTGGATCGCAGCCGGTTAATGAGATAAAGCCACTGGAGCTTCTGTCTGTATTGCAGCGTATGGAAAAGCGAGGTGCGCCGGAGCTTGCCAGTAAAGTGCGCCAACGTTGTAGCGAAGTGTTCCGTTACGCTATTGTTACTGGCCGAGCCGAGTACAACCCTGCGGCTGATCTTGGTAGTGCTTTACAGGGGTACGAGAAACAACATTATCCCTTTCTTACTGCTGCTGAGCTACCCGAGTTTTTACAAAAGCTTTCACAATACACCGGCAGTCTAGTAACGCTTCTGGCGACCCGACTACTCATGCTTACGGGCTTACGAACCGTCGAATTACGTATGGCAGAATGGAGTGAAATCGACTTCGAAAACCATATCTGGGAAATACCGAAAAGTAGAATGAAGATGAGGCGACCCCACATAGTGCCCCTTTCTGCTCAATCCTTAGCAGCACTTCGGCAACTAAAGCAATTGACCGGTACTTACCAGTTTATCTTTGCAGGTCGAAACGATGTTAATAAACCAATGAGCGAAGCCAGCATCAATATGGTTATTAAAAGGATTGGTTACGATAAGAGAGCAACCGGACATGGTTTTCGTCACACCATGAGCACAATCTTGCATGAGGAAGGATTCAACACTGCTTGGATTGAGACCCAGCTCGCGCATGTGGACAAGAACGCGATTCGCGGGACCTATAACCATGCGCAGTATCTTGAAGGGAGGAAAGAGATGATGCAGTGGTATGGGGACTATTTGGATGGATTGCGATTGGATGGAAACGTTGCCAGAGTTAGTTAATGAAGAGCCGATTCGAGTTCGGCCTTCGCACCAACAGTATGTAAATAGACCTCAACTGAGGTCTTTTTTTATGCCTAAAATGAATCGCCACGGGTTTAACAGACACCTCAGAGTCATTTAAGATGGCTTAAAGAGAGGTGCCCATGAGCGGTAAGCGTTATCCCGAAGAGTTTAAAACTGAAGCAGTCAAACAGGTTGTTGATCGCGGTTATTCTGTTTCCAGAGTTGCAACACGTCTCGATATCACCACCCACAGCCTTTATGCATGGATAAAGAAGTACGGTCCGGATTCTTCCACTAATAAAGAACAGTCAGATGCTCAGGCCGAGATCCACCGTCTCCAGAAAGAGCTGAAACGGGTTACCGGTAATGCTGTCAACCTGTTGATGACTATTTTAATCTGTAGTCATTCAATCCTTGTAACATCAGGATGATCCTGGTGTCAGTGAAAATACGAAATCAACACGTTGGTATCATTACCCACCTGTGAACTGACGTCGGCATTTTGAATCTCACTTCGGCGTGCCCCCTCCGAATGGCGCAAAACATTTCGTGGTATGGCATGATAGCACCCGAAGAGAGTCAATTCAGGGTGGTAAATGTGAAACCAGTAACGCTATACGATGTCGCAGAGTATGCCGGTGTCTCTTATCAGACCGTTTCCCGCGTGGTGAACCAGGCCAGCCACGTCTCTGCGAAAACGCGGGAAAAGGTGGAAGCGGCGATGGCGCAGCTGAACTACATTCCCAACCGCGTGGCACAACAACTGGCGGGGAAACAGTCGTTGCTGATTGGCGTTGCTACCTCCAGTCTGGCCCTGCACGCGCCGTCGCAAATTGTCGCGGCGATTAAATCTCGCGCCGATCAACTGGGTGCCAGCGTGGTGGTGTCGATGGTAGAACGAAGCGGCGTCGAAGCCTGTAAAGCGGCGGTGCACAATCTTCTCGCGCAACGCGTCAGTGGGCTGATCATTAACTATCCGCTGGATGACCAGGATGCCATTGCTGTGGAAGCTGCCTGCGCTAATGTTCCGGCGTTATTTCTTGATGTCTCTGACCAGACTCCCATCAACAGTATTATTTTCTCCCATGAAGACGGTACGCGACTGGGCGTGGAGCATCTGGTCGCATTGGGTCACCAGCAAATCGCGCTGTTAGCGGGCCCATTAAGTTCTGTCTCGGCGCGTCTGCGTCTGGCGGGCTGGCATAAATATCTCACTCGCAATCAAATTCATCCGATAGCGGAACGGGAAGGCGACTGGAGTGCCATGTCCGGTTTTCAACAAACCATGCAAATGCTAAATGAGGGCATCGTTCCCACTGCGATGCTGGTTGCCAACGATCAGATGGCGCTGGGCGCAATGCGCGCCATTACCGAGTCCGGGTTGCGCGTTGGTGCGGATATCTCGGTAGTGGGATACGACGATACCGAAGACAGCTCGTGTTATATCCCGCCGTTAACCACCATCAAACAGGATTTTCGCCTGCTGGGGCAAACCAGCGTGGACCGCTTGCTGAAACTCTCTCAGGGCCAGGCGGTGAAGAGCAATCAGCTGTTGCCCGTCTCACTGGTGAAAAGAAAAACCACCCTGGCGCCCAATACGCAAACCACCTCTCCCCGCACGTTGGCAGATTCCTTAATGCAGCTGGCACGACAAGTTTCCCGACTTGAAAGCGGGCAGTGAGCGCAACGCAATTAATGTGAGTCAGCTCACTCATTAGGCACCCCAGGCTTTACACTCTATGTGTCCGGCTCGTATGTTATGCGAAAATGTGAGCGGATAACAATTCACGCAGGATACAACTATGACAATGATTACGGATTCACTGGCCGTCGTATTACAACGTCGTGACTGGGAAAACCCTGGCGTTACCCAACTTAATCGCCTTGCGGCACATCCCCCTTTCGCCAGCTGGCGTAATAGCGAAGAGGCTCGCACCGATCGCCCTTCCCAAGAGTCGCGCAGCCTGAATGGTGAATGGCGCTTTGCCTGGTTTCCGGCACCAGAAGCGGTACCAGAAAGCTGGCTGGAGCGCGATCTTCCTGACGCCGATACTGTCATCGTCCCCTCAAACTGGCAGATGCACGGTTACGATGCGCCTATCTACACCAACGTGACCTATCCCATTGCGGTCAATCCGCCGTATGTTCCCACGGAGAATCCGACGGGTTGTTACTCACTCACATTTAATGTTGATGAAAGCTGGCTACAGGAAGGCCAGACGCGAATTATTTTTGATGGTGTTAACTCGGCGTTTCATTTGTGGTGCAACGGGCGCTGGGTCGGTTACGGACAGGACAGTCGTTTGCCGTCTGAATTTGACCTGAGCGCATTTTTACACGCCGGAGAAAACCGCCTCGCGGTGATGGTGCTGCGCTGGAGTGACGGCAGTTATCTGGAAGATCAGGATATGTGGCGGATGAGCGGCATTTTCCGTGACGTCTCGTTGCTGCATAAACCGAGCACGCAAATCAGCGATTTCCATGTAGCCACTCACTTTAATGATGATTTCAGCCGCGCTGTACTGGAGGCAGACGTTCAGATGTACGGCGAGCTGCGCGATGAGCTGCGGGTGACGGTTTCTTTGTGGCAGGGTGAAACGCAGGTCGCCAGCGGCACCGCGCCTTTCGGCGGTGAAATTATCGATGAGCGTGGTGGTTATGCCGATCACGTCACCCTACGTCTGAACGTCGAAAACCCGAAACTGTGGAGCGCCGAAATCCCGAATCTCTATCGTGCGGTGGTTGAACTGCACACCGCCGACGGCACGCTGATTGAAGCAGAAGCCTGCGATGTCGGTTTCCGCGAGGTGCGGATTGAAAATGGTCTGCTGCTGCTGAACGGCAAGCCGTTGCTGATTCGCGGCGTTAACCGTCACGAGCATCATCCTCTGCATGGTCAGGTCATGGATGAGCAGACGATGGTGCAGGATATCCTGCTGATGAAGCAGAACAACTTTAACGCCGTGCGCTGTTCGCATTATCCGAACCATCCG
The DNA here is from genome assembly GCF_049238025.1 of Enterobacter cloacae complex sp. IR5458. Classification (NCBI taxonomy): domain Bacteria; kingdom Pseudomonadati; phylum Pseudomonadota; class Gammaproteobacteria; order Enterobacterales; family Enterobacteriaceae; genus Enterobacter; species Enterobacter cloacae complex sp. IR5458. The sequence continues at coordinate 229,740 of NZ_JBMKIF010000006.1, forward strand.
CTGTGGTACACGCTGTGCGACCACTACGGCCTGTATGTGGTGGATGAAGCCAACATTGAAACCCACGGCATGGTGCCAATGAATCGTCTGACCGATGATCCGCGCTGGCTACCCGCGATGAGCGAACGCGTAACGCGAATGGTGCAGCGCGATCGTAATCACCCGAGTGTGATCATCTGGTCGCTGGGGAATGAATCAGGCCACGGCGCTAATCACGACGCACTCTATCGCTGGATCAAATCTGTCGATCCTTCCCGCCCGGTACAGTATGAAGGCGGCGGAGCCGACACCTTCGCAACCGATATTATTTGCCCGATGTACGCGCGCGTGGATGAAGACCAGCCCTTCCCGGCTGTGCCGAAATGGTCCATCAAAAAATGGCTTTCGTTGCCTGGAGAGACGCGCCCGCTGATCCTTTGCGAATACGCCCACGCGATGGGTAACAGTCTTGGCGGCTTCGCTAAATACTGGCAGGCGTTTCGTCAGTACCCCCGTTTACAGGGCGGCTTCGTCTGGGACTGGGTGGATCAGTCGCTGATTAAATATGATGAAAATGGCAATCCGTGGTCGGCTTACGGCGGTGATTTTGGCGATAAGCCGAATGATCGCCAGTTCTGCATGAACGGTCTGGTCTTTGCCGACCGCACGCCGCATCCGGCGCTGACGGAAGCAAAACACCAGCAGCAGTTTTTCCAGTTCAGTTTATCCGGGCGAACCATCGAAGTGACCAGCGAATACCTGTTCCGTCATAGCGATAACGAGCTCCTGCACTGGATGGTGGCGCTGGATGGCAAGCCGCTGGCAAGCGGTGAAGTGCCTCTGGATGTCGCTCCACAAGGTAAACAGTTGATTGAACTGCCTGAACTACCGCAGCCGAAGAGCGCCGGACAACTCTGGCTAACGGTTCACGTAGTGCAACCGAACGCGACCACATGGTCAGCAGCCGGACACATCAGCGCCTGGCAGCAGTGGCGTCTGGCGGAAAACCTCAGCGTGACACTCCCCTCCGCGCCCCACGCCATCCCGCAACTGACCACCAGCGAAACGGATTTTTGCATCGAGCTGGATAATAAGCGTTGGCAATTTAACCGCCAGTCAGGCTTTCTTTCACAGATGTGGATTGGCGATAAAAAACAACTGCTGACGCCGCTGCGCGATCAGTTCACCCGCGCACCGCTGGATAACGACATTGGCGTAAGTGAAGCGACCCGCATTGACCCTAACGCCTGGGTCGAACGCTGGAAGGCGGCGGGCCATTACCAGGCCGAAGCAGCGTTGTTGCAGTGCACGGCAGATACGCTTGCCGACGCGGTGCTGATTACCACGGTCCACGCGTGGCAGCATCAGGGGAAAACCTTATTTATCAGCCGGAAAACCTACCGGATTGATGGAAGTGGTCAAATGGCGATTACCGTTGATGTTGAAGTGGCGAGCAATACGCCACATCCGGCGCGGATTGGCCTGACCTGCCAGCTGGCGCAGGTAGCAGAGCGGGTAAACTGGCTCGGATTAGGGCCGCAAGAAAACTATCCCGACCGCCTTACTGCGGCCTGTTTTGACCGCTGGGATCTGCCATTGTCAGACATGTATACCCCGTACGTCTTCCCGAGCGAAAACGGTCTGCGCTGCGGGACGCGCGAATTGAATTATGGCCCACACCAGTGGCGCGGCGACTTCCAGTTCAACATCAGCCGCTACAGTCAACAGCAACTGATGGAAACCAGCCATCGCCATCTGCTGCACGCGGAAGAAGGCACATGGCTGAATATCGACGGTTTCCATATGGGGATTGGTGGCGACGACTCCTGGAGCCCGTCAGTGTCGGCGGAATTCCACCTTAGCGCCGGTAGCTACCATTACCAGTTGCTCTGGTGTCAAAAATAATAATAACCGGGCAGGCCATGTCTGCCCGTATTTCGCGTAAGGAAATCCATTATGTACTATTTAAAAAACACAAACTTTTGGATGTTCGGTTTATTCTTTTTCTTTTACTTTTTTATCATGGGAGCCTACTTCCCGTTTTTCCCGATTTGGCTACATGACATCAACCATATCAGCAAAAGTGATACGGGTATTATTTTTGCCGCTATTTCTCTGTTCTCGCTATTATTCCAACCGCTGTTTGGTCTGCTTTCTGACAAACTCGGGCTGCGCAAATACCTGCTGTGGATTATTACCGGCATGTTAGTGATGTTTGCGCCGTTCTTTATTTTTATCTTCGGGCCACTGTTACAATACAACATTTTAGTAGGATCGATTGTTGGTGGTATTTATCTAGGCTTTTGTTTTAACGCCGGTGCGCCAGCAGTAGAGGCATTTATCGAGAAAGTCAGCCGTCGCAGTAATTTCGAATATGGTCGCGCGCGGATGTTTGGCTGTGTTGGCTGGGCGCTGTGTGCCTCGATTGTCGGCATCATGTTCACCATCAATAATCAGTTTGTTTTCTGGCTGGGTTCTGGCTGTGCATTCATCCTCGCCATTTTACTCTTTTTCGCCAAAACGGATGCGCCCTCTTCTGCCACGGTTGCCAATGCGGTAGGTGCCAACCATTCGGCATTTAGCCTTAAGCTGGCGCTGGAACTGTTCAGACAGCCAAAACTGTGGTTTTTGTCACTGTATGTTATTGGCGTTTCCTGCACCTACGATGTTTTTGACCAACAGTTTGCTAATTTCTTTACTTCGTTCTTTGCTACCGGTGAACAGGGTACGCGGGTATTTGGCTACGTAACGACAATGGGCGAATTACTTAACGCCTCGATTATGTTTTTTGCGCCACTGATCATTAATCGCATCGGTGGGAAAAACGCCCTGCTGCTGGCTGGCACTATTATGTCAGTACGTATTATTGGCTCATCGTTCGCTACCTCAGCACTGGAAGTGGTTATTCTGAAAACGCTGCATATGTTTGAAGTACCGTTCCTGCTGGTGGGCTGCTTTAAATATATTACCAGCCAGTTTGAAGTGCGTTTTTCAGCGACGATTTATCTGGTCTGTTTCTGCTTCTTTAAGCAACTGGCGATGATTTTTATGTCTATTCTGGCGGGCAATATGTATGAAAGCATCGGTTTCCAGGGCGCTTACCTGGTGCTGGGTCTGGTGGCGCTGGGCTTCACCTTAATTTCCGTGTTCACGCTTAGCGGCCCCGGCCCACTTTCTCTGCTGCGTCGCCAGGTGAATGAAGTCGCTTAAGAAATTAATGTCGGATACGGCGCGAGCGCCTTATCCGACCAACTTATCAGGACGGAATGTTAAAAATGAACATGTCGATGACAGAAAAAATAAAAGCAGGCAAGCTATTTACCGATATGTGCGAAGGCTTACCTGAAAAAAGACTTCGTGGGAAAACATTAATGTATGAGTTCAATCACTCGCATCCATCAGAAGTTGAAAAAAGGGTAATGACTCCAACTTATTGATAGTGTTTTATGTTCAGATAATGCCCAATGACTTTGTCATGCAGCTCCACCGATTTTGAGAACGACAGTGACTTCCTGCCCAGCCTTGCCGGATGCTGCCTCAGGTTCAGGTTATGCCGCTCAATGCGCTGCGTATATCGCTTGCTGATAACGTGCAGTTCTCCCTTCAGGCGTGATTCATAAAGCGGCCAGCCATCCGTCATCCATACCACGACCTCAAAGGCCGACAGCAGGCTCAGAAGACGCTCCAGCGTGGCCAGCGTGCGTTCACCGAATACGTGCGCCACAACCGTCCTCCGTATCCTGTCATACGCGTAAAACAACCAGCGCTGGCGTGATTTAGCCCCGACGTAACCCCACTGTTCGTCCATTTCCGCGCAAACAATGACGTCACTGCCCGGTTGTATGCGTGAGTTTACCGACTGCGGCCTGAGTTTTTTAAGTGTCGTAAAATCGTGT